>DAWDVX010000017.1:0-43662 GCA_052346145.1 Collinsella sp.
GTTGTAAAACACCCCCGAGCATATGTTCGAAAACACAATATGTTGTGTTTACAGCAAAGGCGGGATGCCACCTGTGGCACCCCGCCTTTCAACCTCAACCTTCAAGTTGACCTTGAGGCGATTTTTGCGTCCTTTTACATGGCGTTCACATCGCCCCCAAACTCCCCCACCCAAGGCACGTGCGGCCCACCACCGCGACGACAAGTGGCGAAAAATGGGACGGGCCCCAGATTGCCCATGCGCGCGCAAAAGCACGCCGCAGCAATCTGGGGCCCGTCCCCAAATACCTATAAATATGCAGGCCAGCGATGTGTTAACGATGCGCCAGCGGATGCGCCGCCAGATAGACCTCGGTCAGTTGCGTGCGGTCGACATGCGTGTAGACCTGCGTGGTCGAAATATCGGCATGGCCCAAAATCTCCTGCAGCACACGCAGGTCGGCACCGCCCGCGAGCATGTGGGTGGCAAAGGAGTGGCGCAAGGTATGGGGATGGAGCCCCACCAGCCCCACCTGACGCCCATACCGCTCGCATATCGCATGCACGGCCTGGCGCGACAGACGGCGGCCGTTCTTATTTAAAAAGACCGCCGAGGTCTCGGTTCCGCGGGCATGGGCCGCCAAGCGAGAACGCCCCTCAGTTACATAGAGCGTCAGAGCTCGCGCCGCGCTTCCCACCAGCGGTGACAGGCGTTCCTTTGAGCCCTTACCGCGAACGAGCACAAAGCCATCGTCGATATGGATATCGCCTACATCGAGCCCCACCAACTCGCTCACACGTAAACCGCATCCGTAGAGCACTTCCAAGATGGCATGGTCGCGCAAGCCCATCTCGCCCTCGGGGAAGTCTTGATCGAGCAGCGCCGAGACATCCTCCACCGATAGATACTCCGGCAAACGCTCAGCCTTTTTAGGCAGGCGCAACGCCGCCGTTGGATTTTGGGCCACAGCCCCATCGCGCACCAAAAAGGCATGCAGGCCCTTCACGACCGCAAGCGCACGCTCCACCGAGGCATCGGAATAGCCCCCATCGCGACGGTCGGCAACAAAGCCCTCCACGACCTGACGGGTCACCTCTTCAAAAGACACAATACCCGCCCGCTCCAGATAGGCGCAGTACGTCGTCAGGTCACGACGATAGGCCGCAATCGTGTTGCGCGCCAAACCCCGCTCGACCGCGAGGTAATCGAGATACTCCCCCGCCGCCACGGCGAGCGACGAGGGAGTAGCTTCGGTATGTTCCTTATTCGCCGGCACCCTTAGTCCGTAGCGAGGTTCATGGGCGTCACCTGCAGACGGTCGACACCCTCGTGCTGGCCGATCGAAGCGCGCACGAACTCGCGGAACAGCGGCTGCGGGTTGGTCGGGCGGCTCTTGAACTCGGGATGAGCCTGGGTTGCCACATACCACGGATGCACGTCGCGCGGCAGCTCGACCATCTCGACCAGGCGCTCGTCGGGCGACAGACCCGAGATAACCAAACCGGCGTCCTCGAGCTGGTCACGGAAGGCGTTGTTGAACTCAAAGCGGTGACGGTGACGCTCGTAGACGAGCTCCTCGCCATATGCCTCGCGAGCAAGGGTATCGGCGGCGAGCTTGCACGGATAGGCGCCCAGGCGCATGGTGCCGCCCTTCTCGGTCACGTCCTCCTGCGAGCTCATCAGATCGATGACGCTAAACGGGCCGTCCGGATCGAACTCGGAGGAGCTGGCGCCGGCAAGGCCGACGACGTTGCGGGCGAACTCGCACACGGCCACCTGCATACCCAGGCAAATGCCCAGATACGGAATCTTGTGCTCACGGGCAAACTCGGCCGCGAGGATCTTGCCCTCCAGGGCGCGCTTGCCAAAGCCGCCGGGGACCAGGATGCCCGAGGCGTCGCCCAAAACCTCGGAGACATTCTGCTCGTCGAGGCTCTCGCCGTCGACCAGCTGGACGTCCACATGGCGATCGTAGAAGACGCCCGCATGGTGCAGGGCCTCGATAACCGACAGGTACGCATCGGGCAGCTGCGTGTACTTACCCACGACGGCGATCTTCACCTTGTCGGCGTGATGGTTGGCGTGATTCTGTTTGCGCAGGAACTCGTTCCACTCGCTCATGTCGCGCTCACGCGGATCCAGACCCAGGCGTTCGCAAATGCGCAGGTCAAAGTCCTGCTCGGCAAGCAGCTGCGGAACATCGTAAATGCTCGCGCAGTCCTCGTTGGTAAAGACGCAATCGGTGTCGACGTCGCAGAAGCTTGCGATCTTTCCGCGGATAGCGTCATCGATATGGTGGTCGGAGCGCAGCACGATGATATCGGGCTGGATGCCAAAGCTGCGGAGCTCCTTGACGGAATGCTGCGTGGGCTTGGTCTTGACCTCGTGGGCGGCGGCGATATAGGGAACGAGCGACACGTGGATGTAGCAGACGTTCTCGGGGCCGGCCTCCTTGCGGTACTGGCGGATGGCCTCGACAAACGGCTGCGACTCGATGTCGCCGATCGTGCCGCCCAGCTCGGTGATGACTACATCGGAGCCGGTCTGCTCCTCGATGCGGCGGAACTTGTCCTTAATGGCATTGGTGACGTGAGGAATCACCTGCACGGTACCGCCCAAAAAGTCGCCGCGACGCTCGCGGGCGATCAAGCTCTTATAGATGGCGCCGGTCGTAAAGTTGGAATCGCGGGTCAGGTTCTCATCAATAAAGCGCTCGTAATGACCCAGGTCCAGGTCGGACTCGTAACCATCCTCGGTAACGAAGACCTCACCATGCTGGAAGGGGCTCATGGTACCGGGGTCGACGTTCAGATACGGATCGGCCTTCTGCATCGTTACTTTGTAGCCACGCGACTTGAGCAGACGGCCCAGCGAGGCCGCGGTGATACCCTTGCCCAAGGACGAAACCACGCCACCGGTTACGAACACATGCTTGGTCATATTGAGTTACCTGCGCTTCCCGTAGAAGTTGTTTATCCACATCTTACGGGTCTTCATTGTAATACTCGCGCCGCGGACCGTTCGCAATTTTTCTTGCGTGCGATTGCATTTCTCAATCTTGAAACAAAACGCCCCCCGGTTTCCCAGGCGGCGTCGCTATGGCAAGGGTTACATGCTGCTATCGATCAGCAACCTCGTCCTCAAGCATTTCTTGAACGAGCATGCCGGTACGGACGCCCTCAAGATACCACTCGCCACGTTCGGTGAGGCAAATGCCATTTGCAAGCTGACCGCCGTCGTCGCTATAACGCGAGACGACATCAATCATGCCTTCGGAATCCAAGCGATCGATTGCGGCGCGGGCACGATACGGCGAAACCCCCACGCGCTCGGCAAGCGTTTTGCGCGAGAAACCATACGGCCCGCCATTGTCTTCGGTTTGCTGGTCGATCTCCATCAACACCAGCACCTCGACACGCTTCATATCGTTGACACTCGCACGACCCTTGCCCGCCATAGCAGCCTCCTCAAACCGAGCACGAGCATCTAACGCGCCGTGCGCGACCGACACACCTCACGATGGCAGGTAATATCCATCATGCGGCATCCCGCTAAGGATGAAACAGTTACGGTTATTGTATACCGCTCAAATTGTTTCTAGGCAGGTAAACGGCTATTTTTCGCCGAAATAGGCGCTTTATTGATCAAAAAGCCGTACCGGGCGCTAACCCGATACGGCCAAAATGCAATGCAATTACCGCGGTGCTTCAAACTTAGCGGTGGAAGAAACCGCGGCGCTCAAACTTGGGCTCGCAGCACACGTTGATACCCAGTTTGCGCAGCACCGTCTCGTCCGTCGGCGAGATAATCACGCTAAAGAAGGCATCGCAACCGCGCAGCTGCTCCAGGCCCGAAAGGACGCGAGCGGCCGTCTCACTCGTGGCCGAGGTGATCGACAGCGCCATAAGCGTCTCGTCGGTGTGGAGGCGCGGGTTTTTGCTGCCCAGGAAATGCGTCTTGAGCTTGCTGATGGGCTCGATCGCTTCATCGCTAATGACCTCGAGCTCAAGGTCGACGCCCGAGACATGCTTAAGTGCATTCATGATGAGCGAGCTCGCGGCGCCCAGGCGCGTGGAAGTCTTGCCGGTCACCACGGAGCCATCGGGCATGACCATGGCACCCACGGGACCACCCGTCAGCTGCTCCCTGGTGAGGGCCGCCGAGCGCGCCGGTGAGTAGTTCTTATCGATGCCGGCTTTCTTCATAATAATCTTGAGACGGTCGACTTGCTCATCGCCCACGCCGGTACGGCGCACATTTTCGACCGCGGTAAAGTAGCGGCGGACGATCTCCATCTTGGAAGCGTCGCGGCAGGCATCGTCATCGGTGATGGCAAAGCCGACCATATTGACGCCCATGTCCGTAGGGCTCTGGTAGGGGCTCTTGCCCAAGATCTTTTCCATCAGGGCACGGACTACCGGGAAGGCCTCGACGTCGCGGTTGTAGTTGACCGTGGTCTTGTTGTAGGCCTCAAGGTGGAACGAATCGATGATATTGGCGTCGTCGAGGTCAGCCGTGGCGGCCTCGTAGGCAATATTGACCGGATGCGTCAGAGGAAGATTCCAAACCGGGAAGGTCTCGAACTTGGCATAGCCGGCGGCCGTGCCATGCTTGTGCTCGTGATAGAGCTGAGACAGACAGGTGGCAAGCTTGCCCGAGCCAGGACCGGGGGCAGTGACCACGACGAGCGGTCGGGTGGTCTCGACAAACTCGTTCTTGCCGTAGCCATCGTCGGACACGATCAGATCGACATCGTGCGGATACCCCTCGATGGGATAGTGCAGCTTGGCGGGAATACCGAGCGCGTTCAGGCGGTTGCGGAACACATCGGCAGCAGGCTGGCCGGCGTACTGGGTGATGACCACAGCCGCGACGGCAAAGCCGTTGCCGCGGAACAGGTCAACCAGGCGCAGCACATCCTCGTCATAGGTAATGCCAAGGTCACCACGAGCCTTGTTTTTCTCGATGTGGTTCGCGTTGATCGCGATGATGACCTCAACGTCATCGGCAATGCTCTTGAGCATGCGGAACTTGCTGTCCGGTTCAAAACCCGGCAGCACGCGACTCGCGTGATAGTCGTCAAACAGCTTGCCGCCAAACTCCAAATAGAGTTTGCCGCCAAACTGCGAGATGCGCTCCTTAATATGAGCGGCCTGCAGCTCGATATATTTCGCGTTGTCGAAACCCTGGCGCATATATGGCTCCCGTCCCGTTTCCACTTAATGTTCTAGGCGATTATAACGGAGCCCGCCCTCCCCGATACCCAGACCATCAACAGGCACCAACCAAACATCCGTCAAACCTCTTGTCGGACATATTTGGTGCAAACTAACCTGACCCCATTGCACCGCCCCATAACACCAACAATGGCAGCGCCGCAGGTGGAGCAAAAGTCAGCGAAAGCCCGCCAGAGCGAGCAAGGTGACGTGAAAGAGGAGGGCATAGGCCTTTTGGCCATGCCCGACGATTGAACGTCAGATTGCCGCTCTGGCGGGCTTGCAGCGTCGAGTGGTTCCGGCGTTTGGTAAAACGCCGGAACACAAGAGCGCCCCCTCCCGCGCACGGAACGGAAGGGGGCTAAAGGTAGGAGTCTACCGGTGGGTTTACCCCACCGGACAGACGATGACCAGGTGATCCTCTACAGGATCGTCAAGGTTTCCGTGGGGTACCCGTTGGGTACTTAGATCAACACGCAGGCGACGGTCAGGATGATGGCGCAGACGACAGAGAGCGCGACGATGAGCTTAAGGGCAAACTTGAGCCAGGTCGTCCACTCGATCTTGGCCAGGGCGAGACCGCCCATGATGGCGCCGGAGGTCGGGGTGAACAGGTTCACGACACCGATGGCGGCGGAGAAGATCATGACCATGACCTCAGGCGAGAAGCCAAGCTTAACAGCCAACGGTCCCATGATGGGCATGGAGACGGTGGCCATACCGGAGGTCGAGGGGATCAGGAAGGACAGGCCGAAGTAGACCAGGAAGCTCATGGGAGCGAAGATCACGCCGGACAGGCCAGCCAGAGCATTGGCGGCAGCGTCGAGGACGAAGACGTCGAGGCCGGTGTTAGCCATGAGGACGGAGATACCACGGGCGAGGGCGATGACGAGAACAACGGACATCATGTCGGCAGCGCCGGTGATAAAGGTGTTAACGATCTGCTTCTCGGACAGGCCACCGATGATACCGATCAGGACGGCCATAAGGAAGAACCAGGTGGAAGCCTCGTCGAAGTACCACTGGCCAATGGGCAGGCCGGTGATCAGGGCAGACCAGCCCTGGACGACGGCGTTACCGTCGGCGTCGTAGACAGCGCCAGCGTCGAAGAAGTTAGCGACGCCCTCGTTGAGGTCGGCCAGCGGAATGAAGCCGACGATCATGACGACGAAGGTGAAGGCGAAGGCAATCAGAACACCCTTCTGACGACCGGTGAGCTTGACCTCCTTGTGGACCTCGGAAGCAGCCTTGCCGTGAGCCTCTTCGGCGTCCTTGAGCTCCTGCATCGACAGGATGGTGGAACCCTTGTCAGCCTTGACCTTCTTGGCGTAGCTCATCACGAAGAAGATGGACATAGCGGTAGTGACAATCCACAGGACGGCACCGAGGCCGATGATGATGGACTGGTTGACCTCAATGCCAACGCCGGTCAGAGCGTCGACGGCAGCGCCGACGGCGAACGGGTTAACCGTGGAGCCCAGGCAGCCGCAGCCAGCGCCGAGCAGGACGGTAGCGGCACCGACCATGGGGTCGAAGCCAGCGGCCATCATGGTAGCGGCGAGCAGGGCGTAGAAGGGAACGGTCTCCTCGCACATACCATAGGTGGTACCACCGAGGGAGAAGATGAGCATCAGCACGGGAATGAGCATAATCTCGTTGCCCTTAAGCTTCTGCACCAGAACGGCGATGCCGTTGTCCAGGGCGCCGGTCTCGGTCATCATACCGAGGAAGCCGCCCAAGATCATAACGAAGAGGCAGACGGGCAGAGCGTCAGCGAAGCCCTTAATCGGGGCGGTGCAGAAATCGCTCAGACGGGCGGCAGTAACCGCGCCGCCGGACGTGCCGGAGACGATAACGGTAATCACTGCGACAATTGCCAGCAGAGCAAGAAGAATGGTGAACGATGAAGGCATACCGCGCTTTTTCTTAGCGGTCTCAGTCATAGTTCTCATCCCCCCCTTCATAAATCATTTACTGATCTCGCCAGAAGCGGCTCTTCCGTGCCGTGCCTGCCGCTTGATGCGAGATTATTACCAGATAAAACCGCTCGGGGTGTGCAGCAATACACCCCGAGCGAGATGCTAGATGCTCTTACTTGAGCGTGGCGTACATGACAGCCTTGATGGTGTGCATGCGGTTCTCGGCCTCGTCGAAGACCTTGGAAGCGGGGCTCTCGAAGACCTCGTCGGTGACCTCCTGCTCGGTGATGCCGAACTGCTCGCACTTCTCGGCGCCAATGGTGGTGTTGGTGTCGTGGAAGCTGGGCAGGCAGTGCAGGAAGATGGCACCCGGGTTGGCCATAGCCATGACCTCGGAGGTGACACGATACGGGGTGAGCTGAGCGATGCGCTCGGCCCAGACCTCGTCGGGCTCGCCCATGGAGACCCACACGTCGGTGTAGATAACGTCGGCACCGGTGACGCCGTCCTTGACGTCGGTGGTCAGCTTGATGGTGCAGCCGTTAGCCTCGGCGATGGGCTTGCAGGCCTCGATGACGTCGTCAGCGGGCATGCACTCCTCGGGGCCGCAGGCCACGAAGTTCATGCCGAGCTTGGAGCAGACGACCATGAGGGAGCGAGCGACATTGTTCTTGCAGTCGCCCATGAAGACGAGGGTCTTGCCCTTGATGTCGTAGTTGAAGTTCTCCTGGACGGTCAGGATGTCGGCGAGCATCTGGGTGGGGTGCCACTCGGTGGTCAGGCCGTTCCACACGGGCACGCCGGACTTAGCAGCGAGCTCCTCGACGTCGTCCTGGGCAAAGCCACGGAACTCGATGCCGTCATACATGCGGCCGAGAACGCGGGCAGTGTCCTCGATGGACTCCTTCTTGCCCATCTGCGACGAACCCGGATCGAGGTAGGTGACGCCCATGCCCAGATCCATGCCGCCGACCTCGAAGGCGCAGCGGGTACGAGTAGAGGTCTTCTGGAAGAGCAGAACGATGTTCTTGCCCTCGAGATAGCGGTGCGGAACGCCAGCGCGCTTCATATCCTTGAAGTTCTTGGAGAGCTTGAGCAGGTACTCGATCTCCTCGGTGGTGAGGTCGAGAAGCTTGAGGAAGCTACGGCCGGAAAGGTTAACACCCATGGTTTGATTCCTTTCGAAGAAATGAATTACGTAAGTATTAGTGGTGCCCGTTTAACGGGCGAAGCCGGTGCGGTTGTAGGGGGACCGCACCGGAAACGGAAAGACTTAGAGGTCCTCGCGCCAGAAGGGCATGCTCATGCAGCGCGGGCCGCCGCGGCCGCGGGAGAGCTCGGCGGAGGGCACGACGAGAAGGTCCAGGCCCTCCTTGTACAGCACGTCGTTGGTGACGGTGTTGCGGGCGTAGACGCAGATCTTGCCGGGCTCGACGCACAGGGTGTTGGAGCCGTCGTTCCACTGCTCGCGGGAGGCCGCGATCGGGTCGCCGCCGCCGCAGGGGATCAGCTTGACCTGGTCGACGCCGGTGGCGTCCTCCAGGACGTGCTCGAGGGTGTCCTCGATCAGGCGGATGTTCACGTCGCCCGGGTTCTTGCCGGCGGTCAGCTCGTAGACGCGCAGGGTGCCCATGATGGCGGGGTGGATCGTGAACTTATCGACGTCGATCTGGGTGAAGACCGTGTCGAGGTGCATGAAGGCGCGCGAGACCGGGATGTCGAAGGCCAGGATGCGCTCGACCTTGGAGTCGGAGTTCCAGAAGATGTTCTGGGCCATGACGTCGATCGCGGCGGCCTGGGTGCGCTGGGAGATGCCGACGGCGAGGGTCTTCTCGTTGATGTTCAGCACGTCGCCGCCCTCGGTGTGGAACTGGCAGTCGCGGCGGAAGTACAGCGAGACGTCCTTGTAGTCGGGGTGGTACTTGAAGATGTACTTGCCGTACAGGGTCTCGCGGTTGCGGGTGACCGAGTACATGCGGTTGAGGTTGACGCCCTCGCCGATGACCGCGAACGGGTCGCGGGTGAAGTAGAGGTTGGGCATCGGGTCGATGATCAGGTCGGACTCGGACTCGGAGTTGACCAGGGAGTCGAGGGTCGTGGACGCCGTGAGGGGCATGTCGATCTCGGACTTGGTCATGCCGGCCATGGTCTTCTTGACGAACTCGAGGTTGTCCTCGATGGAGTCCAGCTTCTCGCGGACGATCTGCGGCATGTGCTGGCCGCGGATGCCGGCCTCGGCGATGTACTGGTCGGTGAACTCGGCGCGGGCGCCGGGGACCTGGTCGAACACCTCGGCGACGAGGTTCTCGAGATAGAGGACCTCCACGCCCTGGTCCCTCAGGATCTGGGCGAAGGTGTCGTGCTCCTGCTGCGCGACCTCCAGGAACGGGACGTCGTCGAACAGGAGTCGCTCGAGCTCGTCGGGCGGCAGGTTGAGGAGCTCGTCGCCGGGACGGTGCAGGCAGACCTTCCTGAGCTTGCCGATCTCGGAAGGCACGTGCAGACCTTTCGTCATGGCCTCCTACCTTTCTTTCGGGCCCTTGTCAGGGCCGATTCGTTAGCGCCCCTCCGTGTGAGGCGTTATTGCTGACGACATATTTATATCCAAAATCAGCTCATACTTCCACCTTGCCCCCGAACGGTTTTTTATAGGGGGTGAACGGCATACACATATACTTCACGCATGGCACACTTCATCTTAATAAAGCGTATTTACGTGCTTAAACGCGTTTTAATCCTAAAATCAAATGGAACTAAACTTTGTTAAACCATCCTCAAATTGCATATTTCAAATAAAGCTATGAATAGAATTAGCGGTTCACACCGCGTCTCAACCATTTTCATTTTTATTCAGAAAAAAGTTTGTCCTATTCATTTCTGATAAATAAATTACCGTTTACCAGACGCTTGATACCGTTCACCGGAAACTCAGTATAAGGCCCAGCGGATACCGCCTCGCTTTACGGCCCCATTTGTAACAACTTGACTTCTCGGTATAGAAAAACGGACCCGCTTCCCCTAGGGAAACGGGTCCGTTTTCGATTATCTTCGGCTAATTTGGATAAGGCCCCCGAAGACCATCGGAATCCTAGCGATCGAACTCCGCCAGTGCCTCGCCCAAAAGCCTCAGGCCCTCGCGCAGAACGTCCTCGCTCGCGCAGTAGCCCAGGCGTGCGCCGCAGGGAAGCTCAAAACGGCTACCGGGGACCAGCAGCACTCCCCTCTCGGACAGCAGGCGCCTGCAGAACTCCTCGTCATCCTCGGGAATATCCAGCTGGATAAACGAGGTGGACACGCCCTGCGGGGCCGTCCAGGAAACGCGATGCTGCGTATCGATCCAAGCCTGCGCGATATCGCGGTTGCCAAACACGATCTTGCGATTGCGCTCGAGAATCTTATCCTTGTGCTCAAGCACATAGGTCGCCAGGGCATCGTTGAACACACCGCCGCAGATCATGGTGTAATCGCGATAGGTACGGATGCGGTTGGACACCTCTTCGTCGGCCACGACCCAGCCCACGCGGGCCGCAGGCGTCGAATAGGTCTTCGACAACGAGTTGGTGACAATGGCCCTCTCGTACACGTCGACCATCGACATAAAGGACTCAGTGTTTTCGAGCGGCAGATACACCTCGTCGCACAGCACGTAGGCGCCCACCGAACGGGCGATCTCGGCAATCTGGCCGAGCATATCGGTATCGAGCACCGTACCGATGGGGTTCGATGCGTTGTTTATGCAGATAAGCTTGGTGTTGGGGCGCACCAAGCGCTTGAGTTCCTCGATATCGGGCTTCCAGCCGAGTTCCTCGCAAAGCTCCCAATACTCGACCTCGGCGCCCAGCGTGCGCGGAATCTCGTAGAGCGGCGCGTAGGTGGGCCACTCGGCGATAACGTGGTCGCCGGGCTCGACCACGGCCATGATGGCGTTGAGGTTCGCACCCGTGCAGCCATTGGTCTGCAGAATGTGGTCGGGATTGACCTCCCGACGATACAGCTTGGCAACCACGGCCTTAAACTCCGGCGAGCCCTCGATCCAGCCGTAGTTCATCTTCTCGCGGTCCAAGCGCTCGTAGAACGTGGCGCCGTCCTGCTCATCGAGCGCGCGCAGCTCGCCCATGGTGAGCGACGAGATCGTCGACTGGGCGATGTCCCACGTGGCACTTTTCTCCCAAACGTTGAGCCATTCCTCAACGCCAATCGTCTTGATGTCCATGGCCAAGCTCCTTACAAAAGCAGTCATCCAATCGTGTTGACGTCCCTCATACAAGATTGGGGCGGTGCGAAAACCCGCACCGCCCCAATGGGAGACATCTAATGGCAGCTAGATGTATGTATTATGACCTGTACGGGTCCTGAAAGACCTTAGAGGTCCTCGCGCCAGAAGGGCATGCTCATGCAGCGCGGGCCGCCGCGGCCGCGGGAGAGCTCGGCGGAGGGCACGACGAGAAGGTCCAGGCCCTCCTTGTACAGCACGTCGTTGGTGACGGTGTTGCGGGCGTAGACGCAGATCTTGCCGGGCTCGACGCACAGGGTGTTGGAGCCGTCGTTCCACTGCTCGCGGGAGGCCGCGATCGGGTCGCCGCCGCCGCAGGGGATCAGCTTGACCTGGTCGACGCCGGTGGCGTCCTCCAGGACGTGCTCGAGGGTGTCCTCGATCAGGCGGATGTTCACGTCGCCCGGGTTCTTGCCGGCGGTCAGCTCGTAGACGCGCAGGGTGCCCATGATGGCGGGGTGGATCGTGAACTTATCGACGTCGATCTGGGTGAAGACCGTGTCGAGGTGCATGAAGGCGCGCGAGACCGGGATGTCGAAGGCCAGGATGCGCTCGACCTTGGAGTCGGAGTTCCAGAAGATGTTCTGGGCCATGACGTCGATCGCGGCGGCCTGGGTGCGCTGGGAGATGCCGACGGCGAGGGTCTTCTCGTTGATGTTCAGCACGTCGCCGCCCTCGGTGTGGAACTGGCAGTCGCGGCGGAAGTACAGCGAGACGTCCTTGTAGTCGGGGTGGTACTTGAAGATGTACTTGCCGTACAGGGTCTCGCGGTTGCGGGTGACCGAGTACATGCGGTTGAGGTTGACGCCCTCGCCGATGACCGCGAACGGGTCGCGGGTGAAGTAGAGGTTGGGCATCGGGTCGATGATCAGGTCGGACTCGGACTCGGAGTTGACCAGGGAGTCGAGGGTCGTGGACGCCGTGAGGGGCATGTCGATCTCGGACTTGGTCATGCCGGCCATGGTCTTCTTGACGAACTCGAGGTTGTCCTCGATGGAGTCCAGCTTCTCGCGGACGATCTGCGGCATGTGCTGGCCGCGGATGCCGGCCTCGGCGATGTACTGGTCGGTGAACTCGGCGCGGGCGCCGGGGACCTGGTCGAACACCTCGGCGACGAGGTTCTCGAGATAGAGGACCTCCACGCCCTGGTCCCTCAGGATCTGGGCGAAGGTGTCGTGCTCCTGCTGCGCGACCTCCAGGAACGGGACGTCGTCGAACAGGAGTCGCTCGAGCTCGTCGGGCGGCAGGTTGAGGAGCTCGTCGCCGGGACGGTGCAGGCAGACCTTCCTGAGCTTGCCGATCTCGGAAGGCACGTGCAGACCTTTCGTCATGGCCTCCTACCTTTCTTTCGGGCCCTTGTCAGGGCCGATTCGTTAGCGCCCCTCCGTATGGGACGCTGCTTGCTGACAGCTCTAGTTATATCCAAAAACCACCTGCAATTCCACCTCGCCCCCGAACGGTCAGCAAAGTGCGATGAACGGTATATCTCATATGATTCCCCCATGATGCACTTCGGTTCTCTAAAGCAGGTTTTCAAAGGTAAATGTTCTTTTTTCTAAGGAATTAAGCTAGATTGCACAAATATTTTCATGTTTAGGAATTGCATAGCTAAAACGGTTTTCTGCATATATATGTCGTTTGTTCATGATTCAATTTGGATTCGATTATATTCAGCTCGCAATCATTCTTATTCATACATCCTCACCAATTGAGTATGGATATAGATTGTTTCTAAACGAGTTGGGCAGTTAGTTGCATGCCTTGGCAGCGTAAGAAGTAGGTAAAGATACCGTTCACGCAATACGTCCGTGCCACAGGTCGACTAAATTGAGACAATAGTGAATAGTGTTAGGCTACCGTCCCCTGTGGGGACTGAACGGACAGATGCATATGCCGAGCAAAATCGAAAAGAAGCAAGCCGCCGCAAAGCTGCGCAAACCGCCGCGCGACTTCTCATACACGCAAAACCGAGAGCTCAGCTGGCTACGCTTTGACAACCGCGTGCTCGACGAAGCCTTCGACGAAACCGTTCCGTTATTCGAGCGACTAAAGTTCGTCTCGATCTTCGAGTCCAACCTCGACGAGTTCCTTATGGTGCGCGTGGGCGGCCTGTCCGATCTGGCGGAGCTCAAAAAACAACCTGTCGACAACAAGAGCAATATGACCGCCTCCGAACAGGTCGATGCTGTCATGGCCGAAATGCCCGGGCTCCTTACCCGTTGGGAGTCCATCTTTAAGAGCATCGAGGGCAAGCTCGACACCTTGGGCGTTCACCGCGCCCACATCGATTCGCTTACGCCCGAGGAGCGTACCTTTGTAACCCGCTACTTCCAGGCCTACGTGTCGCCGGTCATCTCGCCGCTGGTCATCGATCCTCGCCACCCCTTCCCCAACCTGCGCAACGGCGCGCTCTATCTGGCCTGTGGTCTGGACGGCGCCACCGACGAGGAGAGCCTACTGGGCCTTATCGAGATTCCCGCCTCGATGAACCGCGTGGTCGAGATCCCCTCGCCCACCGGCACCTACTCCTACATCTTGCTCGAGGACGTCATCCTCGCCTGCCTGGACAGCTGCTTTGGCTCCTATAAGCCGCTGGATCGTGCGCTGATCCGCGTCACCCGCAACGCCGACATCGATCCGGACGGCGAGGGCGTCGAAGAGGAAGAGGACTACCGCCAGCACATGAAGCGCATTCTCAAGAAGCGCCTGCGCCTGCAGCCGGTAGTGCTCGCGGTCTCGGGGTCGCTCGAGAAGGCGACGCTCAAGACTATCCGCAAGGCGCTCGAGCTTTCGCGCCGCTCTGTCTTTACCTGCGATATCCCGCTCAACCTGGGCTACGTCTTTGGCATTGAGGGCAAGATTCCCGAGCACCTGCGCAACGAGCTCCTCTTTACGCCGTTTAAGCCACAGCCCAACCCCACCATCGACATGACCCGCTCCATCCGCGAGCAGGTGCTGCAGCACGACAAGCTGCTCTTCTACCCTTACGAGGCCATGAATCCGTTCCTGGATCTGGTACACGAGGCAGCCTACGATCCCGAGTGCATCTCGTTGCGCATCACGCTCTACCGCGTGGCCAAGCAGAGCCGCCTATGCGAGTCGCTGATCGATGCCGCCGAGAACGGCAAAGAGGTCACGGTGCTCATGGAGCTCCGCGCCCGCTTTGACGAGCAGAACAACATCGAGTGGGCCGAGCGTCTGGAAGAGGCAGGCTGCACCGTCATCTACGGCTCCGAAGGCTTTAAGTGCCACTCCAAGATCTGCCAGCTCACCTATCGCGAGGGCATGGCGCTCACCCGCCTCACGCTTTTGGGCACCGGCAACTTTAACGAGAAGACGGCCAAACTCTACAGCGACTTTATGCTCATGACAGCCCATCCCGGCATCGGTGAAGACGCCAACCTGTTCTTCCGCAATCTGTCGCTGGGCAACCTGCGCGGCGACTACCGCTTCCTGGGTGTGGCGCCCGTCGGACTGAAACCGCTCATCATGCGCGGGCTTGACCGCGAGATCCAGCGCGCCCTTGCCGGCGAGCCCGCCCGCGTGTTCTTTAAGCTCAACTCACTGACCGACCGCGAGGTTATCGACAAGATCGCCGAGGCATCGTGTGCCGGCGTGCGCGTAGACATGATCATCCGCGGCATCTCGTGCCTCAAGCCCGGTGTTCCGGGCAAGACCGAGAACGTGCATGTCCGCTCCATCGTCGGACGCTTTTTGGAGCACGCGCGCGTCTATGCTTTCGGCGTGGACTCGGACATGATTTACCTGAGCTCGGCAGACATGATGACGCGCAACACCGAGCACCGCGTGGAGATTGCCTTCCCCGTGCTCGACCCCACCTGCCGCGCTCTGGTGCACGAGTACATGGGCATGCAGCTGCGCGACAACGTGAAGGCCCGCAGCCTCACGAGCGACGGCACCTGGGTCCCCGTGGAGCGTGCAGAGGGTGAGAAACCCTTCAACTCACAGGAAGCCCTGCTGGAGCGCGCCTATCGCAACGCCGAGGCCGCGCCCGAGCCCGTCATTGAGGCGGAACCTGCCTCCGAGGCCGAGCCGCAGCCAGTAGCACCCAAGGTCCAAGAGGTCCAGGCGACCGTCATTGAGCCCGAGCCTGCACCTGCACCTCAGCCCGATCCGCAGGTCACCAAGCCCGCACCCGAGACGAGCGCCCGTCGCGATAAGCCCGCCGGCAAGACCAAGGCCATCGAGCGCCATCGCCCCGGCCGCGTGCGCATGGGCCTGGGTCTGATCGGCCTGGGTCTTAAGACGCTCATTACCGGCAAGACGAAATAGTCGTTTGTAGAAGCAGTTTGTAGAAGCGCCCCGCATTTGAGGAAAGCCTCGGATGCGGGGCGCTTTTCCCTGCTACCATGGTGCGAACAACAACGCGAATGACAGGCAGGAATATGAAGCTCACTATAGAATCGATGACCTACGGCGCCGACGGGCTGGCGCACGCCGACAACGGCAAGGCCGTCTTTGTGCAGGGCGCCGTGGCAGGCGACACCGTCGAGGCCGAGGTCGTACAGGACGGCAAGTCGTTCATGCGTGCCCGCACCACCGAGATTCTGGAGCCAAGCCCCGATCGCATTCAGTCTCCCTGCCCCTTCGTGGGCATCTGCGGCGGCTGCTCGTGGGGCAATCTCTCACGCACGGCACAGCTCGCCGCCAAGGAGCAAAACCTGCGCTCCACGCTCGAGCGCATCGGCAAGTTCGCTCCTGAGCTGGCAGATGAGTTGGTACAGCCCATCTGCCACACCAAGGACGACTGGGGCTACCGCAATAAAATCGAGCTCGAACCGACCGTCGTCAACGGTCGCGTGCGCCTTGGCATGCACGGTGTCGACCCCAGCAAAATCGTGACCGTCGATATGTGTCCGCTGTTCGATAAGCGCTTCCCGAAGGCACTCAAATCGGTCGTCGGCGCACTCAACTATCTAAGCGGCAGCCATGACTTGGGGCTCGAACGCGTGGGCATTCGCGCATCGCGCCGCACCAAGGCACTCGAGGTCGCACTCTGGACGCCCACAGGCTCTTTTCCGCGCTCGCAGGTCTCCCGCGTGCTGGCGGACGCCGCTCATCCCACGAGCATCGTGCGCGTGATGAGCAAGGGCGAAAAGAAGGCCCGCCGTGTCTCCAAGGTCGAAATGCTCGCCGGAGAGGGCTCATGGACCGAGAATATCGCCGAGGGTCAGATGCGCTTGTCTGCCCCCTCTTTTTTCCAGGTCAACACCAAGGGTGCCGAGATTTTGATCGAGCTTGTCATGGAAACGCTCGATCCGCAGGAAGACGAGCTTGCCGTGGACCTGTACTGCGGTGCCGGCACCTTTACCCTGCCGCTCGCCCGCCGCTGCGACTTTGTCGCCGCCGTCGAGGCCTACGGCCCCGCCGTGCGCGACCTGCGCCGTAACCTGGAGATCAACAAGCTTGATAACGTCGACGTCATTGGCGGAGACGCGGTGCGCGAGTTCCCCGACCAGGATGCCGACGTCTTGGTGGTCGACCCGCCGCGCGCAGGCCTCGCCCCCGAAGCGATCGACCTTATCGCCAGCACGAGTGCCCACGATGTCGCCTACGTGAGCTGCGACCCGGCCACCCTGGCGCGCGATCTCAAACGCTTTGTCGAGGAAGGCACCTTCTCCCCCGTAAAGATCACGCCAGTCGACCTGTTCCCACAAACCTTCCACTGCGAGACCGTCGTCCACCTTAGGCGCAACTAGCCACTTAATCATTGCTCAGAAAAATCATTGGGAAATCGAGCGTGGCAAGCGGAGGTCTTCGGGGTATAAGACGGCTAATTGTATGCCGCCTATGAAAGGAACCCTCATGCCCAGCGTTGCCGTTCTCGCCGCCGATGGCTTTGAAACTATTGAATGCTTGACCATGGTCGATGTCATGCGTCGCGGCGGCGTGCGTGCCACGCTCGTCTCGATTATGCCCACGCGTGAGGTCGTAAGCTCGCTGCAGATCCCCGTGACCTGCGATGCGCTCTTTGATGAGATCAACTTTGACGAGTACGACTGCGTCGTGCTGCCCGGCGGCCTGCCCGGTGCCACCAACCTGCGCGCCGATCAGCGTGTCTGCGACGTGGTCTGCGAGTTCGCCGCGACCAAGCACGTCGCCGCCATCTGCGCCGCCCCGTTTATCCTGGGCGAGCTCGACCTACTCGAGGGGCGCCACGCCACGTGCTTCCCTGGCTTTGAGAAAAGCTTCCCCGAAGGCGCCTATACTGGCGAGAAGGTCACGCAAGACGGCGACATCATCACTGCCAGCGGCATGGCACAGTCACTCCCCTTTGCATTGGAGCTGCTGCGCACGCTCGCTGGCGACAAGGCCGTCGAGAAGGTCGCCGAGGGCATCCAACTATGATTTTGGCTTCGCAATCGCCGCGCCGCATAGAGCTGATGCGCGAGGCAGGCTACAACATTCGCGTGATTCCCGCGGATATCGACGAAACGCCCTTTGATGGCGAGGCTCCGCTCACGCTTGTCGAGCGCTTGGCACGCGCCAAGGCGGCTGCCGTTGCTGCCGAGTATGCCGAGCCCAAAGAACTGACGGTCGCGGCCGACACCATCGTCACCTTCGACGGCAAGATTTTGGGCAAGCCGGCAACCGAGGGCGAGGCGCGCACCATGCTCCGTGAGCTTTCGGGCCGCACGCACCAGGTCGCAACCGGCGTCTGCATCGTTAAGGCAGGCGATACGGCCGCCCCGCATGCCGCCGAGAGCCTGTCGTTTGTCGATGTGACCGACGTGACATTCTACGAGCTCACCGACGAGCAGATCGAGCACTACGTTGCCTCGGGTGAGCCCATGGATAAGGCAGGCGCCTACGGCATCCAGGGCACAGGCGGCCGCATGCTCGTGCACGATATTTCGGGCGACTTCTATAACGTAGTGGGCCTACCCATCGCCCGCGTCGCGCGCGCGATTCAAAAACTCTCGTAATTGCATCTGGCGCTGGGTATTCCCCAGCGCCTACAATTTTGGCGTACCGTACGGATCCCGACCGGGCACAAGGCGCGGCGGAAAACCGATAGGAGTTAAACATGGATACACTGCTCGAGGCCATTGACGTCTGCGATGTCGATGGCTTTTGCTATGGCAACTATACGGACGAGGAGGCCGGCACCGGTTGCACCGTAATCGTGGCACCCGAGGGCGCCACCGGCGGCGTTGACGTACGCGGTGGCGCTCCCGCTTCGCGCGAGACCGACCTGCTACGACCCGAGAACACCGTCGACAAGGTCCACGCCGTCTGCCTTTCGGGCGGATCGGCCTTTGGCCTCGAAGCTGCAAGCGGCGTCGCTCGCGAGCTTGAGAGCCGCGGCATCGGCCTTCCCGTCGGCCCCACGCAGGTGCCTATCGTGTGCTCCAGCTGTATCTTCGACCTTGCCTTTGGCGACCCCACCGTGCGCCCCGACATTGAGGCCGGCATCGCCGCCGTGCGCGAAGCACTCGACCACACCCCCACCAAGCTCGAACAGGGCAACGTAGGCGCCGGCACGGGCGCCACCGTGGGTAAGCTCATGGGGCCTGCCACCTGCATGAAGGCCGGTCTTGGAGCTGCCGCCGTGGCACTCGGTCCCGTCAAGGTGGGCGCCGTGGTCTCGGTCAACGCCTGCGGCAACGTTGTCGACCCCTTCACCGGCGAGTGGGTCGCCGGCATGCGCGCCGCAGCCGATAGCGACCAGATCGTCGACATGGAACTCGCAGCCTTTGCCGCCGCCGGATCCATGCAGATGCCGCTCGACCGCACCAACACCACCATCAGCTGCATCATCACCAACGTGGAACTCACTAAGGCACAAGCCACCAAGGTCTCCCAGATGGCCGCAGACGCCTACGCACACGCCATCCGTCCCACGCACACCACCAACGACGGCGACACCATCTACACCCTCGCCAGCGGCAAACTGGGCGCCCGGACAAGCGCCGCCGTTCCCCTAGACCTGCTGGGCATGCTCGCAGTAAGGGCCCTGGAAACTGCCATCGTAAACGGAGCCAAAACCGCCAAAACCTCCCACGGCATCCCTGGCGCCGCAAAGTAGTCCACTCGACCGTCGGTCGGAGGCGGGCGGGCATTACGTTTGCTGCTCTACAGTCCTATGCAAGACGAAGGCCACATTAAGTGGCCTTCTTTGCATGCGGAACTCGCGACAAACGTAATGCCCGCCCGCCTCCGACCGACTTCCAACCTAATTCTTTTCAGCCCAGGCCCCTGTGTACCGCGCGTCGAAGATCTTCAAATTCAAATAACCTGACAATCGATTCTTATTGCAGAGGCCCCTTGGTCTTTAGTTTGATACAAGTTCCGCACGAGCCGGAAAGCACTTAATGCGCTTTCCGTGCGAGCAGGACTGTTCGCAGTAGCAAACTAAAGGCCAAGGGGCCCAGTCAACCTATCAGCAGCGATTACTCAGCAGCTAGTTGAATTTGAAGATCTTTGAGGCAAGACGGTATAGGCCGAGTGTGGTTTTGTCTCCGGCCCGTCCGCGCAGATTGGTGAAGAACCCGACCACGCCGTAGCGGGCACGACGATACATGCGCTCGTCATAGGCCTTCAAATCATTCCACAGCGTCTTTAGGCGCTCGTCGGCGCAATCTTCCTCGGAAAGCTTGGTAAGCACCGAGCAGATCGCCATCATCATGGTGAAGTAGCCCATCATGTACGAGCGCAGGCGCGACGACTCAACATCGCTGTACAAGTGGTACGACTCCATCATGATGCGCGTCACGCGGAACTGCTGGTCCAGACGCTTGACCATCGTGGCCTCGTTGACACTCTGGCCCTCGCGACCGATAAAGTAGCGATAGAGGTCGATGTCGGCGTAGTACATGGTCTTGCAACGCGGTAGCGGCACGTAGGCGTAGATGTTGTCCACATAGAACGTGTGCGGCGGCATGGGAAGGTTGGACTCGCGCAGCACATCCGTGCGATAGCACAGGCTGTGCATGAGTAGGTTCTGGTCCAGGCGGAAATGACCGATCTGATCCCAGGAAAAGATCTTTTTGCGCGGCAGGGCAAATTTGTAGCCAATAGCGGTATGCGTGCCCTCGTAAACCTTCTCGTACACGTAGTTCGAGATAAACAGGTCAACGCGCTGGTCACGCTCTTCAAAGCCACGCAGAATCGACAGCATAGTCGAAAGAGCCGCAGCATCGAGCCAGTCATCCGAGTCGACGACCTTGTAGTAGGTGCCCTGTGCTTCGCGCAGACCCGAAAGGACGGCAATACCGTGGCCGCCGTTCTCCTGGTGCACCGCGCGAATGATACCGGGATAACGTGCCTCCCACTCGTCGGCCTTATCGGCCGTCTCGTCCTTGGAGCCGTCGTCCACTACGATAATCTCGATATCGGTGGCGTAATTGCTCCCCTCCAAGATGGAGGTGATGCAATGGTCCATGTCCTTGGCGGCGTTATATGAGGGAATACCGAATGTTATGACTTTATGCATGGCAGGCGATAATCTCATCCGAAAGATCGAGGGCGGAATTGGTCACGGCGTCCATATCGTAGTAACGATACTCGGCCAGACGACCCACCGGGTGGAAGTTCGTCAGGTTCTGGACGCGCTCAAGATAGCGCTCGTAGAGCTCACGGTTCTCGGGCTCCAGGATAGCGTAGTACGGCGTCTCGCCCGAACCGGGCGTATAGGCCTTGGAGTACTCCTTCATGATGGTGGTCTTGCCGGGCAAAACCTGGCCGGTCATGTTCTTGAACTCGGTGATGCGCGTGTAGTCCTCGCTCGTGGTGTAGTTGACGGTGCCCACGGGTTGGAACTGATCCATATCGAGCGTCTCGAACTTCATATCGAGCGTGCGGTACGGCAGGGCGCCCAGGTCGAGATTGAACAGCTCGTCGAGCGGACCGGCGTAGACGATCTCGCCGCCATAGACCTTACCGTCGATCTTGACGGTGGTCTCGTCGATCTCGAAGAGGTCGCGGGCGTCCACGTCGCAGAACACATCAATCAGATCGTGGTCGAGCATATGCTCAAACAGCGCGGTATAGCCGTCCTGCGGCATGCCCTGGAAGGGAGCCTGCGGGAAGTAGCGGTCATCATCGCCCACAAAGACGGGAACACGGCCGGTGATCGAGGGATCAATCTGGTCGGGCGTCTGGCCCCACTGCTTCATGGTGTAATGCAAAAAGACGTTCTCGTAGACGTAATCAGCGACCTCGGCCAAGTCGGGGTCGTTCTTCTTACGCAGCTCCATAATGGGCACCTTGACATCCTTGCCAAAGGTCTCCACGAGCTTCTGATACAGCTCCTCGCCGCGCTCGTCACCAAAGGCGAGCTTGAGACTCGCGTGGTTGAAGGGCACGGGCATAAGGGTGCCGTTGATGTTGGCGAGCACCTTGTGCTGATAATCCGTCCACTTGGTAAAGCGCGACAGGAAATTGTGCACGCGCTCGTTAAAGGTGTGATAGATATGCGGACCGTACTCGTGGATCAGGATTCCGGCCTCGTCAGTGCAGTCATAGGCATTGCCCGCAATGTGGCTACGGCGCTCCAAAACGGCAACACGATAGCCGATGGTCTCGGCAAGACGGCGGGCGCAAACGGCACCGGCATATCCAGCACCGACGACAATCATGTCGTACGCGCCGGCGTTAAAGCCTTCAGGCAGGCCTGAGGTAATCTGCATCGATACTCCTTGTCAAAAGCCACGGGCTCGTTAGCTGGGCTTTTCTCGAACATTCTTCGAGACATATTTATCAGAGCGATTATAGCGCTAATGCGTCCTATAATGAGCTTGCCACACAAGGAAAGCTCAAGCACCGCGGCGTACAAATTTGAAAGGTAAACCCGCTAGCAGCGGGTTTATTCGTGAACAGCCGGGCGCCTGGAGCTTAGTGAAACGCTTGTAAGGAGTAACATGAGCGATTTCCTTAACCGTATGAAGTCTGCCGCCAAGGCCGACCTTAAGACGATCGTCCTGCCCGAGGGCGAGGATCCGCGCACCATCGTCGCGGCCACCAAGATCATCGAGGAGGGCCTGGCAAAGATCGTCATCCTGGGCAACCCCGACGAGATCAACGTTCCCGGCGCCACCGTCATCGATCCGCGCAATGCCGAGAAGCACGAGGAGTACGCGCAGAAGTTTGCCGAGCTCCGCGCCAAGAAGGGCGTCACCATCGAGCAGGCTCGCGCCCAGGTGATGGACGCCACCTACTTTGGCACCATGATGGTCAAGATGGGTGACGCCGACGGCCTGGTCTCCGGCGCCTGCCACTCCACCGCCGACACCCTGCGCCCCGCGCTGCAGATCCTTAAGACCGCCCCGGGTACCAAGCTGGTCTCGGCCTTCTTCGTGATGTGCACCGACACCCCGCAGTTCGGCACCGACGGTACGCTGATCTTCGCCGACTGCGGCCTCAACATCAACCCGTCCTCCGACGAGCTCTCCGAGATCGCCATCGCCTCCGCTCACTCCTGGTCCACCTTTATGGGCAGCGTCGAGCCGCACGTGGCCATGCTCTCCTACTCCACCATGGGCTCCGCCGGCGGCGAGGTCGCCAAGAAGGTCCAGGAGGCCGTTAAGTTCTGCAAGGAGAAGGCTCCCGAGCTCGCCATCGATGGCGACCTGCAGCTCGACGCCGCCATCGTTCCCACCGTCGCCCAGCTCAAGGCTCCCGGCTCCTCCGTCGCCGGTAAGGCTAACGTGCTGGTGTTCCCCGACCTCGAGGCCGGCAACATCGGCTACAAGCTGGTCCAGCGCTTCGCCGGTGCTGACGCCTACGGCCCCATCCTGCAGGGCATCGCCAAGCCGGTTAACGACCTTTCGCGCGGCTGCTCTGCCGACGACATCGTGGGTGTCGTAGCCATCACCGCCGTCCAGGCTCAGATGGCTGAGTAGCGTACGCATCGCCCGAAGGCCGTACGGGCTAACCCCTGAAAACGTCCTCGACCAATGAAACGCCCCCGTTCTGCTCCTTCGGAGCTACGAACGGGGGCGTTTCTGGTCTGCGGAGTGTTTTCAGGGGTTAGCCCGTACGGCCTTCTACCGCCACGTAGCAATCAGGGTATCTGGGGTGGACGGCGGCTTGGCTACGAGCTGGCGCTGAAAAACTGAATGGATGAGTGCCGTTGCTGGAGGGTCAAACGATGCAGATATGGTCACTTTGGGACCGAAATGTTGGCTGCGGTCTGATGTCTGGCCCACCGGAAAGTGTGTCCCGGTTTGAAGGCGGATTGTGGGATGCAGCTTCCGCTTGGGGCCTGTTTGGGAAACCGTGGGACGGAATTATGCTTTATTGTGGGTCGCACTTTCCGCAACGTGCCTCAACCGGAAAGCGTGTCCCAGTATTTGCGCTCGAAATGGGATGGGGTTTCCGCCGTCCGCCTGCTAGTAAAAAAGGCCTCCGGAGCTGTTGCTCTGGAGGCCTTTCGTTTACTTGCAAATGCGAGCGTTAGTTGTTCTTGGTCAGACGCTCGACGTCGTGGGCGATCATGTATTCCTCGTCGGTGGGGATGACCATGACCGTGACGGCGGAACCGGCGGCGCTGATGACCTGCGGGCCGTTGCCCACGGCCTCGCGGTTCTTGTTATTGTCGATGCGCACGCCCAGCCACTCAAAGCAGTCGCAGAAGGCCTTGCGAATCGACCAGTCGTTCTCGCCGATGCCGGCGGTAAAGGTGATGGTATCCACGCCCGCCATGGAGGCGATCATGGAGCCGGCCTGCTGCATAGCCTTGTAGGCAAACATATCGAAGGCGAGCAGGCAGCGCTCATCTCCCTCGGAGGCGCGCGTGCGGATGTCGCGGGCGTCGTTGGAGATGCCCGAAATGGCAAGCAGGCCGGACTGCTTGTTCATCATGTCGTCGACTTCCTGGTAGCTGTAGCCGCCCTCGCGCTGCAGGTAGCACACGGTGGCCGGGTCAATGGAACCACAACGGGTGCCCATCATCAGGCCGTCAAGCGGCGTGAGGCCCATCGTGGTATCGCGGCACACGCCGTCCTCAATGGCGGCAAGCGAGGCACCGTTGCCCAGATGGCACGAAAGCAGACGGTGGCAGCGCGAGCCCAGGATCTCCTTGGCCATCATCCACTCGTAGCGGTGGCTCGTACCGTGTGCGCCGTACTTGCGCACGTGGTACTTGTCGCACACGTCCTTGGGCAGCGCGTAGGTGTAGGCGACCTCGGGCATGGTCATGTGGAACGAGGTGTCGAAGACGGCCACGTTGGGCAGCTCAGGATACTTCTCGCGGCAATATTCGATTGCCGCGGCCTCGCCGTAATTGTGCAGCGGAGCGAGCGGGGCCACCTCAAGGATCTTAGCCATGACCTCATCGTCGACGACCGCGGAATCATCGAAGTGCCAGCCGCCCTGAACGATACGATGGCCAATGCCATCAATCGTAAAGTCGGTCTTCTCGAGCTCCTCGAGCACGCGAGCGATAGCAGAGCGATGATCGGGGAAAGGGACCTCCTCGGTCTGCTTGGCGCCACCGTTCTCGGAGTGGCCAAAGATGCCCATGTCCGAACCGATACGTTCGCAGTTGCCCTTGGCGAAAACCTCGCGGGTATCGGTATCCAAAAGCTGATATTTAAGGCTTGAGCTGCCGGCGTTGACAACAAGTACGTTCATGAGACTCCTTTGCAGTGCAATACGGTCGACGCAGACCCCTTAAGGCGGCCGCATGTTAATAAGAAGTTATCACAACTTAATAAATAACTATCAGGCATATCGCCCAACGAGCGCAAAAGAGGGGCTGAACGGCACTTGGTCGTCCAGCCCCTCCCCTCTTGCAATTACTTGCCGTTGACGATGCGCTCGACGTCGGAAGCGATCATGAACTCCTCGTCCGTGGGGATGACAAAGATCTTGACCTTGGAATCCTTGGCAGACAGGCACCAAGCGCCGTCGCCACGCAGGGCGTTACGGGCATGGTCCATCTTGACGCCCATAAAGGCCAGACGGTCGGCAACGCCGGCGCGAACGGCCGGAGCGTGCTCACCGATGCCGGCGGTGAAGACCAGCGTGTCCATGCCGCACATGGAAGTGGCCATCTCGGCAGCCTTGGCGGCAATCTTGTAGACGAACATGTCGAAGGCGAGCTGAGCCTCGGGGTCGCCAGCGGCGGCGAGCTCCTCGACGTTGCGGCAGTCGTTGGTCTTGCCACCGGTCACAGCCAAAAGACCGGACTTCTTGTTCATCATCTCGTCGACCTCGTCGAAGGTGTAGCCACCCTCGCGCTGCAGGTAGCACACGGTAGCCGGGTCAATGGAGCCGCAGCGGGTGCCCATCATGACGCCGTCGAGCGGGGTGAGGCCCATGGTGGTATCCATGCACTTGCCGTCCTCGATGGCGCACAGGGAAGCGCCGGAGCCGATATGGCACACGACGACCTTGCGGGCCTCGCCGTTGGTCATCTCGGCGACCTTCTTGGAGATGTAGCGATAGCTGGTGCCGTGGGCGCCGTACTTACGGATGTGCAGCTTGTCGCAAACATCCTTGGGAAGGGCGTAGGTCTTGGCAACCTCGGGCATGTTGAAGTGAAAAGCGGTGTCGTAGACCGTAACGTTGGGCAGATCGGGATACTGCTCCAGGCAGTACTCGATAACGTTGGCCTCGGGGTTGTTGTGCAGCGGCGCCAGCGGGGCAACCTCGCGGATCTTGGCGAGGACGTCCTCGTCGACGAGGGAGGAATCACCAAAGTACCAGCCGCCCTGAACGATACGGTGACCAATACCCTCGATCTTGACGCCGTTGGCCTCGAGGTCCTTCAGAACGACCTCGATGGCGACCTTGTGGTCGGGGAACTCGATGTTCTCGGTCACCTTCTTGGAACCGTTGGCAGCGTGGGTGAAGGTACCGCCGGTAAAGCAGACGCGCTCGCAGGAGCCCTTTGCGGACACCTTGTGGGACTTGGTATCGATAACCTGATACTTAAGGGTCGAAGATCCTGCGTTGACGACCAGAACGTTCATGTGTCTCCCTACTAACAGGCGGTGTGGCGCCGCCAGGTTACATACGTTTCAATAATAAACCCAAACGCCCTCGCGCTCGGGTTTATTGCGTTGATATATAAGTTATCGATGTCCAAATACTCACGGCCTTTGACTTGTAAGACGAAAGAGCGCGGGGATATACACCAAGGAAGAAATCCCGAGCGCAACAAGCAATACGACTCGAATGCCTGCAACGCTACTCAACACAGCGTTGAGCAGATAGAAAAGAACGGCACCCACCGCCACCATCTGGCTTTGAACCGAAATCAGTGAACAGCGCATCGAAGAATCGGCAGCATTTTGAAAAACTGAGTATTTGATTGGGGCAAACAACGAGTACGCAACCGTCTGCAGCACATAGAACACGGGCAGCAAATAGACCGGAGTAAAGGGAATCAAAAACAGAGCAGCCAGGGAAAGGCGCACGATGCCGCAAATACGCGCAAAACGGCCCTTGTCGACATGAGCAATCACACTGGGCACAATAAGCCCCATGGAGGCCGAGGCAAGAAGCTGGACCGCAATGATCACACCCGAAGCGACGGCATTCATTCCGCGACCCGCAAGCAACAGTGAGAAAAAGTCTTCCAGGGCGACAAAAGCAAATGCCTGAGAGCAGTCCATGATGAACGCTGAACGAAGAATGCCGTTACGCGCAATAGCGGCACCGATCATCTTCGGGCTAATTCCACGCTTAGGTGTCGCTGTAGTGTCCCCTCTTCGCATCTCAGGAATGCAGACAACGACAACCAACGTCAACACCATTGCGATGATATCTGCCAAAAGACCAATGAGATACGCGCCAGCGGACGAAATGAAACCGCCCACACAAGCGGAGAGGGCATAAGAGGCATAGAAAACAAATCGCTCAACGACATTAAGCCTTACGAGCTGGTCCAGAGAGACGCTGTCAATGTAAATCGCTTCCATGGACCCGCTCATACATGCAGCGGCAAAACCTTTGAGAGCAAACGCGCCGATTAAAAGCAGAGGAGAACGGACGAGAAGCAGGGCGGCGTAGTATCCAAGCATCCCCACGACGCCAACGAGACCACTTGTCTTTCGTCCAAACCTATCGGCAATATAGCCAGTGGGAACTTCAAGGATGAACTTGCTCACTTGATATGCAATCATCATGCTAGAAATCGCCACCATCGAGAATCCGACGAATTCAAGGTAAACCGTCAGAAAATACAAAATGGTGCTGAAGTTCGACAGAAAAACAAACGTCATATAAAGCAAAACCGTACGGTTTTTCATGCTCCGCCCTCCAAGAGTCAACAATCTAAATCGGAATCTTGGAAAAGCATGAGGGCAAAGCCGTCAGTCATGTGTTACAAGGCGTCAACATTCACTTGACGACACGAGGCCAAATGGCCTCACGAAGCAAGATGACGCAATAGGTGAAGAAATACCGTCTGGTGTCGATCGGTCCAGGCATTTTGTCGATAGCAAAAGTAGATGGGCAAGGCTACGTCATGCGAACCTTCAATAGAGTACTCGCTCACTTCCGACCCATCTGATGCGAGAGAAGAGCCAGAAAAACCCAATATCAATCCCCCGGCTTGAAGAAACTCAGCCTGCGCTCTGTTTCCGTATTCGACGTCGCGGAAGCGGAAATTAACCAGCTGAGCTTCGGGGCATTGATTGATCGCATTGAGACAGGGCGACAAATTAATGGGAACAGCTAACCTGCCGCCCAGTAACTCACGAACGGTCATAGCACCCACAGATTGATGACCCGCTGGGCACGAAAGAACCTTGAGCTCCTTTTCACCCAAGTATTTCGAAGAAAGGACACTGTCCCTTGGTTCCTCAAATGAGATGGCCGCATCAGAAATGCCAAGCACAAGTGATTCAAAGCATGTAGCCGTTGGCTGATGCCACACATCAAGGTGAATCTGAGGGTGCGAGCTTTCAAACGAGTCGTACCAGTTTTCGGAAAAAAGACGCCCCCGCCCGTGAAGACAGGGGACGTAAAGACGAAAGTGGCCGTCGGGCGAAACGCCACCGTTCCCCGATTGGGTGTACTTTTTGAGATCGTCGACTTGTGCCAGGATCACGCGTGCACGACGCGCAAATACTCTGCCCGCCGGAGACAAAACAGCCTCCCCCGCCGATCGATTGAGCAAAACGATCTGATACTCAGACTCCAGTTTCTTAATTGCCGACGAGACAGCCTGTGGGCTCACGTGAACGGCGCGAGCCGCTTTGCGCACGCCGCCGTAGTTCGCTACCGCTTGAAGGTATTCGAGTTGAGAAAACTGCATAGATTACTCCAAAGGCAGCCAAGTCGACGGACCACGCGTCCTCAGATGAGGTTCTCGCCCAGGTTCTTGCCGCCGAGGACGTGCATGTGGAAGTGCATGACGGTCTGACCGGCGTTGACGCCCTTGTTGGAGATGACGCGGAAACCGTCCTCCAGGCCCTTGACCTTGGCGACCTCCTGGACGGCGTGAGCCATGGCGCCCATGGTCTCGGCGGGCACATTGTCGGCGATGTCGCTGTAGTGCTTCTTGGGGATCACGAGCGTGTGGACCGGAGCTTGGGGATTGAGGTCGTCGAACGCGATGACCTGGTCGTCCTCATAAACAACGGTCGAGGGGATCTCGTGGTTGGCAATTTTGCAGAAGATGCAGTCACACATGGCTGGTTCCTTTCTCACAGACCAAGGTAATAATATTTGGTCGGGATGGTTAGAACGAGAGGTTGTCGTCCGTGTTGGCGGCTTCGCCGTCGGCGAGTACGTCGTTGCCGTCGACGTCCTTAAGGAGCACCGAGACCTTCTGCTCGGCATCGGACAGGCGGGTGCGCAGGCTCTTGAGGAGCTCGACGCCGCGGGTATAACTCTCGAGCGACTCCTCGAGCTCCATATCACCCGACTCCAAGCTGCGGATGATGAGCTCCAGCTCCTGCGAGGCCTGCTTGTACGTAAGCTGCTCGACCGGGGTCTTCTCTGCCATATCTGCTTCCTTTCCTAAAGGTTTATCGCTATGAAACGCGGTCTACTCGACCGTATCGACCGTTGCCGCAACGTTACCGTCTGCCATGCGCACGCGGATGGCGTCGCCGGGCTTAAAGGTCTTGACGCTCGTAGCCACCCCATCATCGCTGTACGCGATGGAATAGCCACGGGCAAGCACCTTGAGCGGCGACAGGGCATCGAGCGACGCGGCAGCTCGGCCAAGGTCGGACGCGGGTTTGCTGAGCATCGTACGTCCCTGATGCTCCAAACGGGAACTCGCAAGCGTAAGCGCATGCCGCTTGCCATCGAGCCCCGAGGTGCTTGCAACCAGACGCTCGGGCAGGCGCTCAAAGTTGGAGCGGAATGTCCCAACCGAACGCGCTATGGCGCCCGACAGGCGATCGGCGGTCAGTTCAAGCTCCGATTCGCGACGCTCAACCATAAATGTGGGGTCGTTGAGGCACGGGCGGCATGAAGCGGCATCGAGCGCATCGCCCAGACGGGCCGTATAGGTATCCCAGGCGCGGCGACCGCGCTGATCGAGCATCTCCAAATCAACCTGATTCGACCCAATCATCGATGCCATCGCTGCACCCAGACGCTGATGACGTGTCTCGAGCACATCTGCCAGCTCCGTCATAGCCGGCGCCACCGATTCGGCCGCCGCCGTGGGCGTGGAGGCGCGACGGTCGCTCACCATGTCGCAAATCGAGGTATCGGGCTCATGGCCAATGCCGGTCACCACGGGCACAGGACAAGCCGCCACCGCGCGGGCAAGCTCCTCGTCATTAAAGGTCATGAGGTCCTCGAAGGAGCCGCCGCCGCGCACCAGCAAGATGCAGTCGGGCGCCGGCGTAATGGCGGCGGCACGGCGCAGGCCCTCGATGAGCTCTGCCGGCGCGCCCTCGCCCTGGACCTTTGCGCCCACGCAGACAAGTTCGACGAGCGGGTTGCGACGGCGCAGCGTACGCTTGACGTCGTCGATTACGGCGCCCGAAAGCGAGGTGACGACCGCCACACGCGAGCAAAACACCGGAATGCGACGTTTGCGCGCCTCGTCCATCAGACCCTCGCGACGCAGCTTTTCGGCCAACTGAGCCACCTGCTGACGCAGCAGGCCCTCCCCCGCCAGCGAGAACGAGCGGGCGACGAAGCTCATGCGACCCGTAGGCTTGTAGAGATTGAAGCTGCCCTTAAAGCTCACCTGCATGCCGTCGCGCAGATCGAAGGTGCGCTTAAGGTAGGCGCCCTTCCAGATGATGCAGTCAACGGCGGCCGAATCGTCCTTGATCTGGAAATAGCAGTGGCCACTTCGGGCGTTAGGACCACGAAAACCCGTGACCTCGCCCAGGACGCTCAGCTGCGGAATGGCATCGAGCGCGCCGGCGGCGATCTCCACCGCTTGGCTCACGCTAAGCTCTTTGCGCTCCTGCTCATCCGAACCGTCGAACTCGGCGGAAACGGCATTGCCGGTCAGATTCCAGCCTGCCACGCAGCCCCCTTTCGTCATCGTGCACATGGGCTCCGGCCCTGTGCAAATTCAACCCCAACACATAGTACAGCGCCGCGGGGACACAAATCTCCGCGGCGCCTGCCTGTCCAATTTGTTATCGGTTGGAATTTCTGTTGTAGCGAGCCATAAGGTAGAGCAGTTGAATGATCGAAGTGAGCGCTGCGGCCACATAGGTAAGCGCGGCTGCCGTCAGCACCTTCTTGGCGCCGTTGACCTGCTTGGAACTCATGCCCGACTGCTCGACATACGCCACGGCGCGGCGACTGGCATCGATCTCGACCGGCAGCGTAACCAGCTGGAACAACACGCTAAACGAGAAGAAGACCAGCGCGAGGGTCGTGAGCCCCGCGATGTTCATGAACAGGCCCATAAGCAGCACGATGGTCCAGGTGTTCTGGGTAAAGTTGACGACCGGGACCAGGGCGGTGCGCACCTTCATCATGGCGTAACCGCTTTGGCGCTGGGCGGCGTGGCCCGCCTCGTGACAGGCGACGGCAACGCTTGCGACCGACCCGCCCGAACGGTTGGCATCCGAGAGATACAGGTTGTTATCCTGCGGGTTGTAGTGGTCGGTGAGCTCACCAGCCACGCCCTTGATGCCCACGGCGTTGCAACCGTTGGCGTCGAGCATGCGGCGAGCGACCGTGGCACCCGTATCGCCGTCCGAGCGCACCTTGGACCAGGTCTTGTACGTCGAGTTGATATAGCTCTGCGCAGCAAGGCCAAGCACTGTACAAACAAGAACAACCAGCAGGTACAGCGGGTCGATGCCAAAGCCGTAACCATAGTAATAGGGCATGCGAATTCCTCCGAATCGAGTTACACGTTGGAGGCATTCTACCCACTCAAGCGGCTAGGCTTCCCTACAGGAGCTCGATTTTGCCGTCCTTCACGGTGAGTCCCATGTTGCCCGAGAGCAGATCGTCCAGACGCGAACCCACAAGCTCAAAACGCCAGCCTTCGCGCAGGGGACTTTGCTCAGGATGCTCAATGTAGTCGGCCAGGTCATCGCGCGAGGCAATGACCGAGGTCGCCACGCCCGAGCGCTCGGCAACCAGGCGAATGAGCGCGTACATGAGATCCGTCACGCTCTCCAGCTCCGGAGAGATTTGGCGATGCCCGCGCACCATAAGCGGCAGGCGGTCGTGCGGGCAACTCGCGCCGCGCTTGATGGCCATCAACGCGCCATCCACGTCGCGCTCCCCCAGCTGGTCGGTGCCGCGAATGCTGCGGAACTCCTCAACACGCACGGGATTGCGCTTAACCAGGGCCAACAACGTATCGTCGGACATAACCCACTTGCGCGGGATGTTGCGCCGCTCAGCGCGGTCCTCACGCCAGGCGGCAAGCTCGCGCGCAATGCCCAGCTGATGGCGGCTACACGAGTTGATGCGCTTGACCTTGCGGAACGCCTCATGGCGATCGGCACGGTAGTGCGACTCGTCGGCCAGAGGGCGCAACTCATCGAGCACCCAGTCCACGCGGCCCAGCTCGCGCAGACGGCTCATCATCTCGGTATAGGCGACGATCAAGTACTTGACGTCATCGATCGCGTACTCGATCTGCTTGTCGCTCAGCGGGCGGCGCGACCAATCGGTCAGCGACTCGGTCTTGGGAAGTGATACGCCGCAGAACGTCTGAACGAGCGCGCCATACGAAATCTGCTGGCGCTCGCCCAAAAAGGCGGCGGCAACCTGCGTGTCAAAAATCGGTCGCGGCAGTGCGCCCACGGTATGGAGCATAACCTCCATGTCTTGAGAGCAAGCATGGAACACCTTGACCACGCCCTCGTCAGCCATAAGCTCGGCAAGCGGCGACAGGTCGTCGATCACCAGAGGATCGACCGCGACACTCTCGGCGGGGGTGGCAATCTGGACCAGGCACAGGCGCGGATGAAACGTGCGCTCGCGCAAAAACTCGGTGTCGACGGCGATCGCGTCGAACTCGCGGGCGCGCTGGCAAAAGTCGACCAGAGCCTGATGTGTGGAAATGTACATATCAACCCATCGAATAAGGTTAGGCCCGAAAAACACGGGTAGGATATCGGCATTGCCTTACAACTATACTCGGTTAGTCACAGAACGGGAACGTAAGTATGCGCTGCCTTATCATCCACAACCCGGCATCGGGCCCCAGCTCAGATGAAATCTACGCGTTCACGCACGCCCTCGCGCAGGGCGGCGACGAGGTCGTGATGCGCTTTATCGGCGATGGCATGGAACCCGAGGACGCCGTGGCAGACGTGCGCGAGTTTGATCGCGTGGTCGTTTCGGGCGGCGACGGCACCGTCTCCAACGTGCTCGACCAGATGCGCGGGTGCGGTGTCCCTACGCTCGTCTTCCCCTCCGGCACGGCTTGCCTGTTCTTTAACAACATCGGCAATGCCCCCGAGGCGGCGGCACTCGCCAAGGCTTGCCGCGCCGGCCGCACGGTCAAGGTGGACATGGGTGAGCTCTTTTGGCTCGACGAGAACGGTAACGAGAAGCGCCACGGCTTTATCATCATCGCCGGCTCGGGCTTCGACGCCGAGATCATGATGAAGGCCGCTCCCACCAAAAACGACATTGGCGAGATCGCCTACTTCCTCTCCGCGCTCGCTACGCCCAACCCCACGGTGGCACACTTCACCATTGAGCACGACGGCATTGTCGAGGAGCTCGACGGCATCTGCTGCATGGCAGGCAATACCTCGGTCATCCAAAACGACATCAACCTATTCCCTAACTGCCGCATGGACGACGGCATGGTCGACATCGTCGTTATTGAGCCCGTACGCACGGTGCAGCTGCTCCCCACGGTAATTACCGCCGCGCTCGACCCCGCTGGCAAATTGCTCGGCCGTCCGCAGTTTAAGATCATCCAGACCAAGGAAGCCAAGATCACCTGCACGCCATCGCTGGGCATGCAGTTCGATGGCGAGATCATCTCCAGCAACTCCGGCGTCTTTGGCGCCCGCGCGCTACCGCAATGCCTTGATATCATCGTCGACGAATTCTCGCCGCTCGGAAAATAGGAGGACCCCCGTGAACGACAACCCCATCCTTGGCTTTATCGTCATCGTTTTGGCCATGCTCGTCGGCTATGCCATTAACGTGATTCACCGTCGAAAGAAGTAGCCATTACTCTTAGACGGCCCGTGCAGCCCGGACCCCTCGCCGGCATGAAACCACATGCCGGCGAGGGGTCCGCTTTTTTCTTGACGCTTTATTTAGCTACATTTTTCGCTGGCGTTATACAAATTGATTTCCCACTAAATGAGTTCAATTTACCGTTAATCGCATATTTCGCTACGCTTATCGAGTAAATAACTTTCATGAATGTATATTGTTTCGAATTCGTTACGCCAAGGGGGTGTAATTATTGGGTGAAGCCCTCTGGAGACAGAGGGCTTTCGCACGCTGGGAGGGAATATGAGTAAAACTCATCCCGTCAACGCGCTCAAGAAGCTTGGCATAGGCCTTGCATTTGGAGCTGCAACCATCATGTCCATGCCGACATCTGCGCTCGCCTGCACGCAGATGTACATGGGCAACAAGCTGACGGCCGACGGTGACACGTACTATGGCCGCGCCGAGGACTTCGATAAGCGCTACCTCAAGCACTTTGGCATTGAGCCTTCTCACGGCCCGGGGCATACGTACGGCTCGGACGAGTCCGCATTCATGTATACCTCGACCAAGACCACGTATCGCTACACCTATGTACGCGACCATCCCTCCCAGTGCACGCCCTTCTCATTGATGCCTACTCTGAGGCAGGCATCAATGAGAAGGGCGTGTCCTGCTCCGCAACGCTGACCACCGGCATGAATGCTGATGCTGAGGCAGCAGACCCCCTGACCAAAACCGGTATTGGCGAGTACAGCTACGGCAGCGTTATCTTAGGTGAAAGCGCCAATGCACGTGAGGGCGTCGAGCTCCTCGGCAAGATCATCGACGAGCAGGGCGCCTGCGGCAACGATCAGATTATCATCGCCGACAGCAACGAGACTTGGCTGTTTGCCGCACTTTCCGGCCACCAGTGGATCGCCATGAGGCTCACTGACGATATCGCCTCGCTCAACCCCAACATCGGCAACCTCAACTACAAGGTTGACCTCACCGACACCGCGAACTGTCTCCACTCTGCGACCATCGAGTCCATGCCTAAGGAGAATGGCTTCGCCAAGTACTTCGATGACGGTCAATTTGACGTTGCCCAGACCTACGGCGAGGCAATTAGCGAAAAGGCCATGCATTCTTGGGCCCGTTATGTCCAGGGTCGCGCCTACTTCGGTGTGCCGCTCACCGAGGGCACCGACTACGAGATCGTCAAGGACGAGCGCGAAGATGCTCGTGCCACGACCGGCGCCCTGGTTAGCAAGGCGCAGCCGCTGTTCTTCCAGCCCGGCAAGTCCGACTGGAACACCTTTGAGATGATCCGCGCGTTTGGCAACCGCGGCGAGAAGGTCCCGGGCCTCAACGCCAACACCGACGGCGCCTACGCCATTGGTACCGAGACCAACACCGAGGTCAATCTCTTCCAGATCCGTCAGGGCATGGACCCCGAGATCGCGACCATCCAGTGGGAGATGCTCTCCCGCGCCGCCTACTCCGTCGCCATCCCCTACTACTCCGCACTGCTCACCGAGGTTAGCCCGTACTACAGCGACCAGACCGTCTCCTTCGATCACTGCGAAGAGGAGGACATCGTGAACAACGAGGAGCCCGAGAACTCCATCAACTATGTCCTCATGGACATCAGCTCCCTGTGCTTCGAGCACCGTGAGCAGCTCGGCACCGGCGTTCGCACCTACCTCGACGCCCTCCAGAACGAGCTCGTCGAGCAGAACTTGGAAGTCGACGAGGTCATGCAGGCCACCGAGGGCACCGAGGCCCGTACCGCCCTGGCAAACAAGGCCGGCAATGCTGCCACCGAGAACACCTACGTCAAGTGCAAGGCCTTGCTCCAGGAGATGCGCGCCTATCTGAAGGCTGAGAACTTCGACCAGCCCTTCACCCCGAGCGACCTGAACACCGAGACCAAGGGCCTCAAGGAGTCCATCACCTACGCCAAGGACGCCCTTGCCACCGACCCGGTCACCCCGGATCAGCCCGGCACTCCCGAGCAGCCCGGTAAGCCCGAACAGCCCAGCACCCCCGAGCAGCCTGAGCAGCCCACTAAGCCCGAGCAGCCCGCTGTCAAGCCTGAGAAGCCTGGCAAGTCGGACAACACCACGACCACGGTAACCACCAACAAGACGAACACCAAGGGCGGCCTGCCCACCACTGGCGATCGTTTTGATGGCCGCATGGTGGCCGCATTCGCCATCGCTGGCGTTGCCGTCATCTCCGCAGGCGGTTATATCCTCTATCGCCGCAACAAGGAGTAATCCCTCACTGGTGCGGGCGGGATGGCACGGTTCGTCCCGCCTGCCTTTTTGACCAGTGGGAAACACCGCTGAAATCTTTTCAAAAAAGATTTCCCCGCAAACACTTTGCTGTGCTATAGTGCAGCGCAACAGCAATCAGGTGCTACTGCGCCACGGCATCACGAAAGGAGCCACCGATATGAAGAACACGATGAAGTCTCTCAACAACTGGTGGTGGCGTGATGCGAATACGATCGGTCGACGGTGAGTCCCTCACGCCTGTTTTTGCGCTCTAGGTGATTGGAAGGCCTCCGGTTTCGACCGGGGGCCTTTTTCTATCTCGAGCCCGATCGCATTCGCATCACGCGCCTCCGCTTTTCTCTTACACCCCCTTCCGAAAGGATTTTCACCATGTCCCAGAACACCACCGCCACCCAGCCCCGTACCGTCCAGACCGCCGACCGCGGCAAGCTCGATGTCCGCGCCCTTGTCCTGCTCGCCATCCTGCTTGCCGCCGGCTTCATCCTCAACTTCACTGTTGGCAAGGCCATCTCGGGCATCTCGGGCGGCATGATCAGCCCCGAGTTCATCATCTCGGCCTTCTGCCTCACTATCCTGGTCGTTCGCCCCAATATTGGCCAGGCGCTCGTCATCGGCCTCATCTCGGCCGCCGTGATTCAGATCACCACCACCTCGCCGTTCGTCGATTTTGCCGCCGAGGGCATCGCCGCTATGCTCATGGCCGCCATCGTCAACGCCGCTGGCAAGAACGGGCAGGTTAAGCCTGCCATCGCCATCGTCGCAACCTTCGTGACCACCTTTGTCTCGGGCGTTATCTTCATGGTCATCAAGATGGCCATGCTCGGCGTGGTGGGCGAGCTCGCTGCCGCCATGCTGCCCGTCGTCGCCATGACCGCCGTCTTTAATGCCATCCTGGTCGGCGCCCTCTACCTGCCCATCCAGAAGGCCCTGAAGCTCAACTAACCCGCTCGGCTTTACGAGCCACCCCATCTTGGCGTTCATTCGTCGCTCGCGTACCCAAGTACGCTTCGCTCCTCTTTCGCGCCAACCTGGGGCCCCTCGTAAAGCCGTCTCCGTACTCCATTATTCAAAATTAATCCCCTTTTCGATTTAACCCCTTTCGTGGGGGTCTAGGACACGCTTATCTCAAATCCCACTTTAAGGAGAACATCATGGCCACCAACACTCAGGCTCGTACTATTTCTGCCAACGCCGCTTCCAAGAAGGGCATCCTCGATATCACCTCGCTCGTCCTGCTTGCCGTTCTGCTCGCCGCCGGCTTTATCCTCAACATGACCGTCGGCAACGCTCTTGCCGCAACGGGCATTAAGCCGCAGTTCATCATTGCTGCCTATGCCCTGGCCATCGCACTTACGCAGGCGAGTTTTGCCCAGGCAGCCATCTTTGGCATCCTGTCGGCCGCCGTCATCCAGATCACCACGTCAATCCCCGGCCTCAACTTTGTGACCGAGCTTGCCGGCGCGCTGACGATGGCGGCGCTCGTCAAGTCCAACATCGGCGGCAACAAGATCAACCCCTTCATCGCCGGCCTGCTCACCACCTTGGTCTCGGGTGCCCTCTTCGCCGTCCTGGGCACCGTCATCATGGGTGCCGCGCTGCCCACGGCGCTTGCCAAGGTGCCCATCGTGCTCGGCACTGCCGTCTTCAACGCCGTCGTGGTCCAGGCCCTCTTCTTCCCCCTGCGCAAGGTGCTCGGCAAATAGCCTGATATGATGGACAGGCCGCGCACTAGCGGCCCCGTCACCAAAGACTGTCCCAAACAGCTAGCTTTTGGGGACGTTCTTAGACGACTAGTCATGTAAGAACGTCCCCAATGACTATGAAAGGTATCCATGAAAACGATCATCAACGTCGACGATGTCTCGTTCTCCTATGGCACGCAGACCGAGCAGGCGCTCAGCCACATCTCGCTCAGCGTGAACAAGGGAGATTTCATCGGCATCATCGGGCCCTCGGGCGCCGGCAAGTCCACGCTTGCCGCCTGCCTGTCGGGTGCCGTGCCCCACCACTACACCGGCACGTTCTTTGGGTCCGTCATGGTCGACGGCCACGACACCTGCGAAGTCTCGCTCACCGACGTCTCGCAAATCGTCGGCAGTGTGCTGCAGGATATCGACACGCAGATGGTCGCTTCGGTCGTCGAGGACGAGATGCTCTTTGGCCTCGAGAACTTTGGCGTTCCCCACGACCAGATCGAGCAGCGCGTGAGCGAAACGCTCGAGACCGTCGGCATCAGCGACCTGCGCGACCGCGAGATCGCCACCCTCTCGGGCGGACAGAAGCAAAAAGTGGCCATCGCCGCCATCCTCGCCATGCGTCCGCGCGTCTTGGTTCTCGACGAGCCCACCGCGGCACTCGACCCCGCCAGCTCCACGCTGGTTTTCGAGACCCTGCGTGAGGCCAACCGTGCACTCGGCATCACCATCGTCGTCGTTGAGCAAAAGGTCGCCCTGCTTTCGGAGTACTGCAACCGCGTGCTCGTGCTCAATCATGGCGAAATCGCGCTGCAGGGCGACGCACACGAGGTCTTCGCGCATACCGACGAGCTCCGTGCCATCGGCGTCGACTGCCCTCGCGTCACGCGTATCTTCAATAGCCTCGAGGCCGATGGCCTGGTAAGCGGTACCCCTTGCTTGGATGTCGATGAGGCCGAGCGCCTGATTTCGGGCATCGTCGACCCCGCACACGCGGCTATCGAAGCCCAGGCGCCCGCCGGTTCCCCGCATGCACCGTCGTTGCGTCCTCATGCCAAGGACGCCGAACCCGTACTCACCTTCGACCATGTTGAGTTTGCCTATCCCAATGGCGGAGCCGCCGTACACGACCTTAGCCTGACGCTCTATCCTGGCGAGCTCGTGGGCATCGTCGGCCAAAACGGCGCCGGCAAGACCACGCTCACCAAACTGCTCACAGGCCTGCTTAAGCCCGCCTCGGGCAGCGTGCGCGTCACGGGACTGAATACCGCAGCCGTTCCCACGAGCCGCATCGCTCGCGAGGTCGCGACCCTCTTCCAAAACCCCGACCGCCAGATCTGCAAGGACACCGTGCTCGACGAGGTCGCCTTTGGCTTGGAGCTTGGCGGCATGGACCGTGCCGAGGCTCTGCGTCGTGCCCAACTCGTCATCGACCGCTTTGGCTTGCCGGCCGACGAGGCGCCCTTCTCGCTCTCGCGCGGTCAGCGACAAATGGTGGCGCTTGCCTCCGTCGTAGTGGTTGAGCCCAAGATCGTCGTGCTCGACGAGCCCACGAGCGGCCTTGATTACCGCGAGTGCATGACCGTCATGGAAACGGTGCGCACCATGGCCGAGCGCGGTTGCGCCGTTATCATGGTTTGCCACGATATGGAAGTCGTCTCGGATTTTGCCGAGCGCATTGTGGTAATGGCCGACGGTCGCATCCTCGACCGCGGCCGCACGCACGAGCTATTCTCGAACATCGATCTCATGCGGCGTGCCTACGTGGAGCCTCCCCAGGTTATTGAACTCTCGCGCCGTCTGGCATCTTCCGTCTCGCCCGCTTTTGCGCAGGTGAGCGAGGTCACCGATGTCGTTCGAATTACCAAGGAGATGGTCCACCGTGGTTAACGTCATCGACTACATGCCGGGCGATACGCTACTGCATCGCCTGAACCCCGTCGTCAAACTGGGCCTCGCCGCCGCCATCATCGTCGGCATCTTCTTGTCCGACACCTACGTGGCGCTGTTGGGCTTTTTGGCACTCACCCTTGCGCTGGGTGCCTATGCCGGTGTCATCGACCGTCTGCTCTCGCTGCTCAAGTTGCTGATTCCGCTCGCGCTTATCATGCTGGTGCTCCAGCTGGCCTTTATGCGCGATGGCAACGTGGTGTGGAACTTTATCACCGACACGGGTCTCATCACAGGATCGAAGGCCTGCCTGCGCCTGCTGGGCGTGGCGTTACCACTCATCCTCATGCTCATGGTGACCAAGCTCAACGACCTTGCCAACGCCTGCGTCGAGGTGCTGCACGTGCCGTATCGCTATGCCTTCACCTTTACCACGGCGCTGCGCTTTGTGCCGGTGTTTGGTCAGGAGATGAACGCCATCATGGAGGCGCAGACCGCACGCGGCGTCGAGTACGACACCAAGAACCCCATCAAGAAGCTTAAGCTCATGCTGCCACTGTGTGTGCCACTGCTCATCTCGAGCGTGGGCAAGACCGATGCCACAGCCTTGGCGGCAGAACAGCGCGGCTTCTATCTGCGTACGCGCGCCAGCTCGTACAAGCGCTACCCCATCAAGGGCCTGGACATCGCCGTACTCATCGTCAGCATCGCCCTCATCGCCATCGGCTTCCTGTTCTAGTTCACCACCGACAGCAACCGCCCAACGCAAAAGGCCTCGGCTCGCACCAAACGAGCCGAGGCCTTTACTGTTTCACCAGATAAAACCTACCAAAATAAACCTGTCCCTTTTTGGCAGGTCGGAAGCTAGAGGCGGTAGGGGGCGCCGCTGCGGATGATGGATTCGCGCACCAGGACATCCATGGCGTCGAGGGTGATCTCGGGCATCTCTCGGTACTTCTGCAGCACCGATAGCTCGGTGCAGGCCAGAATGACGCGGTCGCAGCCGCTACGGGCGAACTCCCACATCACGCGGTCGAACTTATCCATATCGGGCTCACGTCCGGCCTTCACATCATCGTAGATAAGCGACATCACATCGTTCTGACGTTTCTCGCTGGGATAGACAACCTCGACACCCGCGGCCTCGCATTCGCGGCCGTAGACGCCCGCGCCCACGGTGCCATCGGTTCCCATGATGCCGATCTTATGCACCGGCTCGGCCGGCATACTCAGGTTGGGGTCGAACTCGCACTCCCCCATCACCGCACCGGCCAGAGCATAGCGCACCGACTCACGCGGCATGTGGATAATCGGCACCTTCGTAAACGACTGGATCTGGTCATAGAAGTAGTGTGACGTGTTGCAGGGAATGGCAATGTGTGCACAGCCCAGCGACTCGAGTGCCTGGGCGCACTCTTTCATGGTCGCCAGCAGTTTGGCATGCTCGCCGGTCTTAATGGCCAGCGTGCGGTCGGGCATGGTCGACTTGGAGAGTACCACCATGTCGATATGTTCCTGATCGCAGGCAGCAGCCGTATGACGCACCACCTGGTCGTAGTAATACGACGTGGCCTCGGCGCCCATGCCGCCGATAACTCCCAGCTTTTCCATCGCCGCCTCCTTGGTGACGCTTGCGCAATTGCGCGTATCATACCCGCGCCCGCCCGATGCAAACCGGACGGGCGCCGCGCTCATCTACTTGTAATACGTCTTGAACAGCTTAAAGTGGCGCAGCTTGGTGTGCCACATGCGCAGCCAGCGGTTAAAGACAAAGTCGCCCTTCATAAACGAAGGGTCGGCGCCCTTGCCCTCCTTGTCCAGGCGATGCACCTTAGCGCGCAGCTCGGGATCCTTGACGTACTTGTCGACGACGCCCATGGGGACGACCATCCACAGGGCCTCGTCCTGCGCCGTCACAAACTCCGGCTCAAACGGGCGGTTGAGCACATACTCGTCCACCACATACTTGGCAACGTTAAAGCCGCTGTTGGTAACGTAGTAGTTGCTGCGACCCTGGCGCGTGTTGAAATCGAAGAACTTAAACGAGCCATCGCGCTCGTCGTACTTAACGTCAAAGTTGGAATAGCCCACAAAGTGAAGGTCCTCGAGCAACTTGCGCACGCCGCCCATGAGCTCGTCGTTGGGCTCGGTAATGATACAGGCATGGTTGCCGACACCGTGGGGCTGATGCTCCTCGAGCAGCACATGGCCCAGGCACATCATGCGGACCTTACCGTTGCGGTCGGAATAGCTGGTGAGCACGCGCATGTACTCGTCGTTGCCGGGCACGCGATCCTGCAAGATCAGATCGTCGGTGTAGCCGCTGGCATACGAATCGCGAATGACCTGTTCCAGCTCGGCGCGGTCGGCAATCTCATAGGCCTTCTTCTGGCCCTCGAACTCATGCTGCCACCACATGATGCCGTCAGAAGGCTTCAGAATCATCGGGTAAGGAAAATCGATCTGGTCGAGCACTTCGGCAGGCGCCTCACCCTGAGCATTGAGCATCGCCTTGGTAAAGGTAAACGTGTGTGGATAGGGCACGCCATGCTTCTCGCACAGCTCGTAGAAGATCTCCTTCTTCTGACACTGCTCAAGCATGCTATAGGGAGCGTAAGGCGCGACGATGTTATCCGCCAACTCATGGGCATCCTTGGCCTGAGCCACGAGGGCAACATAGTTATCGCCACAGCCCACAAGGACAATCGTCTTATCGGCATGCGCTTGGGCAATGCCGTTGACGGTTTTGAGCATCACGGGCATGGTATCGATATCCACGTTGGGCGTGTAGTCGATAATCTGGCTGCGGTACGCGGGACCCGTCTGGTACTTGCCAAAAACCAGACTCTTGACCTGGTACTCCTCGTAGAAGGCGCGCGCCACCGAATAGGCGTTGATGTCGCCACCAAGCAGCACGGGAATGAACTCGCGCTCTGTAAACTGCAATGCCATGGAAACTTCCTATCATGAACTGCCCACACAACGGGCGGTCTTTGCGCAACTGATTCATTCTAGCGTGCCAAGCCGCCGGCGCCCAAAGCTCCACCGTATCTATGGCAATCGACGTAATCGTCCAGCACGAAGACGGCGCTCACCGTTGTATGACAATGGGCAATGAACCTACCATTGTTGTAGGATTCATCGTATTGACATCTTCGAGCGAAAGGCGCACACGTGCCCCAAGACCATCCGACCGATAATCCCATCCTCAATGCCGCGAAGCGCGAGCTGGAGGAACGCGCACAATCGGCCGTTCCCCTACGAACGGCAAACGATGCTTACAACGGGCCTGCCCGCATCGTCTCAATCAACACGTCGGCGCACAAGGGCACGCGCAAGTCGCCCGTCGCCGATGGACACGACACCGTTATAGAGCAATTTGGCCTCGCCACCGATGCGCACGCCGGGCATTGGCACCGCCAGGTCTCTTTTTTAGCCGCGGAGTCCATCCAGACGGCGCAGGCACGCGGGCTCGACGTACACGAGGGTGACTTTGGGGAGAACTTCACAACCCGGGGCATCAACCTGCTCTCGCTCCCCTTGGGCACGCAGCTCAAGCTTGGCAGCGAGGTGCTTGTCGAAATCAGCCAAATCGGCAAGGCCTGCCACACACGCTGCGCCATCTACTATCTCGCCGGCGACTGCATCTTTCCCCACGAGGGCGTTTTCGGCGTGGTACTAAAGGGCGGAGAGGTCTACGCCGGCGACGATATCCAGGTAATCAAACTCGGCGACGGCACCTGTTCGTTCACCCCCGCCGAGGCCCTCGAAGAGATTGAGCGGGCTCGCCAGAAGGGCACGCTGTAGTTATAAAACCCCACGTTGAGATGGCTTTTACAGCCCAAAACTCCTCTCAAACAG
>DAWDVX010000018.1:0-43331 GCA_052346145.1 Collinsella sp.
GGTTTCAAACCGGGCTCGAACGAACATGCCTATTGACAATGGCTTTCTCATATTACAAAACAGCCCAGAGGGCATAGCCTCTGAGCTGCGAACATTTGGTGGGCGTTAGAAGATTTGAACTTCTGACCTCTTCCGTGTCAGGGAAGCGCTCTCCCCCTGAGCTAAACGCCCGATCAAGGGTGCGCAAGCGCGCAAGGGATAATATAACGGAGCCTGAACTCGGTGGCAAGAACATTTTTAAAAATCGCTTACATTGTGGAATTCGGGGGCTTTGCCGTATCCATTTCAAAAGAGCCTGCTGCCGCGATTTGGCTGTCGCATAATGCAAGGCCATTGCGGTATCGAGCTATGGAAGGCGCCTGCGGAATTGTCCTACCGATAAGCGGACAAGCCTCCAGCTGGTGACTTCGCCGTGGTAAGGTAAGCCGAATTGTTCCAGGCTGTTTCGGGGGAGTGGAATGAGCAAAGAGCGTGTCGAGCAGGTCGAAGGCGCAGGGGCTTCGGTGCCGATGACCGATATATCGAACATTGATGTGCCCGAGGGCACCGACGAGCTCAGCCGCAGCACCCGTCGCGCATGGCGCGACCGCCTGAACAGCGCTTCGTCGCGCAAGATGATCACGGGCGTTTTGGCTACGCTGGTGGGCGGTTCGTTTTGGGGCTTCTCGGGCACCAGCGCGAGCTTTCTGTTCGATACCTACCACGTCGACACCTTGTGGCTTATGAGCGTGCGTCAGATTCTCGCCGGTCTACTCTTTATGGCCGTGGTTGTCACGCGCGACCGCGAGCGCCTGATTAAGCTCTGGACCACACCCGCCGATCGCAAGCAGCTGCTGCTCTTTACCGCCTTTGGCCTGCTGTTCAACCAGTTTTGCTATCTTTCGGCCGTGCGGCTGACGAACGCCGGAACCGCGACGGTGCTCCAGTGCCTGCAGCTCGTTATCATCATGGGCTACACCTGCGTGATCGATCGCCGCACGCCACGTACTCGCGAAGTCATCGGCATTGGCCTAGCTCTGGGTGGAACCTTTTTAATCGCCACCGGCGGCGACCCCACCAGCCTGAATATCTCGCCGCTTGGCCTGGCAGCAGGTCTTATGTGTGCGGTCAGCGCCGCGTGTATGGCGGTGATTCCCGCCAAGATCCTGCCCGAATACGGTAGCCCCATCGTCACGGGCTCGGCAATGCTCGCGGCGGGCGTGGTTTCATGTGTCTTCGTGCGGCCCTGGGCGCATATGCCGTCGCTCGACGCTGCCGGCATCGAGGCGCTCGCGGTGTTCGTGGTTATCGGCTCGTTTTTTGCTTACATGCTCTATATGCAGGGCGTTAAGGACATCGGCTCGGTGCGTGCGAGCCTCATCGGAACTGTGGAGCCGGTTTCGGCGACCATCACGAGCGCCGTTATGCTGGGCACGGTGTTTTTGCCGACCGACCTTATCGGCTTTGCCATGATCATCGTGATGATGTTCCTCACGGTGTAGCTGGCGCCGTTGCCAAGACGGAAAAGGTGTTGTGCCGCATTTTCGCCAATTGATGTCCGTGTCTGGAGTTTAGCTGTCGATGCTCAAAATGCCATAAACTAGTAACGTTATGGACTTTTTCATTGCGACTCAATTGCGAGGATTTCTTTATGGCTGGTAATCACTTTAAGGGCAGCGATAGCGGCCGTCCTGCAGTTCCGCCGCGTCCGAACGGGGCTGGTAAGGCCGGCACGCCGGGCAGCGCTGGACAGGGCGGTTCCGGTAAGCGCGTGTCCCCGGGCGAGACGGCGATGTTTACCGCTCTGTACGAGCAGTCTCAAAAGGCAAAAAAGACCGGCCGTGCAAGAGGGAATGTCTTTGCGGGCGGTGCAACCTCCGCGTCGCAGCCGAGCGGAGCTCCTTCGGTACCCGCGAACAACGCAGGTGCTGCCAACGCCGCGAATGCCACCGGCAACGTTAATGCCGGCAAGGCCGCCAACAATACTCCCTCTGCCGGTGGCGCGGGGCTTACGGGTAACCTTGGCACGATTTACACCGGCTCCTCCGAGACTGGCACGTTCGCCCGCTTGGATGATAGCGGTGCCGAGTTTGCGGGCTCGGGTTCCAAGGAAGATTATTACGATTTTGGCTTGAACTACGGTAGCGACGCTTCGTCGAGTTCGACCTCTGACGGTCTGGTCCGTCATCGCCATCGCAAGGGCGAGCGCAAAAAGCGTCACACCGGCGCCATTATTGCCGCTGTGGTCGCGGTGCTTCTCGTTGCGTTTGGCGCAAGCGGCTTTATGCTGCTTAACTCGGCAAAGACCGTAAAGAGTGAAGCGAAGGAGGCTGTCGAGATCGTCGGTGGCCTTAAGGACAAGGTCACGTCGGGCGATTTTTCGACGCTGCCTGACGACGCGAAGAAGATCGATGAGCTCTGCAACAGCATGAAGGCGGAGACCTCGAGCCCGCTGTGGACGGCGGCTTCGTTTATCCCGGTGTATGGCAGTGACATCAACGCAGCCCGCACCATGATTGATGCCCTGTCCGATGTCTCGAGCAACGCGCTGGTTCCCATGGCCGATAACCTTTCGCAGGCTACGCCCGGCAAGCTGTTCCAGGACGGCATGATTAACGTGTCCGCGCTACAGGCCGTTGCCGATTCGCTTTCCGATAGCTCCAAGGTGTTCAAGAGCGCCAACGAGAAGATCCAGGGTATTGGCGATACTCATATTTCCCAGGTGACCGAGCTGGTCGATAAGGCCAAGGACGGCTTTGCCACCCTCAACGGTGCGGTTGACGCGGCGGAGAAGGTCGCCCCCGTCCTTCCCCAGATGCTCGGCGCCAACGGCCAGACGCGCAACTACCTTGTGTACGCCATGAACAACGTCGAGATTCGTGCTTGCGGCGGCTTTGGCGGTTCGCAGGGCCTGATTTCGGTCACCGACGGCCAGATGTCGATTGGTGACTTTGTTCCATGTATTGCGCTTAGCAAAGACGAGGCGGTTGAGAGCGTCGACGAAGAGGACGAGGCACTGTTTGGTGACCACAGTAACCTGTACAACTCTGGTAACGCGTATTCGCCCGATTGGCCTCGCAACTCGCAGCGTGTCGCCGCGCTGTGGAAGTCCCAGTATGGGCAGGACGTTGACGGCGTCGTGGGTATCGACCCGGTGTTCCTGCAGTATCTGCTGGGCCTGGTCGGTAACGTGTCGCTGCCCGACGGAACGGTTGTCGACGGCACCAACGCCGCAAAGGTCCTCATGCACGATGTGTACTGGAACTATCCGGTCGAGGAGTCGGACGGCATCTTTGCATCCGTTGCCAGCGCTGCCTTCGACAAGGTCCTTGGCGGTATCGGCGATGTCGATGTTACGAAGCTTGTCAGCGCCGTTGAGCGCGGTGCCGAAGAGGGCCGCCTGATCGCGTGGATGAGAAACGATGATGAACGGAATGCCATCAAAGAGACGGGCATTGACGCTTCGCTGCCCGATCCGGATGATCCGAGTGCCGATCCCGTTGCCGGCGTTTACTTTAACAACCTGAGCTTCTCCAAGCTCGACTGGTATCTGAACGCCGACACGCAGATTGGCCAGGGCGTGAAGAACGGCGACGGCACGTGCTCCTATCGCATCACCGTTACCCTGACGAACATCATGACGCAGGAGGAGGCTGGCAAGCTGCCCGACTACGTTGCGGCGAGCGCACCCGATGCCGCGCGTGACGACGAGCGTCTGAATGTCTCGTTGTTTGCCCCGACGGGCGGCAACATTACTGATCTGACCGTCGAGGGCACCCAGTTTGGTCTTGGCGCCGCTACGTGGCATGGAATCCCCTTCTATTCGGGCACCGTTGACCTGCATGCTGGCGAGACGACGACGATCACGTATACGCTGACCACGTCGGCCGAGGCGGGGGACAAGCCGCTTACGCTGCGTCAGACTCCTACATGCCAGGCGGCTCGCGACAGCGCGTCGGCGTAGGGTTTTTCTGGTAGCGCAGATAATCGAGTACCATTTTGGGGCGGACAGGCAATCTGTCCGCCCCTATTTTGTAAGGAGAGCGCATGAAGTACTTTGGCACCGACGGTTTTCGCGGTGAGGCCAACGTTGGGCTGACGGTAGAGCACGCTTATAAGATTGGCCGTTTTGTGGGCTGGTATTACGGCGCCAACCGCAGTGCTAAGGCGCGCGTGATCGTGGGCAAGGACACGCGTCGCTCGAGTTATATGTTCGAGGCGGCGCTGGTGAGCGGCCTGGTCGCGAGCGGTGCGGACGCCTATATGCTGCATGTGATCCCGACGCCGGGCGTGGCACATCAGACCGTGGAGGGCTGCTTCGATTGCGGCATCATGATCAGCGCGAGCCACAACCCGTTTTGCGATAACGGCATTAAGCTCGTCAACAGCGACGGCTTTAAGATGGACGAGGACGTGCTGGAGCTCATCGAGGACTATATCGATGGCAAGAGCGAGGTACCGCTGGCAACGGGCAACCACATTGGCGCCACGGTGGACTACATGCAGGGTCGCAACCGCTATATTGCCTCGCTCATCGCAAGCGCGAACTTTTCGCTGCAGGGCGTCAAGATCGGCATCGACTGCGCCAACGGCTCGGCATCCTCGGTGGCCAAGCCGGTGTTCGACGCACTGGGTGCCGACGTGCGCGTGATCAATGCCGCGCCCGATGGCTTTAACATCAACGTCGATTGCGGCTCCACGCATATGGAGCGTCTGCAGCGCCATGTGGTGGAGCAAGGCCTGGACGTGGGCTTTGCCTACGACGGCGATGCCGACCGCTGCCTGGCCGTGGATGAGCGCGGTCGCGTGGTCGACGGCGACCAGATCCTGTACGTGTGCGGCGTGTATCTGAACAAGCACGGGCGCCTCTCGGGCGGTACCGTGGTGCCGACGATCGCCAGCAACTTTGGCCTGGTCAAGTCGCTGGAGCTTGCCGGTCTGAGCGCCGTGACCAGCGGCGTGGGCGACCGTCACGTGTATGCCAAGATGCGCGAGGGCGGCTACAGCCTGGGCGGCGAGCAGACGGGCCATACGATCTTTGGCGATATCGAGCGCACGGGCGACGGCATTATGACCTCGCTGCGCGTGATGGAAGTGATTCGTGCCGAGCGCGAGACACTCTCGCAACTCACGGCTCCGTGCAAGCTGCTGCCACAGGCGCAGGTGGCCGTGCACGTGGCGGACAAGGACGCCGCGCTCGAGAATATGGGCGTGCAGAACGCCATCGCCGAGGCCGAGGCTGCGCTGGCAGGCGAGGGCCGCGTGCTCGTGCGCAAGAGCGGAACCGAGTCGGTGATTCGCGTGCTGGCCGAGGCGCCCGACCAAGCATCTGCCGATGCCGCCATGAAGCGCATCGCCAACGCGCTCGAGGCTCTGTAGTTACGCGGTTTTACCAAACCGCGTAACTGCTCGACGCTGCAAACGGCCCCAAGCGGCAGTCTGATGTTCAATTTCAAGGGCGCGACCAGAAGGTCAGCGCCCTTTCATTTCACGTCACCTTGCTCGCTTAGGGTCGTTTTCGCTGACGTTGCCAAGACATTAGCGTCAACGAACTAGTCATTGGGTGCCTAGTTATTGGGTGAAAAAAGGGGGCGCCGCGGATTGGTTCCGCGGCGCCCCCTTTGCGTTGGCGTGTCGGTTATGCCTTACAGCTCGTAGAGCGTGGTGAACTTGTCCTGTAGGTAGCTGCAGTAGTAGCGGGCGTCAAAGGCCATACCGCAGGCGTCCTTGATGAGTTCCGGCGCGTCCTTGGCGCGGCCCCACTGCCAAATGTGCTCGCCCAGCCAGGCGCGGACGGGTGCCAGGTCGCCACTCGCACAGGCGCCGTTGAGGTCGACACCGTCGCGGCACATGGCCGGCACAAACATGGCATCGTAGGCACTGCCCAGCGCATACGTGGGGAAGTAGCCAAACGAGCCGCCGCTCCAGTGCGTATCCTGCAGGCAGCCGTGCGTGTCGTCGGGAACGGGAATGCCCAGGTACTCGTCCATAAAGCGATTCCAAAGCGCGGGGATATCCTTGGCCATGGCCTCGCCGGCAAACAGCATGCGCTCGATCTCGTAGCGCACCATAACGTGCAGCGGATAGGTGAGCTCATCGGCCTCGGTGCGGATCAACGACGGCTGCGCGATGTTCACGGCGCGGTAGAGCGTGTCCTCGTCGACGTCGCCGTAGACCTCGGGTGCGTGGCGGCGCAGCACCTCGAGCAGCGGTCCCATAAAGGCGCGGCTGCGACCCACGGTGTTCTCGAAGAAGCGGCTCTGGCTCTCGTGGATGCCCATGGAGGTGCCACCCTCAAGACAGGTGCGCGCATAGGCAGGATTGACGCCCAGCTCGTACATGGCGTGTCCCGCCTCGTGGATGATGCTGTAGACGTTGGAGATGCAATCGTCCTCGTAGATGTGTGTCGCGATGCGCGCGTCACCCACCGAGAAGCCCTCGCTAAACGGATGCTCGGTAAAGGCGAGCGTGGTGTTGTCCAGGTCCAGGCCCACAAGCTTCATCAGGTCAAAGCTCATGGCGCGCTGGGCAGCCTCGGGCACATGGGCGTGCAAAAAGTCGGCAGCGGGTTGCTGGCCGCGCTCACCGATGGCATGCACGAGCGGCACGACGGTGGCCTTGACCTCATCGCAAAACGCGTCGAAGCTCTCGGTGGAAAGGCCACGCTCGTACTGGTCGAGCCATACATCGTACGGGTCACGCTTGGGGTCCATGAGCTCAGCTTGATGCTTAAGCTGAGCGACGATCCTATCCACATAGGGCTCAAAGCTCGCCCAGTCATTGGCCGTCTTGGCCTTGTGCCACACGGCATCGGCCTCGCAGGTGAGCCTGGTCCAGGCCTCGGCCTCCTCGGTGGGGATGACGCTTGCCTCGCGCTGGTCGCGACCGAGCACACGGATCTCGTCGAGCAGCTGCGGGTCGTCGATTTTGCCGCCGGCGACGGTCTCGCGCGCTAACGAGCGTACGAGCTCAACGGACTTCTCGCTGGTCAGCAGCTTGTGATGCTCGCCGGCAAGCGTGCCCATGGCGTCGGCACGGGCGGCAGCACCATTGGCAGGAGCAATCGTCGCTCCATCGAACTCGGCAATCTTGAGCAGGTACTCACGAGTCCACAGCTTGCCCTCGAGTTTGCGGAACTTTTTGACGGCCTTGTCGACTTTAGCGGCCTTGACGCCCTTGGCGGCCTTTGCCACGGCGGCCTTGGCCTTCTTATCGAGTTTCTTTCCCATACCGTATCCTTAATCTCGCAGGCCGAGCGCCGCAGGCGGATGCACGGCCAGTTTGCACAACTACCTGCCTTGTACCCAGCACGAACAAAACGGAACGCGGCGATGCGCTCGCGAAATGTGTTATCCTATAGCTCAATGCGTTGACGGAGAGGGTTTTGCCCGCCGTGTCGCCGGCAAGAGAGGGAAGGTCATGGGCTGCAAGCCTTCCTGCGGTGGCAAGGGCCAAGCGTTCACTCCCGAGCAGCGACCTCAACGGGCGCGCGGCCAGTGGCAGCAAAGCCTCAGTAGGGAAGCCGTGAGCCTCGCGACAAGAGGCGCAGAGTGGGCGCGGCGGGCCAGACATCCGCCGGGTCAAACAAGGTGGTACCGCGGAATTTAACCGTCCTTGGGCAATGCACATGCCCGAGGGCGGTTTTTTTGTTACCGAACCGGGCCGCGTTTTCGCAACGCCAGGCGGCGGCAGTCGTCCCGGCGAGCGGGGAGCGCGAGAGATGAAAGGGAAGACATGAGTCTGATTGATGATCTGGTCAAACTCGAGGAAGAGGCCAAGGAGCTCGTCGCAGGTGCCGATGACGCCGCCAAGCTCGAGGCTGCGCGCGTTGAGCTGCTCGGTCGCAAGGGCCGCATCACCGGCCTGATGCGCATGATGGGCAAGCTCGCCCCCGAGGATCGTCCCGTGATGGGCAAGCGCGCCAACGAGATGCGCCAGCTGATCGAGGGCATGCTCGACGAGCGAAACACCGAGATGAAGGCCGCCGCCCTCAAGCGCGCACTCGAGCACGACGCCGTCGACATCACGCTGCCGGGCATCCGTCCGCAGATCGGCCACCAGCACCTGATCAAGCAGATCATCGAGGAGGCCGAGGACATCTTCTGCGGCATCGGCTACACCGTCGAGTCCGGTCCCATGGTCGACACCTCCTACTACAACTTCACCGCGCTCAACGCCCCTATGGATCACCCGAGCCGCTCGGCCCGCGATACCTTCTACGTGGTCGACAATAACCCCGGCAGCGTCGCGCACCCCGAGGCCCACGCCCACGGCGAGTCCGACGTGCTGCTGCGCACCCAGACCTCGGGCGTGCAGATCCACACCATGGAGTCGCAAAAGCCGCCCATCTACATGATTTGCCCGGGCACCGTCTACCGTCCCGACACGGCCGATGCCTGCCACCTTCCGCAGTTCAACCAGATCGAGGGTCTGGTCGTCGACGAGGGCATTACCTTTGGCGACCTGAAGGGCACGCTCGACTACTTTGTTAAGTGCATGTTTGGCGAGGACCGCAAGACGCGCTATCGCCCGCACTTCTTCCCCTTCACCGAGCCCAGCTGCGAGGTGGACGTGAGCTGCCACGTGTGCGGCGGCAAGGGCTGCAACTTCTGCAAGCACAGCGGCTGGATCGAGATTCTGGGCTGCGGCATGGTCGACCCCAACGTCCTGATCAACTGCGGCATCGATCCCGAGAAGTACACCGGCTTCGCCTTTGGCATTGGCGCCGAGCGCGTCGCGGCACTGCGCTACGACCTGCCCGACCTGCGAACGCTCATGACAGGTGATATGCGCTTCCTGAACCAATTTTAGGCTTGCCCAGGCACCCCATCTTGGCGTTCAAACCGTCGCTCGCGTACCTTTAGTACGCGTCGCTCCTCTTTCACGCCAACCTGGGGCACCTGGACAACCCTAAGGCGAACGTCTTCATTTGATATTCCTCCCTTTGCGGAGATTAAGAACTAGGAGAGCTACATGCGCGTTTCTTACGACTGGCTCAAGACCATGATCGATATTCCGGAGGATCCCAAGACCCTTTCGGACGAATATATCCGTACCGGCACCGAGGTCGAGGCGATCGACACCGTAGGCGAGTCCTTCGACCACGTGGTGACCGCCAAGGTGCTCACCAAGATCCCGCACCCCGATAGCGACCACATGTATGTGTGCTCGGTCGATGTGGGCGACAAGAATCTCGACGCCGACGGCAATCCCGCTCCGCTGCAGATCGTCTGCGGCGCGCAGAACTTCGAGGCCGGCGACCACATCGTCACGGCCATGATCGGCGCTGTCCTGCCCGGCGACGTCAAGATCAAGAAGAGCAAGCTTCGCGGCGTCGTGTCCATGGGCATGAACTGCTCCGCGCGCGAGCTCGGTCTGGGCGGCGACCACTCCGGCATTATGATCCTGCCCGAGGATACGCCCTGCGGCATGCCGTTTGCCGAGTACGTGGGCTCGAGCGACACCGTGCTCGACTGCGAGATTACGCCCAACCGCCCCGACTGCCTGTCCATGATCGGCATGGCCCGCGAGACCGGCGCCATTTTCGACCGCGATTTCCACGTTGAGCTGCCCGTCATCAAGGCCGAGACTGGCCGCGCGACCGACGACGAGCTTTCGGTCGAGATTGCCGACGAGGGCCTGTGCGACCGCTATGTCGCTCGCATCGTGCGCAATGTGAAGGTCGGCCCCTCGCCCGACTGGATGGTCAAGCGCCTCAACGCCCTGGGCGTGCGCCCGCACAACAACATTGTCGATATTACCAACTACGTGATGATGCTCACCGGTCAGCCGCTGCACGCCTTTGACCTGGACACCTTTGCCGAGCGCGATGGCCGCCGTCGCGTGGTGGTCCGCGCCGCTCAGCAGGATGAGAAGTTCACGACGCTCGACGGCGAGGAGCGCACGCTCGACGCCGGCATGGGCCTTATCACCGACGGCGAGCGTCCCGTGGCATTGGCCGGCGTTATGGGCGGCATGGATTCCGAGATCGAGGACGACACCGTCGACGTGATGGTCGAGAGCGCCTGCTTCAACGCCGGTCGCACCTCGCACACCAGCCGCGATCTGTCGCTGATCTCCGACGCCTCCATTCGCTTTGAGCGCCAGGTCGACGAGACCGGCTGCGTGGACGTCGCCAACGTTACCTGCGCGCTCATCGAGGAGATCGCCGGCGGCGAGGTCGCTCCCGGCTACGTGGATGTGTTCCCCGCGCCCAAGACCATCGACAGCATTAAGCTGCGCCTGGCCCGCGTGCATGCCATCTGCGGCGCCGACATCGAGCCTGACTTTATCGAGCGCTCGCTCACCCGCCTGGGCTGCACCGTCGAGCGCGACGGCGAGGACTTTATTGTCACCCCGCCGAGCTTCCGTCCCGACCTGCCGCGCGAGATCGACCTGATCGAGGAGGTCCTGCGCCTGTGGGGCATGGGCCGCGTGACGGCGACCATTCCGGCTGCCAAGAACCACATCGGCGGCCTGACCCGCGAGCAGAAGCTCACCCGTAAGGTCGGCGAGATCCTGCGCGCCTGCGGTCTCAACGAGACCACGACCTTTGGCTTTGCCGCCCCGGGCGACCTGGAGAAGATCGGTATGTCCACCGAAGGCCGCGGCTGTCCCGTGGTGCTCATGAACCCGCTGGTAGCCGAGCAGACCGAGATGCGTCGTTCGCTGCTGCCGGGCCTGCTGCAGTCCGTTGCCTATAACGAGGCCCACGGCACGCCCAACGTGCACCTGTACGAGGTCGGCAGCCTGTTCCATGGCCGCGAGAACGCCAGCCTGCCCAAGGAGACTAAGTCCGTGGCGGGCGTGCTCTCGGGCCAGTGGAGCGAGCAGTCTTGGACCATGAAGTACCGCAAGCTGCGCTTCTTCTTTGGCAAGGGCATTGTCGAGGAGCTGCTCGCCCAGCTGCGCATCGAGAAGGTTCGCTTCCGTCCCGTCGAGGGCGAGGGCTACGCTTTCTTGCAGCCGGGTCGTGCGGCCGAGGTTCTGTCCGGCGGCACCGTGCTGGGCTGGGTCGGCGAGATCCACCCCGAGGCGCGCGAAGCCATGGGCATCGACGAGGTCGTCGTTGCCTTCGAGCTCGATCTGGACAAGCTGATCAAGGGCGCCCGCAACCAGGAGAACTACCGCGAGTTCTCGCAGTATCCTGCCGTTGAGCACGACCTTGCTATCGTGGTCGACAACGCTGTGACCTGCGAGGATCTTGAGCGCCGCATTACCAGCGCCGGCGGCAAGCTGCTCGAGGGCGTGCGCCTGTTCGATGTCTACCGCGATCCCATCCGCATCGGAGCGGGCAAGAAGTCCATGGCCTTTGCACTTACGTATCGCTCTGACGACCACACGCTCACCAGCGAAGAGGTCGAGAAGGCGCATCAGAAGATCGTCACCAAGGTGTGCAAGGGCGTAAACGGCGAGGTCCGCGGATAGGGCTTGCGCTGGGAGCGTAGGGCCTGATGGCGGTTGCTGTGGCCTTTGCGTGACCGCGGTGTTCGGTATGAGGCACCGTTGAGCCTTCATATATGACACGCGCATTACATAACGGCGTGCTGCTTTGTCGGCAGTGCGCCGTTTTGCTATGATAGCCCGCGGCGTGTTACGAATCTGACAATGCGTAACACTGACAAGGTGATTTAAGCGGCGTTGCAATTCTGTGCGCCGATAACCGGGAGGCGTACATGCACATTCCAGATAATTATCTGTCTCCGCAGACCGATGCCGTCATGGCAGTGGCGATGGTGCCCGTGTGGGTTCATTGCATCAAGAAGGTGCGCGCCACGCTCGACCGCGAGCACATGGCTTTCCTGGGCATCTGCGCCGCTTTTTCCTTCTTGCTCATGATGTTTAACGTTCCGCTGCCCGGCGGCACCACAGGCCACGCCGTCGGCGGCGCACTCATCGCGCTGCTGCTGGGTCCCGAGGCCGCGGCTATCGCTGTCTCGGTCGCGCTGGCGCTGCAGGCGCTGCTGTTTGGCGACGGTGGCATCCTGTCCTTTGGCGCCAACTGCTTTAACATGGCCTTCGTGCTGCCGTTTGCCGCGGCCATCGTGTTCCGTGCGCTCAACAGCCGTCTGCACGACAAGAGCTGGGGCACCTCGGTTTCTGCCATCGTGAGCGGCTGGGTCGGCCTGTGCCTGGCGGCCCTGTGCGCGGCAATCGAGTTTGGTATTCAGCCGATGCTCTTCATGAATGCTTCGGGCGCTCCGCTGTACTGCCCCTTCCCGCTGTCCGTGGCTATTCCTGCCATGTTGATCCCGCATATGCTGGTCGCCGGCGTGGTTGAGGGCGTGGCGACCGCCGCTATCTATGGCTTTATCAAGAAGACGGCACCGAGCTTTATCGTCGGCCCTGAGGCTTCCGACGGCCTGCTGGAGTCCGAGGGCGCAACCGCCAAGAAGACCTCGCTGGTCCCCACGCTCATCCTGGTCGCCGTGCTTGTCGTGGCCACGCCGCTGGGCCTGCTGGCCACGGGTGACGCCTGGGGTGAGTGGGACGCCGAGGGCGCCGCAACTGCCGTCCAGGAGGCTGGCGATGACAGCCTGCAGGCTTCGGTCGGCCTCGATGCTCCGACCTTTGCCGATACACTGCCCACGGGCGATTATCTTCAGGCCTATTCCGAGGAGCAGGGTCTTGGCTTTGGCGGCCAGGCTGCCATGTATATCCTTTCGGGTGTGATTGGTGTGGCTGTGCTCACCATCGTATTCCGCTTGGTTTCGCTGACGGTTAAAGAAGGCGGAGCCCATGGCGACGGTCGAGCTGCCTAGCTGGCTTGCGGCCGAGCAGCGTTACGAGCCCACGGGCGCTCGTCATCGCGTGATGCAACAGAACGTCCTGCACCTGGCGAGCCTGCTTGAGCGGGTTCGCCTGGGCGGCGGCGCACACGAGGGCGGGTCGATTATCGACCGAGCCCTTTCTTCCGTTTCGGCGCCAGTGCGTTTGGTGGGGATGTTCGTCTGCGTCCTGTGCGTGTGTCTGACGCAAAGCCCCCTGTATCTGATGCTGATGGCGTCAATCGCGTTGGTGCTGGTAGCGGTGCGCCCGGTGCGCGGGCTACGCGCGACCTTTGTGCCGGCGCTTGGCGCCGCGGGGTTTGCCGTGGTTTTGGCGCTACCTGCCCTGCTGCTGGGTGCTTCTGCCACGGGCGCCATGCTCAAGATTGCGCTCAAGACCTTCATTAACGTGACGCTGGTGCTGGGCGTTTCGTGGACGCTCACCTGGAGCCGCATGTCGGCGGCGCTCAAAATGCTGCATCTTCCCGACGAAGTTATCTTTACGTTTGATATGGCGCTCAAGCACATCGAGGTACTGGGACGCACGGCGCACGATCTGTGCGAATCGGTCATGCTGCGCAGCGTTGGCCGTGCGCCTGAGGGATTTTCGCGTACCGATTCGATCGCGGGTATCATGGGCATGACGTTTATCAAGGCGATGGAATGCAGCCGCGCGATGGACGAGGCCATGCTGTGCCGCGGCTTTGCCGGCGTGTATCCGGCGCCTGCACGGATCGGCTTTGGCTGGCGCGATGCGGTCTATGCGGCCGGCGTGGCGCTGCTGGCAGTGTTGTGCGTCGTGCTGTAGGCGCTGCTGGTTCCGGCTGGGGATGCAAATAGGGAAGGGCGACGTTTTGACGATCGATATGAATAGTGCGGCGGGCACAAACGGTGCGGGCGGCGCCGAGGTCGCGCCGCTCATCGAGCTGCGCGACGTGGTGTTTTCCTATGCGGGGCATACGGTTGTCGATGGTGTGTCGCTGCAGGTCGATCGTGGTGAACTCGTTGCCCTGCTCGGCCCCAACGGCTGCGGTAAGACGACGATTATGCGCCTTATCAACGGCCTTGAACTCGCGGACGCAGGGGCGTACCTGTTTGACGGGCACGTGATCGATGCGGCGTTTCTAAAGGATTCCGCGGCCGCTCAGCGTTTTCATCAGCGCGTAGGTTTTGTGTTTCAAAATGCCGATGCTCAGTTGTTCTGCGCTACGGTGGGCGAGGAAGTTGCTTTTGGTCCCGCGCAGATGGGGCTTCCGGCAGACGAGCTCGAGCGCCGCGTGCGCGATGCCATGGAGCTGTTCCAGGTTGCCGATCTGGTCGACGCCTCTCCCTACCAACTCTCGGGCGGGCAAAAGAAGCGCGTGGCGCTGGCTGCAGTAGTGTCGATGAACCCAGATATCCTGGTTCTCGACGAGCCCACCAACGGACTCGACGGGGATTCATGCGACATCGTGGTCAACTTCTTGCTGGCGTACGTTGCGGCGGGCAAGACGGTCTTGATGAGTACACACCACCAGGATTTGGTGCGTCGCCTGGGCGCCCGTGCGATCTATATCGATCGATATCACCATGTGGTCGAGGCGCCCACACCGTCGTATGGAACCGAGGTCGGTGTCGCCGAATAGTTGCTGCGTAGAGCATGCGTAGCCGCCCGCGCGGCTTTGCCGTGATGGTATAGTTATCCAGGTTTTTATGGGGGTGGCTATGCCAAGCTGGAACATTCATATCGCTCAAACGGAGCGTTTGCTGGAGCGCACCGGTGCGCTTGCCGATAGCGTCCGCGATCGTAACGCCTTTTTGTTTGGCTGCGTGGTTCCAGATATCTTTGTGGGCTATATGGTTCCCGGTATTGCCGATCCCATTCCGTACCGCATTACACACTTTGCCAAGCCCGAGCCCATCCCGAAGCCGCGCGAGCATGAGTTTTGGGATACCTATGTGGCGCCGTTGCTTAAAAGTTCGCCCGCCGGTGCACCGGCTGCGGCGACCTCGATTGTCGAGGAGCGCGAGCGGCTGAATCGCGTGCACTATCCTCAGCGCTATAAGGATGCCGAGCCGGTTGCCGGGCCGGATGCCAGCGAGTTTTCGCTGGCATCCGAGGACGTGGCACAGTCGTTGCTCGATTTAACACTGGGCGTCTGGTCACATTTGGTGGCCGATACCGTGTGGAACACGCGCGTGAACCAGTATCTGGAAGCGCACGGCGGCAAGCCAAGCGAGGAATTCCGCATTAAAAAGCAGGGTGACTTTGACTGGTTTGGCAAGACGCTCGGCATCGTTTCCATCCCGCGTGCGACCGATCGCCTGTATACCGCGGCGACGCGTTTTGGGCAGTATCCCATCCATAAGGAATATGTACTCAAGACCATCGGCGTCATGCATGAGATTGTGCGCGAAAACCCCGGCGAGCCCGATCATCCGCCGTACCGCCTGCTGACCGAGGAGTTCTTCGACGCGACGTTTACCGAGGTGATCGAGCTGACCGAGGCGGGCTTTGCGGCTCGCGTTGCCGCTTCTGACGTCCCTGCAGTCCCTCTGATCGCTAGCTGCTAGCCGGCCGGCTTGACGGTGAACAGTTCACCCCAATTGACCAACGACTCCCCTTGCAGGACGTCTTCGGTGGTGCGCTCGGCATCGGAGAGGCTTGCGACTGAACGCAAATCGATGAAGCGGCATATGAAGAAGGTCTTAAAAAGGGCCCGGAAGGCAATGCCTTCCGGGCCCTTTGCAATGCAAATTTGCTTGCAAGTACGATTTAGCGCACCTGAGCTACGTAAGCGACGTTGGTCGAGGAGACCTTGTCCTCGAGCTGAACGCTCATGCGGGGATCGCCGGCGGTAGCGACGGTCAGATCGCCGGCCTCGACGTAGCCGAGCTCCTTAGCGGTCTCGATCGCCTTGACGATCGTGCCGTTGACGGTGCCCTGAGTAATCTCGGCCTGGTGCGGGATAACGCCCCAGTACATAATCATCTGCTGGACGGCCCACTCGTGGCGGGAGAACGCGCAGATCGGCATGTTGGGACGGAAGTGCGAGATCAAGCGAGCGGTACGACCGGTGGTCGTCGGCACGGTGATGCACTTGGCGCCAACGGTGGTGGCCATGTTCACAGCGGACATACCCACAACGTTGTTGACGACGCGGGTGCCGTGAGCGTCAGCCGGAACCTCGAGCGGAGCGTGAGCCGGGAGGTACTTCTCGGTCTCGAGAGCAATGCTGGCCTGCATCTTAACGGCCTCGACCGGGTACTTACCGGCAGCGGACTCGCCAGAGAGCATAACGGCGTCGGTGCCGTCGTAGATGGCGTTAGCAACGTCGGCAACCTCGGCGCGCGTCGGGCGCGGGTTCTGCTGCATGGAGTCAAGCATCTGCGTAGCGGTGATAACGGGCTTGTAGGCCGCGTTGCACTTGGCGATGATCTCCTTCTGGATGTGCGGGACGAGCTCGGGCTTGATCTCGATGCCCAGGTCGCCACGGGCGACCATGATGCCGTCGGAAGCCTCGAGGATCTCGTCGAAGTTCTCGACGCCCAGGGCGCACTCGATCTTCGGGAAGATCGTCACGTGCTCGCCACCGTTCTCGCGGCAAAGCTCGCGGATGCCGCGGACGGACTCGCCGTCACGGATGAAGGAGGCGGCGATGTAGTCGATGTTCTCGGTCAGGCCAAAGAGGATGTCCTGACGATCGCGCTCGGTGATAGCGGGCAGCGAGATGTTGACGTTGGGCATGTTGACGCCCTTGCGCTCGCCGATCAGGCCGTCGTTCTTGACGACGCAGGTCATGTCCTGGCCGCTGACGGACTCGACCTCGAGGGCAACCAGGCCGTCATCGATCAGGATGAGGGAGCCCTTCTCGACCTCGGAGGGCAGAGCCAGGTAGTCGAGGGAGATGTGCTCGGCGGTGCCGTGGAAATCCTCGGACGTGGGCTGAGCAGTGACGACGATCTTGTCGCCGGTCTTGACGGCAACCTTCTTGCCGTCGACCAGAAGACCGGTGCGGACCTCGGGGCCCTTGGTGTCGAGCAGGATGCCGACAGGCAGACCGAGCTCCTTGGAAATACGACGGACGCGCTCGATGCGACCGTGGTGCTCGTCGTAGGAGCCGTGCGAGAAGTTAAAACGGGCGACGTTCATGCCCGCCTTGATCATCTCGCGGATGGTCTCGTCGCTATCGCAGGCGGGACCCATGGTGCATACAATCTTAGTGCGCTTGTACATTCAGACCTCCATCTGACATCGTCTTGCGCTGATAGATAAACCATAAGAAATAAAACCGAGATGATTATAACGAAATGCCGACCGAATACCCCAAAAAATCGACCGTATGCCGAATTAGAAGTTCATTTTTTGCGGTAAAAACGGTATATGAAAAATCTTTACCAACCGTTCTGACCGCTGCTATCTGGGCGATATTTCAGTTTGACGATGCGCCGAAGAAAAAACGTTTTATCAATGTTGAGCATCACACGGTCTGCATCGTTGCACTCGAGCCGTGTTTCCAATTGGAATGTTTTGGCTAGACGCGCCGCTTTGGGGTACCATAGCTCCACTATCAACTGCCGCTCAGCACGGCAGCCTTGATGAGCCCTTGCCCTTCTCCTGGGAATTATGATCGGGCATCAATCTGCTGAGTGGCCCGAATCCCAGGAGGGGACTCTATATGCAAAAGGAATACCTGTCCGCCGCGGCGGAGGTACTCAGCGACCAAGGTGTCGATGAGAACCTCGGCCTGAGCAACGACGAGGCGTCGTCGCGCCTCGCCAAGACAGGCCCTAACAAGCTCGAGGAAGCCGAGAAGACCCCGTTGTGGAAGCGCTTCTTTGAGCAGATGGCCGACCCCATGGTCATCATGCTGATCGTTGCCGCCGTCATCAGCGCGCTCACGGGCATGGTCAAGGGCGAGGCGGACTTTGCCGATGTCGCCATCATCATGTTCGTCGTTATCGTCAACTCGGTGCTGGGCGTGGTCCAGGAGGCTAAAAGCGAGGAGGCCCTCGAGGCCCTGCAGGAGATGAGCGCGGCGCAGTCCAAGGTGCTGCGCGACGGCAAGCTCGTGCACCTGCCGAGCGCCGAGCTCGTGCCCGGCGATGTGATCATGCTCGAGGCGGGCGACTCCGTCCCGGCCGACTGCCGTGTGCTCGAGAGCGCCACGATGAAGATCGAGGAGGCTGCCCTTACCGGCGAGTCCGTGCCCGTAGAGAAGCACGCCAACGTGATCGAGCTCGCTGCGGGCACCGATGACGTGCCGCTCGGCGACCGTAAGAACATGTGCTATATGGGCTCCACCGTCGTGTACGGCCGTGGTCGCGCCGTCGTGGTCGGCACCGGCATGAACACCGAGATGGGCAAGATCGCCGGCGCCCTGGCCGAGGCCAAGGAAGAGCTCACGCCGTTGCAAGTGAAGCTCGCCGAGCTCAGCCGCATCCTTACCATTATGGTTATCGTCATCTGCGTCGTCATCTTTGGCGTTGATATCATCCGCCACGGCGTGGGCAACGTTCTTACCGACCCGACCGCCCTGCTCGATACCTTTATGGTCGCCGTCTCGCTCGCCGTCGCTGCCATCCCCGAGGGCCTGGTCGCCGTCGTGACCATCGTGCTATCGCTTGGCGTGACCAAGATGGCTAAGCGCCAGGCAATCATCCGCAAGCTCTCTGCCGTCGAGACTCTCGGCTGCACGCAGACCATCTGCTCCGACAAGACCGGTACCCTTACCCAAAACAAGATGACCGTCGTCAAGCACGAGCTCGCTGCGCCTAAGGAGAAGTTCCTGGCCGGTATGGCCCTTTGCTCCGATGCCCAGTGGGACGAGGAGCTGGGCGAGGCCGTGGGCGAGCCGACCGAGTGCGCGCTCGTCAACGACGCCGGCAAGGCTGGCCTCACCGGCCTGACTGCCGAGCATCCGCGCGTGGGCGAGGCCCCGTTCGACTCGGGCCGCAAGATGATGTCCGTGATCGTCGAGACCCTGGATGGCGAGTACGAGCAGTACACCAAGGGCGCGCCCGACGTGGTGATCGGCCTGTGCACCCATATCTACGAGGGCGAAAAGGTCGTCCCGCTGACCGAGGAGCGTCGCGCCGAGCTCGTGGCCGCCAACAAGGCCATGGCCGACGAGGCTCTGCGCGTGCTGGCGCTGGGAAGCCGCACCTACACCGAGGTCCCGAGCGACTGCAGCCCCGCTGCGCTCGAGCACGACCTGGTCTTCTGCGGCCTGTCCGGCATGATTGACCCTGTCCGCCCCGAGGTCGCCGACGCCATCCGCGAGGCGCACGATGCCGGTATCCGCACCGTCATGATCACGGGCGACCACATCGACACCGCCGTGGCCATCGCCAAGCAGCTGGGCATCGTCACCGATCGCAGCCATGCCATCACCGGTGCCGACCTCGATCGCATGAGCGACGAGGAGCTCGACGCGCACATCGAGGACTACGGCGTGTACGCCCGCGTCCAACCCGAGCACAAGACACGCATCGTCGAGGCTTGGAAGTCGCGCGACCAGATCGTGGCCATGACGGGCGATGGCGTCAACGACGCCCCGTCCATCAAGCGCGCCGACATTGGCGTTGGTATGGGCATCACCGGTACCGACGTCACCAAGAACGTCGCCGACATGGTACTTGCCGATGACAACTTCGCTACCATCATCGGCGCCTGCGAAGAAGGTCGTCGCATCTACGACAACATCCGCAAGGTCATCCAGTTCCTGCTTTCGGCTAACCTTGCCGAGGTCTTCTCGGTGTTTATCGCCACGCTCATCGGCTTTACCATCTTCCAGCCGGTGCAGCTGCTGTGGGTGAACCTGGTCACCGACTGCTTCCCCGCGCTCGCGTTGGGCATGGAGGACGCCGAGGGCGACATCATGAAGCGCAAGCCGCGCAACGCCAAGGACGGTGTCTTTGCCGGACATATGGGCCTGGACTGTGTGGTCCAGGGCCTTATCATCACCGTGCTGGTGCTGGCGAGCTTCTTTGTGGGCGTGTACTTTGACATGGGCTACATCCACATCGCCGATATGATCGCCGGCAATGCCGACGAGGAAGGCGTGATGATGGCGTTCATCACGCTCAACATGGTCGAGATTTTCCACTGCTTCAATATGCGCAGCCGTCGTGCGTCGCTGTTCACCATGAAGAAGCAGAACAAGTGGCTGTGGGCTTCCGCCGCGCTGGCGCTGGTGCTGACGGTGATCGTAACCGTGCAGCCGACGCTTGCCGAGATGTTCTTTGGCCCCGTGACGCTTGAGCTCAAGGGCGTTGTCGCTGCCCTGGGCCTGGCCTTCCTGATCATCCCGCTGATGGAGATCTACAAGGCGATCATGCGCGCGGTCGAGAAGGAGTAAGTTAACCTGTCCGGGCCCGCCCCTGCGTGTTTTCTTCTTCGCTGGTCCTCGCGCTTCGCGCTGCGGGATCGCTCGGAAGAAACCCCTCCCGGCGGGCGGGCCTTCGGATAACCTCTCGGGACCATTGGCTGAGGGAAAGTTTGTGAGCTGGTCGGGCTTTGCCCGGCCAGCTCTTTTTGATTTAAAATACCTGCTCAGTTGTGTGGTTTTGTGCTGGGAGGCATCTGTGGGCAAGGCTAAGGCTAAGGCGAAGAAAAAGACGACGGGGGCGCGGGCTAAGCGCGATCGTCGTCGGAAGCTCGCGACCGAGGCTCCCGCACCTGCTGAGGAGCTGCTGGCAAGCGTGCCGGGGCTCGACGCGCTGCAGGATGTTCCGGCGTTTGATGACCTGCCGGTCGATGAAGCTCAGCAGGCTGCCTTTGATGATTTCTGCGCACATGCCGAGGAGCCCGAGCAGATGCAGCTTGGCGCCGTGGTGCGCTTGGATCGTGGGTTTCCGCTGGTGGCGACTGCCGACGATACCTTCCGCGCCGAGCATGCCGTGGGATTTGCCAAGTCGCGCGGTGGGGACGAGGTCCTGCTGCCTGCCGTGGGCGATCGTGTGGCGGTGCGCCGCGCTCCCGGGCACGATATGGGCGTGATTGAATGCGTGCTGCCACGCCGTACGAGCTTTGAGCGTTGGCGCGGCCGTGCCCGCGGAGAGCGCCAGGTGCTCTGCTCCAACGTGGATAGCGTGCTAATCGTGCAGGCGCTCGGTGCCGGCGAGGTGCTGCTCGACCGTGTGGCGCGTTCGCTGGTATTGGCGCTCGACTGCGATGCCGAGCCGGTGGTGGTACTCACCAAAGCTGACCGCTGCGATGCCGAGGAGCTCGAGCGCGATCTGGACCGCGTGCGCCGCCTGGTGGGTCCGGACGTGCGCGTGATCGTGACGTCCTCTGCCGAGGGCCGCGGCCTAGACGAGGTCCGTGCCTGCGTGCCTGCCGGGAGCTGCGCCATGATTCTGGGCGAGTCGGGTGCCGGCAAGTCGACGCTGCTCAATGCGCTGCTGGGCCACGATACGTTGGCGACTGGCGGTGTGCGCGAACGCGACGACCAGGGCCGTCACACTACCGTCGCGCGCGTGATGGTGACGCTGCCGGGCGACGCCGGCGTGATCGCCGATGCCCCGGGCCTGCGCAGCCTACCGCTCGTGGGTCACGAGCGGGGACTGGCCCGCGCCTTCCCCGAGATTGTCGAGGCATCGCGCGCGTGCCGGTTTGGCGATTGCACGCATACCCATGAGCCGGGTTGCGCCGTTCGCGAGGCCGAGGACGCCGGGCAGATCGATAGCCTGCGTCTGGAAACGTTCCAAAACCTGGCGTCATCCATGCGCGTGAGTGCTCAAATGCTCGATCCCGATGTCCATCTGTAATTGATTTTTCCTATGACAGCCGTTTCCCAACTGTTCGGGAGACGTCTTTTTGCTGCGGAAAAGCCTCGAAACATGCTGTTTGCTGACGTGCTGACCAAAACCTTGCCACGAGCTTGACGGGCTGGTCAGCTTTTGGTCAGCGATTGGTTTGACATCGAAAACCAAGATTGCGATTGCGCCGCTTTGCACTCTGACCGCCCAGACAATGGTGGTACGGGCATTCGCCCGGCACTGCCATGAGAGGAGCGGCCGTGAACAAGAGCAAGCGCATCGCCATCAGTCTGGTCGCGGGCGTGCTCGCTGCTCTGCTCTGCATGGTTTACGGCTCATCGATCCGCTCACAAGCCGAACAGGTCCAGGCTGAGACCTTGGCCAAGTACGGTGGCGATCGCGTCGAGGTATGCGTCGCGGCGCGCGATATCGATGTGGGCGAGACCCTCGATGAGACCAATGTCATAACCCAGGGGTGGCTGACGAGTCTGCTGCCGCGTGACGCGGCGACCGAGCTGCGCCAGGTGCGCGGCGACGTGACGACTTCGCGTATTCCCAAAAACGCCGTGATCTGCAATGTCTACACCAAGGTCGAGAGCCGCAAGCTCGAGGTGCCTAAGGGCAAGGTCGCCGTTTCGGTGGCGGTCGATGCCGAGCACTCGGTCGGCGGTGCTACGGGCGTGGGCAGCTACGTGGATGTGTATGTGCAAAAAGACGGCGTAACCGATCGACTGTGCGGCGCGTACGTGATCGATACCAGTGAGGATTCCGGTGCCACGCGCGAGGGCAAGATCGAATGGGTGACGCTGGCGGCTGACCCCGAAGACGTCAAGGAACTGCTGGGAGCCTCGGGCAAGGGAACGGTCAGCTTGACGATTCCCGCCACGGCGCGCGGCAAAAAGAGCGGAGGCGACGAGTGATGAAGGCGATCTGGCTTGCGTGCTGCGCGTGCGGCGATTACGGGCTGTTGCAGCGGGAAGTCGAGGGCCGTGATACGGGTGCACAGGTGCTTCGCGTGGGTGACCTGGACGGGCTGATTTCCATGGCTCGGGCGTTTCCGTCGCGCCGCGGGGCTGCCATCATCGCGGCGTCTCTGTTTGATACCGAAGATGTGCGCAAGACTGTTGCGCGCCTGACGGCCGAAGGCCGCGTGAGTCGCGTGGTCGTGTTGATAGAAGCACTCGATCCGTCGGATATCGAGGGGCTGTTTCGCGCAGGGGCGACCGAGGTCATCGCTGCGCACAGTATATGCGGCAACGGGCGAGCGGGCGAGGGAGCGGTTGATTCCGATCGGCGCATGACGATTGAGCCCGATGCTTTTGTTGATAGGGAACCCGGGGCGCCTCGCGCTACAAGAGGCCCGCGTGTTGATGATTATGGAAAAGCGGAAGCCGAGCATGGTCGGCGCCCCCGGAACCCCCTTGTATACGATGACGCTGGAGGACCGGCGCAGCATGCTGGCGACTCCCCGGCTGTAGATATGGGATACGTGCGCGGCGTGAATCTGGCGGATGAACTCGACGAAGTTGAGGGCTTTGCCGGGTGCGGCGAGTTGTCGCTGATGCAGCATGAGCAGATTGCGCAGAACGAGCCTGCCTCGCAGACCGAACAAGCCGCCATGCCGGCTTGGACGCAGCGTGTAGTTGCGGCGGGGGAGACGGGGACGCTGTCACCGACGCCCGCCCCGCCGCCTCCGATGCCGCCGGCAGACGCTGCCGCTTCGCCGCATCGAGCTCCGGTCATCTGCGCCATTTCGGGTTCGGGCGGTTGCGGCAAGTCGACGATCGTTGCCACCATGGCACACACATCGTCGCTGTTGGGCTTGCGTGCCGCCGTGCTCGACCTGGACCTGATGTTTGGAAACCTTTACGACTTGTTAGGCGTCGATGCTCCGCACGATATGGCGGCACTTATCGAGCCGTCGGCGGCGGGCACGCTCACCGAGCCGGATATCGTGGCCGCATCGATGCGCGTCGCCCCGGGCGTTACGCTCTGGGGTCCCGTCGCGGCGCCCGAGCAAGCTGAGCTCATGGCACGTCCGGTGGAGTTACTGCTTGATGTCCTGCGTCGCGAATCCGACGTGGTCTTTATCGATACCTCGGTCTTTTGGGGCGACGCCGTGGCGGCTGCGGTGGCGGCGAGCGACCGTTGCCTGGTCGTTGGCGATGCGGCGGTGTCGTCCGCGACATCGGCGTCGCGCGTCATTGAACTGGCAAGTCGAGTGGGTGTGCCGCGCACGCGCATGAGCGCCGTATTCAACCGGTTCGGTGCGCGCGGAGCAGACGAGGACGTCGCCATGCGCTTTGAGATTGCCTGTGCGTTGAGCTCCAAGATTCGTATCGCCGATGGCGGGCAGGATCTCGCCGCGCTCATGGCGTTTGGGCGCGCTGACGAGGCAGTGGGGCAGACCAGCGCTTTTGCGACTAGCGTGCGCGAGGCCACGCGCGAGATGCTCGTGGAACTGGGGTGCGCCGTCGGCCCTTGGAGCGATATGGTCGCCGACCGTGCAACGCGCACCGAACGCCCGCGTATCCGCCTTCCCTGGTCGCGCGAGGGTGATCAGCGATGAGCCTGCAAACGAGGATTAAGGCTGCCGGCGCTGCGGCGGCGGCAGCGCCTGTAGATGCGGGGCGTCGCCGCGCCGTGAAACGACGCACCAAGCGCGCCGTGATGGACCGCATGGGTTACGACGAAGTGGCGCGTATCAGCGCCTATATCGACCCGGCACTTGCCCGCTCGGAATTGCGTCCTGCGGTGGAGGCGGCGCTCAATGTTGAGGAGCCGACCGATCTCGCGACGCCCGAGCGCGAGACCATCATCGACGAGATTTTGGATGACGTGGTGGGCTTGGGGCCGTTGCAGCCGCTCATCGAGGACGACACCGTTACCGAGATCATGATCAACGGCTGCCGCTCGGCTTTCTTTGAACGCGGCGGCGTCTTGTACCCCATCGAGCATGCGTTTGAGGATGATGAGCAGATCCGTGTGCTTATCGACCGCATTATCTCGCCACTTGGCCGCCGTATCGACGAGCGCAGCCCCATCGTCAACGCCCGCCTCAAAACGGGCTATCGCGTCAACGCGGTGATTCCGCCTGTGGCGATTGACGGACCGATTCTCACCATCCGAAAGTTCTCGGACCGTATCTGCTCGCTGGACGAGCTCGTGGGGTTGGGATCGCTGCCGCTTTGGTATGCGCAGCTGCTGTCGTGTGCGGTGTCGCTGCGACAGGACCTGGCGGTTGCGGGAGGCACGGGATCTGGTAAGACCACCCTGCTCAACGCGTTGTCATGTGAGATTTCCACCGGCGAGCGCATCGTGACGATCGAGGACTCTGCCGAGCTCAAGTTTGCGCATCATCCGCACGTGGTGCGCCTAGAGGCGCGCGAGGCTTCAATTGAGGGCGAGGGCGCGGTGACGATCCGCGACCTGGTAACTAATGCCCTACGCATGCGCCCCGACCGCATCGTGGTGGGCGAGGTGCGCGGTGCCGAGTGCTGCGACATGTTGCAGGCCATGAACACGGGCCACGACGGGTCGCTCACCACACTTCATGCGGGTTCAGAACAGGAGACCGTGGTGCGTCTGACGTTGCTTGCACGTTATGGCATCGATCTGCCGAGCGAGCTCATCGAGGAGCAGATTGCCATGGCGCTCGACGGCATCGTGATGTCCGAGCGCCACGCCGATGGCAGGCGTTTCGTCTCCTCGTATTCGGGGGTGCGACGCGCCGCATCGGGTGGCGTAGAGCTCGAGCGCTATGTGACGTTCGATGCCGCCGAGCGCACCTGGACGCTTGACCGCGAGCCGCCGTTTATCGCAGAAGGCCTGCGGTCGGGGACGCTCACACAAGAGGAGGTGGACGAATGGAGATCACTGTGCCCCTCGTCGTAGGGGGCTTGGCAGGGCTTTCTGTCGCGACGGCGTGCGGGGCGGAACCTCGTGTGCCGCAGGTACCGCCGGCGGAGCTGGCACGTCAGGCGCTCGAGACGGTGGCAGAGAAGCTGCCGCGTGAGCTGGTGGAAAACGATCTGCTGAAAAAGATCGCCCGTTCGTGGGCATCGCTGGCTCCGGCGCATCGCCTTGGCCTCGTGATCGAAGATGCTTCGGGACGTTTGGCGTTTCTGCTGCTATCGAGCGGTGTCTGCTGCGTTTTACTAACGATGGTGTCGTTATCGCCCCTCGGATTTGCCTTGGGACTTGTTGCTCCGTTTGCCGTTGGTGCCGCTCGGGATGGCTTTGAGAGCCGGCGCGAGCAACACGATGCAGAAGAGGCAATGCCCGAGGCGTTTACCGCACTTTCCATGTCGCTTGCCTCGGGACATTCGCTGGCCCAGGGCATGCGCTTTGTGGGCGCTCATGCGCAAGAGCCAGTGCATACCGAGTTTTTGCGGGTGGCGGCGGCGATCGATTGCGGCATCTCGGCGATCGACGCGCTCGATGACTTGCTCGTGCGTATCGACGCCCCCGGTCTTTCGCTTGTGACCTTGGCGCTTAAGGTGTCTCAGCGCACCGGCGCTCCGCTTGCCGACTTACTGTCCGAGGCGTCGAGCATGGTGGGGGAGCGCATTGAGCTCAAGCGCCGCCTGGATGTTAAGACGTCGCAGGCTCGCATGTCTGCGCATATGGTCGCGGCGATGCCGGCGGGCATGTGCGCGGTGTTGGCGCTGCTTTCGGCAGATTTTCGTCGCGGTCTTGCGACGCCTGCCGGCGCGGGCGCTGTGGTGCTGGGTCTTGCCCTCAACGCCGTTGCCCTGGTGGTTATCCGGCGCATTATGCGGGTGGAGCTATGAGCACCCCGGTTGCAGTTGCGGCTTGCCTGTGCGCCCTGAGTGTATTTGTCGCGACGGGTTTGGATCGGGCGGATGCACGCAAGATCGCAGGGGCCTGCAAGCGCGAGGCGGTGCTGGTCGCTGCCGCGGGTCGCTCGGTGGTCGATGCTCTGACCGCGCGAGTGAAGGGCGCGGTTGGAGCGGGCGGCCCGGCGCGAGTGTCGCTCGGCGAAGTGTCCGAGATGATCGATGTTGTGCGCTTGGGTCTTTCGGCCGGTCTTTCGTTTGATGCGGCGCTTGAGATTTTCTGCGCCAACCGCCGGTCAGTGCTGGCTCTTCGCCTTGAGCGCGCCTGCATGGCGTGGCAGGTGGGCGTGGGCACGCGTGAGGACGAGTTGTTGGCCGCCGCGCGCGACCTGGACGTGCGAGCGCTCGAGACCTTTGCCATCACGGTGGGGCAGGCGCTCGCTCTGGGTGCCCCACTTGCCGAGACGCTGGCCGCTCAAAGTCGCGAGATCCGTGCGGCTCATCGCGCCGCGGTCGAGCGCGAGATCGAGCGTGCGCCCGTCAAGCTGCTGATTCCCACCGGCACGCTCATCTTGCCGGCGCTGCTTCTGTCCATATTGGGCCCGCTGCTGGGAGCAGGCGGGATGATGTAGGGAGGAATACATGAACACGATGACTGACGCTGCTGGCAAGGTCCAGGGCTGGGCGTTTTGCCGGGCGGCACATGTTCGTCAGCGCGCCAAGGAACTATTGCAGGAGGAGAGTGCACAGGGTACCACCGAGTATGCCATCTTGGTCGGCGTGCTCGTGGTGATCGCGATTATCGCCATCGTCGCATTTAAGGGCAAGGTCCAAGATCTATGGAACGCTATCAGCGAGGGCATCAACAGCCTGTAGAGGGCGAGCGCCCCATCGGGGTGCTGCTGGTGTTTGCTTGCCTGACCGTGGCGATAGCGGCGGTGCTTTGGGGGCTTAACGCCGCGCGGCAGCAGCGTCCTGGGACCGCCTCCGATTTGGGCTCAGATTCGGCGGTGGCGTCTCAAAAAGATGAGATGCGAGATGCGGACGATTCGGATGTCGCTGTCACGGCGCAAACCTTTCTGCGGACGCTCGACAAGCGGTCTGGCACTGCGACGGACTCGCCTGAGGGCAACGCGATTGCGGTCCGGCTTGCATGGTCCGAGGACCGACCGATGACCGAAGCGGCGGCGGATATGCTGCGTTCCTATCGCGAGGTACCCACGGCGCAACTTGCTCTGAGCGGCTATCTCGACATCAAGGGAAACGTGTGGGGCGCCATCGTGCGTGACGGACGCGGCTGGGTCGATATGGTGACGGTTGCCGCGGATGCTGGCGATGCTTCGTGTCGTCTGCGCGCCGTGCGCCTGAGCCCGCAGGCAACGGACTCAAAGGAGGGATCGTGAAATGCATGATGTCCTGCGTGAGGAATCTGCCCAGGCGACGGTCGAATACGCCATTGTCACGGTGGCGCTGTTATCGATCGTGCTGGCGATCGCGGGACTTTGGCGTGCCGGCACCGATGGGCGCTTGGCGGCGCTGGTTGAGCGGGCGGCATCCCATGGCGTTGCCTCGACGTCGGTTATCGACGCCGCTGCGGCCGCTAAGGACATCGCGTTGTATTGATGTTGCGCGCGAGGACCAGGCGCAGTCTACGGTCGAGGCGGCATTCCTACTGCCGACGTTTCTGACACTCGTTCTGTTGGCACTGCAACCGGTGTGCCTGCTCTATACGCGCGCGGTCATGGAGTCTGCCGCCGCCGAGACCGCGCGGCTCATGACCACGACGTCGGCGGAGGACGATGATCTTAAGGAGTTCACTCGCCGCCGGCTTGCCGCAGTGCCCAACGTTTCGATCTTTCATGCCGGCGGGCCGTTGTCGTGGGATATCGAGCTTGGCCGGGCCGGTGCGGGTGGCGTCTCGTCCGTGTCCGTTTCCGGCGAGGTCAAGCCGTTGCCTGTGATCGGTGCGTTTGCGCAGGCTATGGGTGGTACCGCCGAGGGCGGCTACGTTGAGCTCAAAGTCGATGTCTCGTATCAATCGCGTCCCGAATGGCTGGAGGGAGATTATGATTCGTGGATTGCTGCATGGGATTAGGCGCTGCCTGTTGCGGGTGACGCAAGGGTTTGCGGCCCGCCGTCGACCAGGCGCTCTCCGCAAACGAGGCGGCTTTATGGGTCGAGCCGGTATCGACCTGTTTATCGAAGACGGTGCCTACACCACGCTCTCCTCTGCGGTGGTCATCTTGGTGGTGCTCACGCTGCTGTTTTCGTCGACGGCGGCGATATGGAGCATGTCGCGTGCCGGGGATACCCAGGTGGCGGCCGATAGCGGCGCGCTGGCGGGTGCCAACGTAGTGTCGTCCTATCACACGGCTGCCACGGTGGTTGATGCGAGCATCTTGAGTCTGGGGCTGGCGGGGTTTGCCACGATCGGGACGGGCCTGGTCGCCATCCTCATCCCGGGTGCCGAACCAGTTGCCGGCAATATGGTCGACACCGGGATTGAGATCATTAAAACGCGCAACAAGTTTGCCAAAAGCGCATCGGAAGGCTTACAGAAAATCGAGACGGCTCTGCCATATCTGATTGCCGCGCGTGCCACGCAGGCGGTGTCGGCGCAGGATACCGATAGTGTGACCTATACCGGTACGGCGCTTGCCGTGCCCAGGACATCCGAGTCTGATTTTGTTGCGCTCGAGGGTTCCGAGATCTCGACCGATGCCATTAAAGATGCGTCGGAAGATCTGGAGCGCGCGGCCGAGGAGCTACAAAAAGCATCGGAGGAGACGGCGAAGGCAAAGGAGCGTGCCTGGCTAGCGGATTGCGGTGGATCGGATAAAGGTTCGGTCGGCAGCTGTTCGTGTATGTGGGAGCGCGCGAAAAGCCTAACGGATCTCTCCGGTGTTCAAAATCCGCATTACGCTTCGAGCGTTACGTGGGAGCCTCAAGTTGCCCTTGATCGCGCGAAGGACTACTACCATTGGCGCCTGACAAATGAGAAGCCCCACGGCTCGAGTGTCGAGATGAGGGCAGAGTCTGCGGCGCGTAAGGCGTTTTATACCTATGCGAGTGCGGAGGTCGATCGGGCATATATAACCGAGAACGGAGACAGGGTTTCCTCCTATATCCCACTGTTGCCGCGCAACTCTGATGAGGTTCGGGCGACGGAGCTCTATACCGATGCGGTGTGGCCGACGAGCGTGAACGATGACAAGGCGTATCTGCATTACGGGACGACCTGCCCTAACTATAAGAAAGGGACGCCGAGCGGATTTGCTTCGGTTGCCGATTACGATGGACAGGATAAATGCAGCAAATGCCATTTTGGCGTTTCGTCGCTTGGTGCTGTTGCGGCGCCTTCAACCTCTATCGAAAACGGCTTCGAGTATCACTTTGACAAGTTTAAAGACGCCCTGGAAGACTACGTCGAATGCCGCAACAAAGAGCTCGAGCTCGAACGTCAGACCGAAGACGAGACCGACCGTGCGAGCAATGCGTTTGACCAGGCCATCAAAGCGCTTTCGGGCGAGCGTCCGCGTATCGCTCCGCCCGGTCGCAACGGCGTGGTTGCCTTTGCGGTTTCGGGTGCCATCTCGAGCCCCGATGGGCTCAACTCTTCGTTTAACACGGCAGTCAGGCTTGGCGATCGCGGTGCCATCTCTGCCGCGGTGCTGGCGCCCGATGAGGCGACGGCGCAAAACAACGTGCTTTCGCGATTTTTCTCGACATTGAAGGAACGCTCGGGTGGCGTTGCCGGCGTACTCGACGGCGTCATGGATGTTTGGGGACGGCTGCTCGTAGGATACGGAGACATCCAAGGTTCGGCCGACGAACTTATGGACGAGATGATTAAAGGCCTAGGAGGGGGCAGCGGCGCGTTGGGCTCCATTGCATCGTGGCTCGGCGATACCGTTTCGGCGTCCGTGGCGGCGCTGGGTTTGGAACCGTGCGACTTGCGCCTGCGAAAGCCGGTGCTGACTGATTCCGCCAACGTCATTAAGAGCCCGGGGTCTGACATTGCTGGCCTCTCTCAAGCGCAAGACAAACTGCGAAGTATTCCGTTGGGCGTGACCGATCCCAAGGCGCTTTGCGAGGCGTTGGAATATCAAGTCGAACGCACCATCAGCGGTACGGTGCTCACGCTTGCGGAGATTCCTCTGCCCGGCGGCGGTTCCATCCCGCTCGCCGTCGATGTCGCCACGCTGGTTGGCGCTCTGGGCGGTGGGTCGTAATGAGTATCCGCATGCGTCTGCGCGAGGAGCGCGCCCAAGCGACGGTGGAGATGGCAGTGGTTACGCCCGTTTTGCTGGTGCTGGCACTCATTGTGTACAACGTCATGATCTTTGCCAGCGCTGTCGCGCGCTTCGACCGCGTGGTGCCCGACATCGTGTTGGCGCACGCCGTGGCGTCGGAGGGGGAGGGCGACGAAAGCTCTGTCGATGCCTCGGCGACGGTCCAGACTCAAATTCTGAATGCCATGGAAGGCTATGACTTGCAGATCGAAGTGTCGAGCGAGCAAGGCGCGGAGGCATCGGATGGTGGTCTGCTCTCCCTATCCGGTGCGTTTAGGACCTACACCTGCACCATGCACTATGAGCCGTGGCCGACTTCTCTCAGCATCGCTGGCGTTCCGCTGGGGGCGCCGACAACGTTGTCGCACGAGCGCGCGGTGACGGTCGATCCATGGCGTCCGGGGGTGGTCATGTGACCGCGGTCTCGTCCTACATCGCCTACGCGCGGGCACTCAATAGGCTGGGCTGGACGCCGGCCGAGTTTGCGGTGGCGGAGTCGTTTGCCGTGCGCCTGCGCGGCATGCTGGGACGGTGTCCGGTTGCCGCCAACGGTCTGCCGCTCGTCATGGCATTTCCACGCTGCTCTTCGGTCCATACGTGTTTTATGGCCTATCCCATCGACATCGCCTTCATCGATCGCGACGGCAATATCCTCGCGCGCTACGAAAACGTACGTCCCTGGCGTATGTGCTCCTGCCCCGGCGCCTGGGCCGCACTAGAGCGCCCTTCAATCATTGTTTCGACCCCTGCTCTCCAACGCGTGCCGGCTTAAGAATTGGCGACAGCGGACTTTCGTCATACGAAATTGGGTAAGATGGAGGAGAAGATGCATGGATGTTGAGATCCATCCCAACGCTAAAAAGCACCTGACGGAAAAGCAGGTGCTTAGCGCTTGGCTTGCGGTTACTGAGTGCGTTCGTCGCGAGTCGAAGGACGAGCCGCCGAGATGGCTTGCGATTGGATGGCTCCCAGACGGACGAAGCGTGGAGTTTGTCGCGGTCGAGCTTGTCCGTGGGTGGCTTATCATTCATGCCTTGTCTCCAGTCCAGAAGAAATTTTGGCAGGAGATTGAACGGGCTCGGCAAAGGGGTCGATGATGGGCAAGACGTATACGGCCGCTAATGGTCAGGTTGTAACGGATGAAATGATTGACGCGTGGTGCGAGTCGTACGAGCGCGGAGAGTTTCCGGATGGCGAACACACCGTTGGTGGGATCGTGCATGGACGGCCCCCACTCTCAGGTGAGGGGACGGCAACGCTGTCGGTCAAGATTCCTCTGGGAATGAAGGAGGCCATTCGTCGACGGGCGGCTGCCGAGGGGATGACGCCAAGTGAGTTTGCCCGTGCGGCTCTGAGCGAAAAACTTCTTGCTGCCGGCTGATGCCTCTGACGTGCTGATTTAAAGAACCGAGGCTGTGCTCAAAAACTTTTTTGAAATTCTCGGTTGACCGGAACGCGTCCTTGGTTATACTAATCAAGCCTTGAAACAAGGCACACCTCAAATGGCTGGGTAGCTCAGTTGGTAGAGCAGAGGACTGAAAATCCTCGTGTCAGGGGTTCGATTCCCTTCCCCGCCACCTTGAATTGACTAGGACCTCTGCAAAGGGGTCCTTTTCTTTTATGTAGGGTTCTGCGGAAACTGCGTCCCAGAATAAGGGCTCAGAACGGGACACACTTTCCGGTGCCTGCCTCCGGCGCGCGTACACACCTCGTCGCACCATTCCGAGCCCGCCCGCCCCAGACATTCCTCCCACTTTCGCGTCACTTTGCAGACCGTTCGGTCGCCTGTCCGCACACGCGGGTATACTCAAAACGATACTTATCCTATGCAATACGATGCGGGTTCGACCTGCATGATCCGAAGGGGGCAGTGATGGAGAGGATACTCGGCGTTAATCTCTCTGGCTGGTTCATTCCCGAGCCTTGGGTTACCCCGTCGCTATACGCGGCGACCGGTGCATCCAACGCGGCCGAGCTGCAGGAGGCCATGGGCACCGCCGCCTATAACGAGCGCATGCGCCGTCATTACGAGACGTTTGTGAGCGAGGACGATTTTCGCCGCATGGCGCAGATTGGCCTCAATGCCGTGCGTCTGCCGGTACCCTGGTATGCCTTTGGCTCGCAGGAGTCCGATGCGTCCTACATCTCGGTTGTCGACTACATCGACCGTGCAATTGAGTGGGCTGCCAAGTACGACATCCGCGTGCTGCTTGATCTAGCAACTGTGCCCGGTGGCCAGGGCGATTCCAACGATTCGCCCACCACGCCGGAGGCTGTCGCCGAGTGGCATTCGTCCACCAACGGTCGTCATGTCGCACTCGACGTGCTCGAGCGCTTGGCCGATCGCTACGGCGAGGCCGAGAGCCTGCTGGGCATTGAGCTGCTGGATACGCCGCAGATGAGTGTCCGCAAGAGCCTCTTCACCGTGACGGATGGCATTCCGGCGCACTACCTGCGCAACTTCTATCGCGATGCCTATGAGCTCGTCCGTTCGTATATGCCCGAGGATAAGATCGTCGTCTTCTCGTCGTCGGGGCATCCCAGCGAGTGGAAGCATTTTATGCGCGGCACTAAGTACAAGAACGTCTACATGGACCTTCACCTGTACCATTACCGCGACGAGCATGCGCTCGACATCACGAGCCCCCGCGGGCTGACGACGGCGATTTCGCGTAACAAGCGCGAGCTTAAAGAAGCGATTTCAACTGGGTTCCCCGTGCTGGTGGGCGAATGGTCGGGCGCGGCGATCTTTGCCAACTCGTCGGTTACGCCCGAGGGCCGCAATGCCTACGAGCGCGTGTTTATCGCCAACCAGCTGGCTTCGTTTGCGCCGGCTGCCGGTTGGTTCTTCCAAACGTGGAAGACCGAGAAGCGCATTGCAGCATGGGACGCCCGCGCGGCGCTCGGTACGCTCGAGCGCGGCATGATTGAATAGGTTGATATGACGCAAAACAGCGCCCATACGGGCAAACTCTATGTGGTCGGCACGCCCATCGGCAACCTGGGCGACCTGTCCCCGCGCGTTGGCGAAGCCTTTGCCGCTGCCGATGTCATCTGCTGCGAAGACACGCGTGTGACGTCAAAGCTGCTGATGCACCTGGGCATTTCCAAGCCGCTTGTCCGTTGCGACGAGAATGTGATCGCCAGCCGCGCCGCCGGCCTGGTCGACCGTCTGCTGGCGGGGGAGACCCTCGCCTTTGCCTCGGACGCCGGCATGCCGAGCGTGTCCGATCCCGGCCAGGCGCTAGTTGAGGCGGCGCGTGAGGCCGATGTGCCCGTCGAAGTTATTCCCGGGCCCTCTGCTTGCGTCACGGCGCTTGTTTCGTCCGGCATTCCCTGCGAGCATTTTTTCTTCGAGGGCTTTTTGGGCCGAAAGCACGGTGACCGCGTGCGCCGTTTGCAGCGCCTTGCCGTGGTGCCCGGCGCGCTCATCTTCTACGAGTCTCCACATCGCATCGTGGCGACACTCGAAGCCGTGGCCGAGGTTTTTCCCCAGCGTGAGGTTGCCGTCTGCCGCGAACTCACCAAGTTGCACGAGGAGGTCCTGCGCGGATCTGCCGCCCAGCTTGCCGAGGAGCTACGTGCCCGCGGCGAGGTAAAGGGCGAGATTGCGCTGGTCATCGCGCCGCCGAGCGAGGACGAAGAGGCCGGTATCGCGCCGGTTGGCGCCGCGGCAGTAGATCCCGATGAGGCCCTGCGCGCGGATATCCGCGCCGCGCTCGAGGAGGGGGAGCCCGCCTCTGCGGTGGCCAAGCGCCTGTCTCAGAAGTATTCGCGCCGCAAGCGCGATGTCTATGCCATGGTGCTCGATACGCAATAGATGGAGGATATCCAGCCCTTGCGCTAGAATCATCCTCTGTATGCAACGTTTTTCTGGAGGACAAACCCCATGGATCAAAGCAAGCCTTCGTTCTTTATCACGACGCCCATCTACTACGTCAACGCCGATCCGCACCTGGGCACGGCTTATTCCACCATCATCGCCGATGTTCAGGCTCGCTATCGCCGCTCCGCCGGCTATAACGTCAAGTTCCTGACCGGCATGGACGAGCACGGCGAGAAGGTCGCCGAGGCCGCAGCCAAGCACAACATGACGCCGCAGGAGTGGACCGACAGCCAGGCTCCGCACTTCAAGGAGCTTTGGAGCAAGCTCGAGATCTCCAACGACGACTTCATCCGCACCACCGAGCCGCGCCAGCATCATGCCGTGCAGTACCTGTGGGAGCGCATGAAGGAGTCCGGCTACCTGTATAAGGGCAGCTACGACGGTTGGTATTGCGTGCCTGACGAGACCTACTTCACTGATACGCAGGTCCAGAAGGGCGACGAGGAGTACGGCAGCGTCGGCCAGCACCTGTGCCCCGACTGCCACCGTCCGCTTGAGCGCGTGCAGGAGGAGTCCTACTTCTTTAAGCTTTCCGCCTTCCAGGACAAGCTGCTCAAGCTCTATGACGAGCACCCCGACTTTGTCGAGCCCGCGTTCCGTATGAACGAGGTGCGCAGCTTTGTCGAGGGCGGCCTCAACGACCTTTCCGTGAGCCGTACGAGCTTTGACTGGGGCATCCAAGTTCCGTTTGACGAGGGCCACGTGACCTATGTGTGGTTCGACGCGCTGCTCAACTATATGACGGCTGTCGGCTACGGTGTCGATACCGACGAGGCCCGTGCCGAGCTGGCCTATCGCTGGCCCGCGCAGTTCCACATCGTGGGCAAGGACATCATCCGTTTCCACTGCGTCATTTGGCCGGCCATGCTCATGGCCATTGGCGAGGCCCTGCCCGAGCACGTCTTTGCCCATGGCTTCCTGACCGTGCGCAATGCCGAGACCGGCAAGGCCGAGAAGATGTCCAAGAGCCGCGGCAACGCCATCGCTCCGCAGGACGTTATCGACATGCTGGGCGTCGAGGGCTATCGCTACTACTTCATGACCGACGTCGTCCCCGGCACCGACGGTGCCATCAGCTTCGATCGCATGGAGCAGGTCTACAACGCCGACCTGGCCAACAGCTGGGGCAACCTTATCTCGCGTTCGCTCAACATGAGCGGCAAGTACTTTGACGGTTGCGCGCCCGCCAAGCCCGCATCGTTCGATGCGTTCGACAACCCGCTGGCAAAGATCGCCGATGGTCTGGTCGACCGCTACATGGCCAAGATGGACGTGCTCGATTACGGTGGAGCCAAGGACGAGGTCATGGAGCTCATCCACGCCGCCAACCACTACATCGAGGACTCCGAGCCTTGGGCACTTGCCAAGGACGAGGCCAAGGCTGACGAGCTGGCGTTTGTGATCTACAACCTGCTCGAGGCCATCCGCATTGCCGCCCACCTACTGATGCCGCTCATGCCCCAGACTTCTGCCGAGGCCCTGCGCCGCCTGTCCTGCGAGGACGAGGCCGCGACCGACGACCTCAAGGGCATTTGCGTTTGGGGCCTGCTTGCCGGTGGTCAGCCTGTCGAGAAGGGCGATCCGCTGTTCCCGCGTCTGGGCTAAGACGCAGCGCGCCATATCGGCAATTTGCTGTTTAGCTGTAAGGGCATGGCCGCCACGGTCCATGCCCTTTTGTTTCAAGACGCCGCCATCATGCTGAGGAGGCAACCATGACAACTTCGCCTTTGGCAAACCCCACGGCCACCAGGGAGCTGCTGGAGGAGTTTGGCCTTGCGACCAAGCATCGCCTGGGCCAGAACTTCCTGATCGACAACCATGTAATTGAGCGCATTTGCGAGCTTGCCGAGCTTGCAGGCGATGAGCGCGTGCTCGAGGTTGGTCCGGGCGTTGGTACGCTCACGCTTGCGCTGTTGCAGGAGGCGGCGTGCGTCACGTCGATCGAGGCCGATCCCGAGCTCGAGCCGGTGCTCGATGCTCACGCCGCCGACTACGCCAACTTCCGCTTTATCATGGGCGACGCGCTTAAGGTGACGCCGGAGCAGATTGAGCAGGCCGCCGGCGGTGAGACGACGGTATTTGTCGCGAACTTGCCCTATAACGTGGCGGCGACGATCATCTTGCAGTTTTTTCAGACGATGCCCGCGCTCAAGCGTGCCGTGGTCATGGTGCAAAAGGAGGTTGCCGATCGCATTGCCGCAGTGCCGGGCAACAAGACCTATGGCGGCTATACGGCAAAGCTCGGCCTGTATGCGCAGGTGACGGGTCGCTTTGAGGTGCCGCCGCGTTGCTTTATGCCAGCGCCGCACGTGGACTCGGCCGTCGTGCGTATCGACCGTGTTGACGGCGTGGTGCCCGAGGGGCTCGATCGCGAGTTCGTGGCTCGTGTGATCGACGCTGCATTTGCTCAGCGGCGCAAGACCATCCGAAATTCCATGAGCGCCAACGGCTTTGCCAAGGACGTGCTCGATGCCGCCTTTGAGGCTTGCGGTATCGCACCCACCACGCGCGCCGAGACGCTTGATGTTGCCGACTTTGTTCGCCTGGCCCAGGAGCTAATCCATGATGCCTAATGCCGCACGCGTGACGTTTACCAAGAAAAAGAAGACGGTCGCCTGCCCCGTGCCCTTGGCACCGCTTGCCGACACACATGCGCATCTGCTTTCGTTTTGGGGCAAAGAAGTGCCCGAGACGCTCGTGCGCGCCAAAGCCGCGGGTGTCGACCTGTTGGTGACGATGTTCGACCCCATCGCTGACAAACGCAGCGTGACGGACTATAGCGACTGGCTCGTGCGCGAAATTCTGCCGATGCAGGATATCCCGCAGATCAAGTATCTTGCCGGCGTGCATCCGTATGGCGCGCCGGACTATACCGACGACGTTCACGCACAGGTCGTTGCCGCGCTCGATGACCCTTTGTGCGCCGGTATTGGCGAAATCGGCCTGGACTATCACATGGACTATGACGACGATATCGCGCCGGCACCCCATAACGTGCAGATTGACTGCATGGCGCGCCAGCTCGAGCTTGCCGTGTGCCGTAATGTGCCGGTGGAGCTACATCTGCGTCACGAGGACACGGACCAGGAGCGCACCTCGCACGTGGACGCCTACAACGTGCTTCGTGAGGTGGGCATGCCCCAGGCCGGTTGTGTGCTGCACTGCTTTGGCGAGGACCGCGCCACGATGGAGCGCTTTGTGGAGCTGGGCTGCTATATCGCCTATGGCGGTGCGGCTACCTTTAAGCGCAACGACGACGTGCGCGAGGCATTTGCGGCAACCCCACTCGATCGAATTTTGTTCGAGACGGATTGCCCGTATATGGCTCCAGAGCCCATCCGCGGTCTTGAATGCGAGCCCGCAATGATCTCCATTACGGCAAACACGCTGGTCAACGACCGTGTCGATCGTACCGGCGAGGATGCTGAGGCAATCGCGCGAGCAGCTTGGGAAAATGCCTGCAAACTTTTTCAAAAATAGTTCTTGCGTTCGCGATGGCGCTCCGTTATTCTAATTCCTGCACGCGGGCGTGGCGGAATTGGCAGACGCGTACGGTTCAGGTCCGTATGGGGGCAACCCCATGAAGGTTCAAGTCCTTTCGCCCGCACCATTGAATGAAAGAGCTCCCAGCAATGGGGGCTTTTTTGTTATGGGCCCATCGCGGGGACTTGAACCTGCGAAGGAGCGAGCGTAAAGAAAACGCGGAGCGTTTTTAGCGAGCTGGCGAGGACGCCGGCAGGCGGCCGAAGCCGGTGCGGATCCGCGAAGCGGATACGCGGACGTCCTTTCGCCCGCACCATTAAATGAAAGAGCTCCCAGCAATGGGGGCTTTTTTGTTATGCACGATCTCCTTGGACGAGTATCCTAATGCCAACGTGTGCCTATCAGAGGAGAGACCATGCTGTTTTCCGGTATCATTGCCGCCCTTACGAGCCTTCTGCTTCCCATCATCATTCTGTTGCTACTGCTTCCCAACGCCTGCTATGTCGTTGAACAACAGCATGCCGTGATCATCGAGCGCCTGGGCAAGTTTAACCGCATCGTCAACGCGGGCTTCCACATGAAGGTGCCCGTGATCGACCGCAAGGCCGCCACGGTGAGCCTGCGCACCATGAAAAACGGTTTTGGCATCGACGTTAAGACCCAGGACAACGTGACCATCGGCCTTGAGGTCTCTGCTCAGTACCACGTGAGCTATGACATGGGCGCCGGCCCGGCAGATTCGGGTATCTACAAGAGCTACTACATGCTGCAGGAGCCCGTCGACCAGATGCGTGACTTCATCACCGACGCCCTGCGCTCTTCGATCCCCGTCTACACACTCGATGAGGTCTTTGCCAAGAAGGATGACATCGCCAAGGATGTCAACGCTACCGTTTCCGAGCAGATGGCCGCCTACGGCTTCACCCTCGTGTCGACGCTCATCACCAAAATCGCACTGCCGACCGAGGTCGAGAACTCCATGAACGACATCAACGCTGCCCAGCGCAAGCGCGCTGCGGCACAGGAGCTCGCTGAGGCCGACCGCATCAAGCGCGTCACCGAGGCGACCGCCGAGGCTGAGGCTATGGAAAAGGCGGGCGAGGGCATCGCCAACCAGCGCAAGGCCATCGCGCTGGGTATCAAAGATTCGCTCGAGATCATCCAAGAGACGGGTGTCGGCAATGACGAGGCCAACCAACTGTTCATGTTTACGCAGTGGTCCGAGATGATGACGGAGTTCGCTCGCACGGGTAAAACCTCGACGGTCGTGCTGCCGAGCGACTTTTCGCAGTCGGCCTCGATGTTCGAGCAGATGCTGACCGCCAGCAAAGTTCAAAACGATTCGAAGGAGTAGACGCGCGTGAAATACACCGTCGTTTGCGTCGGTAAGCTCAAGGAGCGCTTTTGGAAGGACGCGTGCGCTGAGTACACCAAGCGCCTAGGTGCCTATGCCAAGGTTGATATCCGCGAGGTGGCCGATATCGACCCGGCTAAGGCGGGCGGCGTGGATGCCGCGCGCGACAAGGAGGGGGCGGCAATTCTTGCTGCATTGCCGTCTCGGGCGCATGTGATCCTGCTGGCTATCGAGGGCAAGGAGCGTTCGAGTGAGGAGCTCTCGGCGCGGCTCGACGATCTTATGCTGCGAGGCAGCAGCGACATTGCCTTTGTAATCGGCGGTTCGGACGGCGTGAGTGATGAGGTACGCGCCCGCGCCGACGAGATGCTCAGCTTTGGACGCATTACCTTGCCGCATAACCTGGCGCGTGTGGTGCTGCTAGAGCAGATTTACCGTGCCTGCAAGATCAGCCGTGGCGAGCCGTATCACAAATAGGTCGGCAATACGAAACAATGGCGTGGGACAATACCTTTCGTTTTGAGGAATGTGTCTGAAAGGACTATGAGATATGAAGATTGGATTTGTCGGTTTTGGCAATATGGCGAGCGCTATGGCCGATGGCTGGATCGCTGCCGGTGTAGCTGCGAGCGACATGTGCGCCTGCGCGGGTCGCTACGACGCACTGGTTGAGCGCTGCGAGGCGCGCGGCATAGTCGCCTGCCACGATGCCGCCGAGGTTGTCGCCGCATCCGATATCGTGGTCGCTGCGGTCAAACCGTACATGATCGAGAAGGTATTCGCCCCGCTCAAGGATGCTCTTGCCAAAAAGGTCGTTCTGTCGGTTGCCTGGACCTGGGACAGTGCCAAGTGGGAGCAGGTCCTGCCGGGCGTCGCGCATATCTCGACGGTGCCCAACACACCGGTTTCGGTGGGCGAGGGCGTCATCGCTTGCGAGAAGGCTTCCACGCTTAGTGATGAGCAGAGCGCAGTGGTGCTTGATCTGCTTGGCAAGCTCGGTGCGGTGGTCGAACTCGATACGAGCCTGCTGTTTGTGGGCGGCACGGTGGGTGGTTGCGCTCCGGCATTTGTCGCCATGGCAATCGAGGCCCTGGGCGATGCAGCGGTCAAGCACGGTATCCCGCGTGCCGATGCCTATCGCATTGTGAGCCAGATGGTGTTGGGTACGGCAAAGCTGCAGCTTGCAACTGGCCAGCATCCTGCGGCGATGAAGGATGCCGTATGCTCACCCGGCGGTGCCACCATCAAGGGCGTCATCGCGCTCGAGGATGCCGGCATGCGCAGCGCCCTGGTCAAGGCCGTCGACGCCACCCTTCAGTAAAACCTTCTATTTAGGGACAGGTTTATTTTGGCGGGTTTTCCTGCGGTTTTATCTCTATAGCAAAAAGCGCCCCGCAACTGGCTCAATTCCAGTTGCGGGGCGCTTGCGTTTGCCCAGATAAAACCGACCAAAATAAACCTGTCCCTTTTTGGCAGGTTAGTCCCAGAAGCTGTCTTCCTCATCCTCGGACTTGGGTCCGCGGTCGACGTACATCTTATGGGTACGCTTCTCCATTACAAAGGCAAGAATCGCAAATAACAGGATGCCGCCGGCGAAAAGGATGGCAAAACCGGTGCGGGTGCCAAACAAAAAGGAAAAAACTGCGTCCATTGGGTGCCTTCTTGCGTAGTTGAGTTGGGTCGTAAACGCTCATAAGTATATACTTGCCCATACATGTACAAGGTTGCAACCTAAATGGAATGTATATCGCCGGAGGATCTAATGCTTGATATCAAGTTTGTTCGCGAGAACCCCGATGCCATCGATGTCGCCATGGCTAACCGCCAGACGTCTTGGGATCGCGAGAAGTTCTTTGAGCTCGACGACGAGCGTCGTGCCGTCATCACCGAGGTCGAGGAGCTCCAGGCTACGCGCAACGCCGAGTCCAAGAAGATCGGCGCCCTGATGAAGGAGGGCAAGAAGGACGAGGCCGAGGCCGCCAAGGAGGCTGTGCGCGCCGTCAACGAGAAGATTGACGGTCTGGCCGAGCGCCGCACTGCTCTCGAGCAGGAGCAGTACGACTTCATGGCTCACCTGCCCAACATTCCTTGCGAGGCCACGCCGTACGGCAAGGACGAGGACGAGAACATCGAGCGTCGCCGCTGGGGCACCCCGCGCGAGTTCGACTTCGACTTTAAGCCGCACTGGGATCTGGGCACCGATTTGGACATCCTCGACTTCGAGCGCGGCAACAAGCTCTCCGGCAGCCGTTTTACCGTTCTCGGTGGCGCTGGCGCCCGCCTGGAGCGCGCCCTCATCAACTTCTTCCTCGATACGCACACCAGCCGTGGTTTTAAGGAGTGGTGGCCGCCCATCGTCGTCAAGCGTCAGACCATGTTTGGCACGGGTCAGCTGCCCAAGTTCGAGGACGACGCCTATCACGTCTCGGGCGACAACTTCCTGATCCCCACCGCCGAGGTCGTGCTTACCAACCTGCATGCCGGCGAGGTCCTCGATGCCGACACTCTGCCGCGTCGCTACACCGCCTTCACCCCCTGCTTCCGCGAGGAGGCCGGTTCCGCCGGTCGCGACACCCGCGGCATCATCCGTCAGCACGAGTTCGACAAGGTCGAGATGGTCAAGTTCGCTAAGCCGGAGGAGTCCGACGAGGAGCTCGAGAGCATGACCGCCGAGGCCGAGTATCTGCTGCAGCAGCTGGGCCTTCCGTATCGCGTGATTAGCCTGTGCACCGGCGACTTGGGCTTCTCTGCCCGTCAGACCTACGACGTCGAGGTCTGGCTGCCGAGCTACAACGCCTACAAGGAGATCAGCTCCTGCTCCAACTGCGGCGACTTCCAGGCCCGCCGCGCCAACATCAAGTACCGCGACCCCGAGAACTTCAAGGGCTCGCGTTACCTGCACACCCTTAACGGTTCCGGCCTGCCGGCTGGTCGTACCATGGCTGCCATTCTGGAGAACTACCAGAACGCCGACGGCACCATCACGATCCCCGAGGTTCTGCGTCCTTACATGGGCGGTCTCGAGAAGATCGAGCCGGTCGCGTAACTTGGCTGCATAGGGGATATGCAAGGGCGCTCCTTCGGGGGCGCCCTATTTCGTGCGCAGGTCCATACCATGCCGTGCGGACAGCTCGATAGAAAACACACGAACAAACGTTCTGTATACATGCATTTACCTGCTATGCTTTTGCTAACTAAGAGCAAGAGAAAGGGGATGTGATGGAGCTGTTCGACGAGCGGGTTGTGTTGTTCCAGAGTGATGAGGGCGGGGAGCACCTGCTGGTAACGTGCGAGCCGTCGGGTATGGGTGGCTTGGTGGTTCGGCAGACGAGTGAGGGACCATTGACGCAATGGTGCTATGAGGAGTCGCCGCATGTGGTCGAGACGTTTGTGGCGCATGAGGCGCTTGTTGTCCTTGAGCACTTCTATGGCGTTGGATCTTCTAATCAGGTGGCCCGAATGCTGAGCATTTCGTTTGCCGACTACGACTGTGCCCAACGGGTGCGGTCGCTTCTGGGGGAGCTTGGCGTCGGGTTCGATGTGATCGAAAAGCCAATCGATCGTACGAAAAGCGCTGATGCTCGTGGTGCAGCGTGACAAATTGCGGCCCGCGCGAAAAAAGTTTGAGATTTTGCTTGACTCTAATGAACTAAAGTGGTTTTATATGTCTTGCGCTGCGGCGTTACCTCAGCTGGATAGAGGGTCTGACTACGAATCAGAACGTCATAGGTTCGAATCCTATACGCCGCACCAATTGAAATCGAAAGCCTCCGGCAACGGGGGCTTTTCTTTTACGCCGGCACCGCACGGATTCGAACCTCGGTCGAGGCGCGAGCATCTTAATCATCACTTCGTAAAATTTTTCCAAATTGTCGCTTGACCCATCGAGGGGTCACGTGCATAATAATCCGTGCGTTGCGGCGTTACCTCAGCTGGATAGAGGGTCTGACTACGAATCAGAACGTCATAGGTTCGAATCCTATACGCCGCACCAATTGAAATCGAAAGCCTCCGGCAACGGGGGCTTTT
>DAWDVX010000019.1:0-5206 GCA_052346145.1 Collinsella sp.
GAGGAAGTGACCGGCGCGCACATGCAGGCCCAGGAGGACGTTGACGCCGCTGGTCCTGCCGCCGCAGAGCTCCACGAGCGGCGCGTGGCGCTCGACAATCAGATTTCGCAGCTTACGCGTGAGCAACGCGATGTGCAGCGCGTGGCCGACAACGCCGCGCTCGAGCTCGCCAAGGTGAAGGACTCGCTGAGCAATGCCGAGGTCGAGGACAACATGTATGCCTCGCGCCTGGAGCAGATCGACGAGCAGCTCGAGGAGGTCATGGCTTCGCTCGAGAGCCGTCGCGACCGCGCCGAGGAGCTTGAGGGCGCTCTTGAGGAAGCGCGCCAGGCTCAGGTCGATGCGCGTGAGGCCACCGAGACGGCACGCGCGGCCCTGAAGGACCTGCGTGCCCGTGAGAGCGAGGCACGCAACAAGTTATCCGAGGTGCGCTCGGAGCTTGCCAGCCAAAAGAAACTCGATGCCCGCATGGCCGACAGCTCGCCGCTCGTGAGCCGTCTGGTGGGTGCGCTGGGCGACGATGTCTTGGGTCGTCTGGGCGACGTGCTGGAGGCCCCGCGCGAGCTTGAGGGCCTGGTTGAGCAATTGCTCGCCGGCGATATCGATGCGCTGCTGTTTGATGACGCCGCCACGCTTGAGCGTGCCGGTCGTGCGGCTCTGGACCAAAAGAAGGCCTCGGGCGAGGCACTGCTGGTGGCGCGCGGCGTGAGCGGCTCTACCGCCGCTGAGGGCGCCTCCGGTACCCGTCTGGTTGATCGTCTGTCCGTGCGCGCAGGCTACGGTCCCGTCGTCGAGGCGCTGCTCGGCGGCTATTACGTCGTTGACGATCTTGCTGCCGCGCTGTCGGCGCCGGTCGTTGAAGGCGTGACTTACGTGACCCCCGATGGCGCCCGCGTCGCCTGCGGCGGCCTGGTGCGCGTGGGGCTTGATGCCGGCGAGGCTTTGGGTGCCTTGGAGCGCAAGCGCCGCATCCGTGAGCTCGAGGGCCTGGAACCCGATCTGGCTGCCATCTTTGAGCATGCTTCGGACCAAGTCGTCGAGGCCAACGTTGCCGTCGAGGAGGCCCGTGCCGCCGAGGGCGATGCCGCCGGTGAGATCGCCCGTCTTGAGGGCGAGCGCCGCTCGCTGCTCTCCGAGATCGGCCGCTTGGAGCAAAGCGCCAACAATGCCGAGGTCGAGCGCGTGCGCATCTCCAAGCGCCGCGAGCAAGCTGCCGAGGCCGTTCGTGCCGCGCGCCCGCGCGTTGACGAGCTCACCCGTTCGCGTGACGAGGCGCGTGCACAGGCAAGCGACCTGGGTCTCCAGATTGCCGAGGCCAACGATGAGCTCGATCGCGTTCGCCGTGACGATTCCGAGGCCGCCGGTAAGCTCGCCGATGCCAAGGTGCGCCTGGCCCAGACGAGCGAGCGCCTGCGTTCGCTGAAGGGCCGCGTGCCCGACCTTGAGCATCGTCTTGAGGGCATCGACCGTCGTATCCGCGGAACACGCCAGGCTTCGCGCTCGCTCGAGCTGCTGCGCCTGCGCGTCGACCCCATGCACGAACGCTATTCTGCCCTGTTGGAACGCGCGTCGGATTGGGCAGCGCGCCTGCGTGACCAGGCCTCTCTGGAGGAGGCGGACTCCGCTTCGCTCAAGAAGACCATCGAGGATGCCAAGGCAGAGGTTGCCCGCGCTAAGGAGCGAGTCGATACCGCCTCCGCCGCGCAAAACGAGTTCAAGGTCGCGCGTGGCAAGCTCGAGGTGCAGGTCGAGGCTGCCATCAAGGCCATTACCGCCGATGGCACGACGGTGCTCGAGGAAGCGCTCATGCTTCCGGTGCCCACGGACCGCGATGCCGCCGAGCGCGAACTCAACCAGCTTGTGCGCCAGATCAACAACCTTGGTCCCGTTAACCAAGTTGCCATGGAGGAGTACGAGCAGCTCAAGCGCCGCGCCGACTACATCGAGGAGCAGCTGGCCGATCTGGAGAGCGCGCGCAAGGCGCTCACCAAGATCACGGTGGCCATTGATCGCAAGATGCGGAAGGCCTTCCTGGTGACGTTTGAGAAGGTCGATGCGAACTTCCGCGAGATCTTCGCTATGCTCTTCCCGGGCGGCCAGGCTCATCTGGAGATGACCGATCCCGAGCATCCTGCCGAGACGGGTATCGAGGTCGTGGCGCAGCCGCGCGGCAAGCGCATCACCAAGATGATGCTCATGTCGGGCGGCGAGAAGAGTCTGACGGCGCTCGCCCTGCTTTTTGCCGTGTACCGCACACGTACGGTTCCGTTCTATGTGCTGGACGAGGTCGAGGCGGCGCTTGATGACGCTAACCTGTCCAAGCTCATCGGAGCCCTCGATGTGCTGCGTTCCGATACGCAGCTCTTGGTTATCTCGCATCAGCGCCGTACTATGGAGGACGCTGACGTCCTCTATGGCGTCTCGATGCAAGCCGACGGCGTCAGTCGCGTCGTCTCGCAAAAACTCGATCGCGAAACCGGAAAGGTCGTGAATGCATAATGGGATTCTTCGATGCTCTCTCGCGCGGACTTGAGCGCAGCCGCGAGGCCCTCAACGAGGTCTTCTACTTTGGCGGTGAGGTCGACGAGGATTTTTGGGAGGACCTGGAGGACACCCTCGTCATGGGTGACATGGGCGCCGAGGTCGCCATTCAGGTCTCCGATGACCTGCGCGATGCCGCGGCCAAGAAGAACCTCAAGACCGCCCCGCAGCTTCGCCGCGCCCTGGCCGAACAGCTCGAGGGCCACTTTGTGCCCGTCGAGCATGACCCGTTCTCCGATACGCCGAGCTGCGTGCTGTTTGTCGGCATCAACGGTGCCGGCAAGACCACGACGGTCGGTAAGATCGCGAGCGCCATGGCCGCCCGCGGCAAGAACGTCGTGATCGGTTCGGCCGATACCTTCCGCGCTGCCGCTATCGAGCAGCTCGATGTGTGGGGCCAGCGCGCTGGCGTCCCCGTCATCAAGCGCGACCGCGGCTCCGACCCGGCAAGTGTTTGCTACGACGTGCTCGACGAGGCCGACAAGCGCGGCAGCGACCTGGTGCTTATCGATACCGCCGGCCGTCTACACACGAGCCCTGAGCTCATGCGCGAGCTTGCCAAGGTGGTCAATGTGACCCGTAAGCGCGCCGCCAATATGGCCGCCGGTCCCATGCCGGTTTCGGTCGTGCTTGTGATCGACGCCGCGACGGGCCAAAACGGTCTGAACCAGGCGCTCGAGTTTAACGAGGCGCTGGGCCTGGACGGTATTATCATGACTAAGCTCGACGGCACGGCTAAGGGCGGCATCGCCATGGCCGTGGCCGAGAAGCTCAAGCTCCCGATCCTGCGCATCGGCGTGGGCGAGCAGGTCGATGACCTGCAGGAGTTCAATGCCAAAGATTTCTGCCGCGCCCTGGTGGGCGAGTCCAATTAAGGAGTGACTAGTGTTTGATTCCCTGAGCGATCGCCTCAACGACACATTTGACCGCCTGCGCGGCAAGGGCAAGCTGACCGAGGCCGATATTACTTCGGCCATGCGCGATATTCGCATGGCGCTGCTCGAGGCCGACGTCAACTTTAAGGTCGTCAAGGAGTTCGTCGCCAAGACCAAGGAGCGCTGCATGACCGCCGAGGTCATGGAGTCGCTGTCGCCGGCGCAAAACGTCGTCAAGATCGTGCTCGACGAGCTCACCGAGATGCTTGGCTCAACCGAGAGCAAGCTCGTCTTTAGCAACCGCATTCCCAATGTCATCATGCTTGTGGGTCTGCAGGGCTCCGGTAAGACCACGGCTGCCGTAAAGCTGGCCTACCTGCTCAAGAAGCAGGGCCGCTCGCCGTTGCTCGCCGCGTGCGACGTCTACCGTCCCGCTGCTGCCGACCAGCTGGCCACGCTCGGTGGCGAGATCGGCGTACCGGTCTTCCGCGGCGACGGTGCGCACCCGGTCGATATCGCCAAGGGCGCCATCCAGGAGGCCGTCGACCACCTGCGCGACGTGGTCATCGTCGATACCGCCGGACGTCTTCAGATCGATGAGCAGATGATGCAGGAGGCCGTGGACATCAAGAAGGCCGTCAAGCCCGATCAGGTGCTGATGGTCGTCGATGCCATGACCGGTCAGGATATCGTCAACGTCGTCTCGACCTTCGCCGAGCGCACCGACTTTGACGGCGTGATTATCTCTAAGCTCGACGGCGACGCCCGTGGCGGCGGCGCGCTTTCCGTGCGCCAGGTGACCGGCAAGCCCATCAAGTTTGTGAGCATGGGCGAGAAGCCCGATTCGCTGGAGCCGTTCTACCCCGATCGTATGGCCAAGCGCATTCTGGGTATGGGCGACGTTGTCGGCATTATCGAGAAGGCCCAGGAGGCGGCCGACGCCGAGCAGCTCGAGGCCGCCGAGCGCATGCTGCGCGAGGGCTTTACCATGAACGACATGCTCGACCAGATGAAGGCCGTCAAGAAGATGGGCGGCATGAAGGGCATTCTGGGCATGCTCCCCGGTGGCCAGCGTGCGCTTAACCAGATGGGTGGTAACCTGGACGAAGGTATCTTCGATAAGAACGAGGCCATCATCATGTCGATGACCAAGGAGGAGCGCCTTCGCCCCTCCATCATCAACGGCCAGCGCCGTGCCCGCATTGCCAAGGGCGCCGGCGTGACCCCCACCGAGGTCAATAGCCTTATGAAGCAGTGGGGCGAGATGAATAAGATGATGGGCCGCATGCGCACGATGGCCAATCAGGCGCAGGCCGGCGGCAAGAAGGGCAAGAAGGGTAAGAAGGGCAAAAAGATGCGCATGCCCAATATTCCCGGTCTGGATGCCATGGGGCTGGGCGGCATGGGCGGCCTGGGAACGGGCGGCCCCAAGTCCGATATGGACCTGCTGCGCCAGATGGAAGCGCAGATGCGCAACAAGAAGTAACGACTAGTTGAGTCGTGTATGGCGAAGGCCGCCTGGATGGTATTCCAGGCGGCCTTCGCCGTTTGTTCGCTGGTTGTCGCACGCGTGGAAGCGCGTTCTCGACGAGGTGCTTGCCGCTAGTGGCATCCGCAGCCTTCGTGCCCGTCATGGTCGTGGTGACCGTGGCAGCCGCAGGACTCGCCATGCTCGTGGATGTGCTCGTGATCATGTCCATGGCAGTCGCAGGTGGCCTCGCCGTTCTGTGCGAGCGTGCCGGCAATGAGGGCCTCGACGCAGGCATCGCAGCTGCCCTGGGCGCCCGCAT
>DAWDVX010000019.1:5216-43111 GCA_052346145.1 Collinsella sp.
CCCGCCCAGCCCGCGACGCCGGCTTGGGCCCGCGCGTGCCTCGCGCCGCCGCCGATCCCGCCGCACAGGCGCGTGTCAACGCCACCGTTGGCAAGCAGGCCCGCCAAGGCGCCGTGACCGGTGCCGCCGGTGCCTACGACCTGCTCGTTGAGCACCTTGCCATCCTGGATGTCGTAGATCTTGAACTGCTCGCTGCGGCCAAAGTGCATAAAGATGTTGCCGTTGTCGTACGTCGTTGCCACCCTCATGGTGCCGACCTCCTTTGCTGGCCATGCGGCCGTCGTCGTGGCGATGGGGGAGTACGTGATATTGCCGCCCTCGATGACGAGCGCTCGTCCGTTGACCAGCGCATCGGCCACCTTGCGATGCGCGCGGCTGCAAATGGCCGCCACCGTTGCGCGGGCGATGCCCATCTGCTGGGCGACCGCCTCTTGGTTGAGACCTTCCAGGTCGCACAGGCGCAGCACCTCAAGCTCGTCGACGGTCATGTCGATGGCATCACCGCTGGCCAGGCCATCGGGGGTAAAGCCGCGGTATTCGGGGATGATCCCGACGCGGCGCAGTTTTTCGCGTCTTCCTGCCATGCACACTCCAAATCTGACATATGTCAACAATAGAATAGCGAACGTGCGGATTTGCGCAAGGAATTTCTGGCATATGTCAGAAAATGAGGGCTTATGTTTGGGCTGTGGGGCCGCGTGCGCCTGTGCTACAATGAATCTCGCTTGTAGGCGACTGACAGGAGGGTCAATGAGCAAAGCTGATCAACAGTTTGTAACCATGTGCCGCGATATCTTGGACCATGGCACCACCACCGAGGGCCAAAAGGTCCGCCCGGTGTGGGAGGACGGCACCCCTGCCTATACCATTAAAAACTTTGGTGTCACGGCGCGCTATGATCTGCGCGAGGAGTTCCCCGCGCTCACCCTGCGTCGTACGGCGCTTAAGTCTGCCATGGACGAGATTCTGTGGATCTATCAAAAGAAGTCCAATAACGTGCATGACCTCAACAGCCATATCTGGGATGAGTGGGCCGATGAGACCGGTTCCATCGGTAAAGCCTACGGCTATCAGATTGGTCAGAAGAGCCATTACGCCGAGGGCGACTTCGACCAGATTGACCGTGTACTGTACGACCTTAAGCACACGCCGTATAGTCGCCGCATTATGACCAATACGTACGTGTTTAGCGATCTGTCCGAGATGCACCTTTATCCATGCGCCTATAGCGTGACCTATAACGTGACGCAGCGTCCTCAGGACGACAAGCCGACGCTCAACATGCTTCTCAACCAGCGCAGCCAGGACATTTTGGCCGCGAACAACTGGAACGTGTGCCAGTACGCCATTTTGCTGATGATGGTCGCGCAGTCGGTCGATATGATTCCCGGTGAGCTGCTGCACGTGATCGCCGACGCCCATATCTATGATCGTCATGTCGATATCGTCCGCGAGCTTATCGAGCGTCCGCAGTTTGCGGCACCCAAGGTAACGCTCAACCCCGATGTGCATGACTTCTATGCGTTTACGACCGATGACCTGATCGTCGAGGGCTATGAGCACGGCCCTCAGGTCAAGAACATCCCCATTGCGGTGTAGGTGACGCGCATGACGTGTAAGCTTTCTGCCATCGTCGCCGTGTGTGACGACTGGGGTATTGGCTGCGAGGGCGATACGGTGGTGTCCAATCGCGCCGATATGCGCCATTTTGTGGCCTGCACCAAGGGCTGCCCGGTTATCATGGGACGCAAGACGCTGCTGAGTTTTCCCGGCGGGCGTCCTCTCAAGAACCGCCGCAATATCGTGCTTACGCGCGATATAGGCTTTACCCGCGAGGGCGTCGACGTGGAGCATAGCGTTGACGAAGCGCTCGCTGCGGTTGCCGATGAGCCCGTTGCCTGGGTGATCGGTGGCGGCGATGTCTATCGGCAGTTTTTGCCGTACTGCGTGGAGGCCGAGGTCACTCATAACCACTGCGTCCATCCCGTGGACACGTACTTTCCCGACTTGGACGCCGATCCCGCGTGGGAGATTGCGCAGCGTAGCGGGGTCGCGACGATTGCCGCCGGTGAGGGTGACGAGGGCGTCGATTATGAGTTCGTGACGTATCATCGCGTTGAGGCGTAAATCGTCTGGCGTGAACGGTATCATCGGGTTGATTGAATGCATGGGGCGGCGCTTAGCGTCGCCTCGTTTGGTATAGATGTGCTGTAAAGAAGGGTGCGGGCTGGCTGCTATGACTGATGCCGTTGAGGTTCTGCGAATTGATTCGCTCGAGGACGAGCGGCTCGATGCTTACGTGCGACTGACCGAGCGTGAGCTTCGCTGCGTGCTGGAGCCGCAGAAGGGCATTTTTATTGCGGAGAGCGCCAAGGTCATCGAGCGTGCCGTGCGCGCCGGATATGAGCCGGTGAGCTTTCTTTTGGGCGAGCGCTGGCTCGACCAGATGATGCCGCTGTTTGACCAGCTTGTCGTGCGCGAGGGAGCGGGTCCGGTTCCCGTGTTCGTGGCCTCCATGGAGCTCATGGAGCAGTTGACGGGCTTTAACGTGACGCGCGGCGCGCTGGCGGCGTTCCGTCGCCCGCGTCAGATTCCGGTTGATGAGTTCTTGGGCGGCGTCGTCGAGGCGGCGGGGGATCGTCCGGTGCGCGTGTGCGTGCTTGAGGGTATTGTCGATCACACCAATGTTGGCGCGATTTTCCGCTCGGCTGCCGCATTGAACGTTGACGGTATTTTGGTCAGCCCGACGTGCTGCGACCCGCTGTACCGTCGCTCGGCCCGCGTGAGCATGGGCACCGTGTTTCAGGTGCCGTGGACGCGCATTGGCAGCGAGGCTCGTGTGTGGCCGCATGATGGCCTGGCGGTACTGCACGATGCCGGTTTTTCGTGTGCCGCTATGGCGTTGACGGACGATTCCGTATCGCTGGACGATCCCGTGCTGCAGGAGATTGACCGCTTGGCAATCTTTATGGGTACCGAGGGTGCCGGCTTGGGCGCCAAGACCATTGCCGGCTGTGACCATGCGGTGCGCATTCCGATGGCGCACGGGGTCGATTCGCTTAACGTGGCCGCGGCGAGCGCCGTCGCCTTTTGGCAGCTGTGCCCGCACGTGAGCAATGAGTATCACTACCAGCCGGGTTTGTATCACTAGGCAGTTTTCCGCACCGCGCTCTAATTCGGGGTGTTTCGGTCGCCGCCAGTCGGTGCTAAGCTAGTATTGGCTTTGGTCTTAAATTGCCGTTATGTTGTTTGACGTATGCTGGCGGGGAGGGCGTGTGGCTAAGAAATCTACGGCTATCGATGTAACGCAGGGTGTCATTTGGCAACAGCTGCTGTCGCTGTGCGTTCCCATCTTTTTTAGTTCGTTTTTTCAGCAGGCCTACACGCTTATCGGTACGTATATCGTTGGCCAGTTTGGCGGCAAGCTCGCGCTGGGTGGCATTCAAGCCACGATGGTGCTCACCGAGCTCTGCATTGGCTTTTGCGTTGGCGTCGGCGCCGGCTGCGCGGTCATTACCGGTCAGTATTTTGGCCAGCACGATGATGAGCGACTGAGTCGTTCGGTCCATACAGCCATGACGCTCGCGCTGGTGGGCGGTATCGCTTTCTCGATTCTTGGCATAGTGTTCGTTGAGCCCATGCTGGTGCTTATGAACACGCCGCATGAACTATTGGCCGAGGGTGTGGCCTATGCTCGCTGTTATTTTGCCGCGATGGTTGCGGCGCTGCTGCTGAATATGGGAACCGCACTGCTGCGTGCCGTGGGCGACACGCGCGGGCCCGCCGTGATCATTGCCTCTGGCTGCCTTGTTAACGTGGTGCTGGATATCATCTTTGTCGCTGTGTTGCATATGGAGGCGCTGGGCTGCGGCATCGCAGTGGCGCTGACCATTTGCTCCAATGCAACGATGATCGTGTTGCGCATGATGCGCGCTCCGGGTGCATGGCGTCTTTCGCTGTCTAAGCTCGGTATCGATCGCGGTATTTGCAAGAGTATGATCTCGTGTGGTCTGCCACTCGGTTTTCAATCGGCTGCCTATTCGATCTCGAACGTGCTGATCCAGGTGTCGGTTAATTCGTTTGGCGCCGATGTCACGACTGCTTGGGGTCTATCTGGGCGCCTGGATGGCATTATCTGGATGGTGACCGAGGCGCTCGGCGTATCGATCACTACGTTCTCGGCGCAGAACTTTGGCGCGCGCAACTACGAGCGCATGCGCAAGGGCTACCATACGTCGCTCGTGCTGTCGTTTATGCTCATTGGTGGCCTGTCTGCCGTGCTGCTGGTGTTCTCGGGTCCGTTGTCGCGTCTGTTTGTCGACGATGCTTCGATTTCGGCGTACACCACGACCATCCTCCATTTCATTGCTCCGTTCTATGCGATTTTCTCGATTATCGAGAACGCCTCGGGTTCCATCCGCGGCGCCGGCGTGAGTCTGCAGCCTATGATGCTCACCATCTTTGGCACCGTCGTACTCAGAGTGATTTGGGTGTTTGCGATCATGCCCTTCGATCCGTCGCTCGAGCATCTACTGCTGGTCTACCCCGTAACCTGGCTCATCACCGCAACCATGTTCACCATCTACCACCACAGCGGCAACTGGCTAGCTCGCGCCACCGCCTAGCTCATCCGTCGGATACCCCTGATAAGTTGCGGTGAAATAGTTCCTGAAAAGCCCTTGCGGACCGTCAAACAAGTACTATTCCACCGCAACTTCCTTATGAGCTGTAGGTGTTGGCGGAAAACGAATCAATTAGTATTCGATGCCTTGGCGGGCTAGGAGGCCTTCGTCGAAGTAGTGTTTGATGGGACGCATTTCGGTGACTAAGTCCGCGAGGTCGGCCAACGGCAGCAGCCCGCGGCCGGTGAGCACGAGTTCCGTGGTGGCGGGCTTTATCGCGATCAGCGCTTCGACATCCTCGCGTGTCACGAAGCCGCGGCGCATGGCCTCGCCGAGTTCGTCCAAAATCAGAACGTCGACCTGTGATATCTGCTCGCATGCGAGCTCCATGATCTGTGCGGCGCAAGCCTCGGGCGTGTCGCGGTCAGCTTGTACGATGCGCGGCCCCAGGCGCGGCGCGGCATCGTGTTCGGCGCAGTGCAGTTTCTTGGCAAACTGCAGCCTAAGAACGTCGAGCCCGTAGCCCGTCGCGCGCAGCGCGAGCCCCAGCGCAGCCGTCGTCTTGCCCTTGCCGTCGCCTGTATAGATTTGAACCTTGCCGACTTACAGTGATGCCATCTCTGTCCTTTCGTGCCCGGCGTCGGTTTATCGCCGTCCGGGTTGGGTATTCTAGAAAGCATTATCAACCCCAGTAGATGGAGTTCAAGCAGATGGAGATGGATGACAACAAACGTAGACGGAATATGATCCTCTACGTGCTCATCGCCTTCGTCGTCTACCTCGTGCTCTCGACCGTTCTGTTCCCCAACATCGGTCACACGCAGCAGATTACGAAGACCGATTACTCGACGTTTGTCAAAGCGCTCGATAAGAAGAGCGTCGACAAGGTCGAGTACAACACGGACGATTACTCGATTTATTACACCAAGAAGGGCGAGGACGAGAACATCGCCTACAAGACGACCGGTGTGCCGAATGACGCGGGCTTTACCGATCGCGTGCTTGAGTCTGGCGCTTCGCTGGAGTCGGTCGTTCCCGATAAAAACTCGGGTTTGATGACCTACTACCTGCTCACACTCATTCTTCCCATGGCGATTTTCTTCCTCATCGGTTGGTGGCTCAACCGCCGCATGAAGAAGGCTATGGGCGATGACGGCCCGTCGATGAACTTTGGCGGCGGCGGTTTTGGCGGCGGCGGACTGGGTAAGTCCGGCGCGCGCGTGATCGCCTCCAAGGACGTGGGCGTGACCTTTAAGGACGTCGCCGGTCAGGAAGAGGCCAAGGAGTCTCTCAAGGAGGTCGTCGACTTTCTGGAGAAGCCGCAGCGCTACGAGGAGATCGGCGCCAAGCTGCCGCGTGGTGCTCTCCTTGTTGGCCCTCCGGGTACCGGTAAGACCCTGCTTGCCAAGGCTGTTGCCGGCGAGGCCGGTGTTCCGTTCTTTAGCATTTCGGGCTCTGAGTTCGTTGAGATGTTTGTCGGTCGCGGCGCTGCTAAGGTTCGTGACCTGTTTAAGCAGGCCAAGGAAAAGGCACCGTGTATCGTCTTTATCGATGAGATCGATACCATCGGTAAGAAGCGCGATGGCGGCGGCTTTAGCGGCAACGACGAGCGCGAGCAGACGCTCAATCAGTTGCTGACCGAGATGGATGGCTTCGATAACCACAAGGGCATCGTCGTCCTTGCTGCCACCAACCGCCCCGACAGCCTTGACCCGGCTCTGTTGCGTCCCGGTCGCTTTGACCGCCGCATTCCCGTCGAGCTGCCCGATTTGACCGGTCGCAAGAATATCCTTGAGCTGCACGCCAAGAGCGTGAAGACCCAGCCGCCGATCGATCTGACCGCGATTGCCCGCGCCACGCCTGGTGCCTCGGGCGCCGATTTGGCCAATATCATCAACGAGGGCGCCCTGCGCGCCGTTCGCGAAGGTCGCAAGCGTGCAACCCAGGACGACTTCGAGGAGTCGGTGGAGGTCGTCATTGCCGGCCAACAGCGTAAGTCCACGGTGCTTTCCGACCACGAGAAGCAGGTCGTTTCCTACCATGAGATCGGCCATGCCATTGTTGCCGCTCGCCAGAAGGGCTCTGCGCCGGTCACGAAGATCACCATCGTTCCGCGCACGAGCGGTGCCCTGGGCTACACCATGCAGGTCGAGGAGGACGAGCGCTTCCTGACCACGCGCCAGGAGGTCCTGGACAAGCTCGCCGTCTACTGCGGTGGCCGTGCGGCCGAGGAGCTCATCTTTGGTGAGATGACGACTGGCGCCGCCAACGATATCGAGCAGGCCACCAAGCTCGCCCGCAACATGGTGACGCGCTTTGGTATGTCCGACGAGTTTGGCATGATGGCGCTCGGTACCGTCCAGAATGCGTACCTCAACCAGGATACGTCGCTCACCTGCGCCCCCGGTACGGCCGAGCGTGTGGACGCAATTGTCGCCAAGTTGATTGAGGATGCGCACGACCGCGCCCTGCAGATCCTCAAGGAAAACAAGTTCAAGCTCCACGAGCTGGCTCGTTATCTGTACAAGAAGGAGACGATCACGGGCGAGGAGTTCATGAATCTCCTCACGCGTGAGAACCCGCTGATGCCCAAGCAGCAGTAACGCCGCGGCCGAGCCAGTAAACGCCGACGCCCCATTTGAGCAGCTTTCTCAAATGGGGCGTTTTGCTTGAGAGGGATGGAAATGAAGATCGTGGTGAGCGCCTGCTTGATGGGCGAGAGCTGCAAGTATAACGGGCTCGATAACTACCACCGCGCGTTGGTCGAGGCTTGCGAGCGCACGGGGACCGAGGTCCTCCTCGTGTGCCCCGAGGTCTTTGGCGGCCTGCCCACGCCGCGCAAGCCGTCCGAGATTGTGAACGGCGAGGTTCGTACCTGCGAGGGCATCTCGGTTGATCGCGAATTTCGCCTGGGTGCCCAACGTGCGCTCGATATGTGCGAGCAGGCAGGCGGACCGGAAGAGATAGTCGCGTGCATCCTTCAGGATCGCAGCCCCTCGTGCGGTGCGGGTCACATCTACGACGGCACCTTTAGCGGTACGCTCACCGCGGGCAACGGTGTTTTCGTCGACCTGCTCCTGCGCCACGGCTACCGTGTGATCCCGGCAAGCGAGTTCGACCCCAGCATGTTGAAGTAGTAAATAAAAGGGGCGGCCATCGAGTAGATGGTCGCCCCTTTTGCTGGCAAGCTAAACTATCTCACCAATTGTTCAATGGTATTTACCCATATAAAACCTGCCAAAATAAACCTGTCACTTTTTGGTAGGTTAGGCGAGGAGGGTGTGGCCGTAGGCGTTGGCGGCCTTGATGGCGGCGGCGAACTTCTCGTCGGTGAAGGGCTCCGGGTTACCCTGCTTCCACTCGTTGGTGGCGTGGGCATACTCACACAGCGCCGGGATGTCCGCCTCGGTAAGGCCGACCTGTTCAAGCGTCACGGGCAGCCCCATCTGCTTGTTGAAGTCAGCATAGCGCTTAAGGTTCTCGGTGTCGCCCGTGTAGGCGAACAACACCAGCACGCCCAGGCTTACGACTTCGCCGTGCAGGTAGGTGCCCTCACGCGGAATGCTGCAGGTGGCGTTGTAGAACGCGTGCGCCACGCTCGAGTTGTAGTAGTAATCGTTCTGGTTGGTCAGGTTCGAGACATAGCCCGTGTTGACCACGATGTCGAGCGCGATCTGCTTGACGGCCTCGCTCGACAGATTCTGACGAACGTCCTCAAGACCCTGAACACCGTAGGTAAACAGCGGCTCGGAACAGGTGTGGGCAAGAGCCAGGCCAAGGCCGGCGGTGTGCTCCAGGTCGCCGGCGCTCGTGGCGTACTCGACTTCGGGCTGCTTGGACAGGGCGTCGCCCACGCCGGCCCAGAAGTACTCCGCCGGAGCCTCGGCGATGATCTTGGGATTGATGAAGATGTGCGCCGGTCGGTTGGGGTACGAATAGCCCTCGAGCGATCCATCGTCGTTGTAGACGACGGCAATGGCGGTCGCGGCGGAACAGTTAGAGCAAATCGTCGGCACCGTAAAGACAATCTTCTTGAGCTCGATTGCCGCTGTCTTGACGGTGTCGAGTGCCTTGCCGCCGCCACAGGCGATAAGCACGTCTGCCTGCTGGCAAGCGGGGGAGTTCACGACCTTGGCGATATTGGCGCGCGTACTGTTGGTGCCGTAGACGCGCGTCTCCAGAATCTCGACGTCGGTACCTTCAAGCGCCGCCTCGATGCCCGGCAGCGCCGCAGCTAGGGCTCGCTTGCCACCAATGATGGCGACGTTCTTCGCGCCGTACTCCGCCAGTGCGGCGGGCAGCTCGGTAAAGCAATCCTCGCCGACGGTGTAGTCGCTCATTCCGATTGTGCGCATGGCAGCCTTCTTTCGTTAGTTAAAGTGCTTTCAGGTATTTTGCTCCTAGAGAAGGCTAACGACCACGAGAAATTTCTTACGTATGAAACCAGTGTTGAGGGTTTTTCGCCGGCGCGGAACGTGCTAGCATACTCCGCATAAGCGTTGATGGGGACGAGTAATCGGCCGTCCGCATGCCACAGAGAGCGGGGAGCGCTGAGAACCCGTGCATGCGACCGATGAAAATCACCCCGGAGCTGCGGTCCCAACGGACGTGCCGCGCAGGCACGTCTTAGTAGATATCGCCGAGATGGTCGTCGATACAGGCCAGCCGAGTAACGGATGCGAGCGCGCGAATACGCGGGCGAGGGCATCTAAGCTGGGTGGTTAAACGAAGAGCTTTTGCGGGCATACAGCCCGTTTTTGTGGCGCTTCGTCCCAGCTTGTAGGGACGGGCGCTTTTTTGGTGCCCAACGGGCGTGCGCGCCCACGACATGAAAGGGGTACCGTGGCAAACGAGTACAAGCAGACGATGAATCTGCCCAAAACCGGTTTTCCCATGCGTGCCGGTCTTTCCAAGTTCGAGCCCAAGCGACTCAAGGACTGGCAGGACAACAAGGTCTACGAGCAGGTTCTGAAGAAGAACGAGGGTCACAAGAAGTTCGTGCTGCACGACGGCCCTCCGTACGCCAACGGCCCGATCCACATCGGCCACGCCATGAACAAGATCTCCAAGGACATGATCAACCGCTACTGGATGATGCAGGGCTATGAGGTTCCCTATGTTCCCGGTTGGGACTGCCATGGCCAGCCGATCGAGCATAAGGTCGAGGAGAAGCTCGGCACCGAGAAGTTCAACCAGACCTCCACGGCTAAGATCCGTGAGCTTTGCAATAAGTTCGCTGTCGAGAACATCGAGCTGCAGAAGGCCGGCTTCCGTCGCCTGGGCGTGCTCGGCGATTGGGACAACCCCTATCTGACGCTCTATCACCAGCATGACGCCGCCGACATCGAGGTTTTCAAGGCCATGTTCGACAAGGGCATGATCTATCGCGGTCACAAGCCCGTCCACTGGTGCAAGCACTGCCATACCGCACTTGCTGAGGCCGAGATTGAGTACTCCGACGAGACGAGCCCGTCCATCTTCGTGCGCTTTGAGATGACCTCCAAGCCCGTCGGCCTCGAGAACTTCGACGGCCCGGTTGACTTTATCATCTGGACGACCACGCCGTGGACCATCCCCTCCGACCAGGCAGTTTCTCTCAAGCCCGGTGCCGCCTACGTCGCCGTTGAGCACGACGACCGCGCCGAGGTCATGCTCGAGGACCTGGCTCCCAAGTGCTGCGAGGAGTTTGGCTGGGAGTACACCCCGGTTGTGGTCGACGGCAAGCCCTATGTGGTTCCCGCCGAGACCTTCCATCACATTCACTATAAGCAGCCGATCTTTGACGGTGTTGAGGGCGTGGCACTGTTGGCCGATTACGTCGGTGTCGATGACGGTACCGGTATCGTCCACAACTCGCCCGGTCACGGCGTCGACGACTACTTCGCCTGCCTCAAGGAGGGCATCACCGACATTTGCATGCCGGTCGATGACGACGGCAAGTTCTACACCGGCGAGGAGTTTGGCACCGGCGGCCCCTTCAGCGGCATGGATACCGACGAGGCCAACCCGCACATCATCGAGTTCCTGCGCGAGCGCGGCACCCTGGTCCTCGAGAAGAAGATCACGCACAGCTATCCGCACTGCTGGCGCTGCAAGCACCCGGTGCTCTTCCGTGCTACCGACCAGTGGTTTGTCTCGATGGACAAGACCGGCTTGCGCGAGCAGGCTGGCAAAGAGGTCCGCGAGAACGTCAAGTGGTATCCGGCCCATGCCGCCAACCGCATTGGCGCCATGGTCGAGCAGCGTCCCGACTGGTGCATCAGCCGCCAGCGCAACTGGGGCGTGCCTATCCCCAGCTACACTTGCGCCGACTGCGGCGAGAAGGTCATGAACGATGCCACGCTCGACGCCGTCATCAAGCTCTTCCATGAGAAGGGCTCCGACGCCTGGTTCACCGACGCTCCCGAGAGCTACCTGGGTGAGGCCTGCGTCTGCCCCAAGTGTGGCGGCCATCACCTCAAGGCCGATAAGGACATCCTCGACGTGTGGTGGGATTCCGGCGTGTCCTGGAAGGCCGTCTGCGAGTATCGCCCCGAGCTTGAGTACCCGGCTGACGTGTATCTCGAGGGCTCCGACCAGCATCGCGGTTGGTTCCAGAGCTCGCTGCTCACTTCGGTGGGCGCCAACGGCCATGCTCCCTACAAGGCGGTCGTCTCGCAGGGCTTCACGCTCGACGGCCAGGGCCGCAAGATGTCCAAGTCGCTCGGCAACGTCATCGACCCCAATAAGGTCTGTGACGAGATGGGCGCCGACATCATCCGCCTGTGGGTTGCTTCCGTTGACACCAGCTCCGACGTGTCCATCGACCACGAGATTCTTGCCCGTACGTCCGATGCCTACCGTCGTTTCCGCAACACGCTGCGCTTCCTGCTTTCCGAGCTCGAGGGCCAGTTTGAGCCTGAGACCGACGGTGTCGCCTTTGCCGACCTGCTGCCGCTCGACAAGCTCATGGTTGCCCGTCTGACCCAGGTTCAGGCCGAGGTCGACGACGCTTACTCTTGCTACGAGTTCCCGCGCGCTTACCGTGCGCTTTATGACTTCGTGGTTACCGAGCTTTCCAACGTGTACCTCGACGCCCTGAAGGACCGCCTGTACTGCGACAAGCCTGGCTCGCTCGAGCGCCGCAGCGCCCAGACCGTGCTGGCCGAGCTCTTCTCGATGCTCATGCGCGATCTGCAGCCGATTTTGTCCTACACCGTCGACGAGGCCATGGCCTACGCGCCTGCCGGCTGCGTCGACCACCAGAAGTACGCCGCGCTGCTCGATTGGTATAAGTCGCCTATCACGGTCGACGAGGCCAATGAGTTCGAGGGCGTGCTCGAGGCTTCACTCGAGCTCCGTAGCGCCGTGACCAAGGCCCTTGAGGATGCCCGCTCCGTCGGCACCTTCACTAAGAGCCAGCAGGTCCGCGTCAAGGCGGTCGTTCCCGCCGAGATGTACGCGCTGCTGACCGGCGACAAGGCGGTCGACCTGGCCGAGTTCTACATCGTTTCCGATGTTGAGCTGACCCAGGGCGAGGAGCTCTCCGTTGCCATCGAGGCTGCCGAGGGCGAGTGCTGCGACCGTTGCTGGAATTACCGCACCACCGTCGGCGAGTACAACGGTCACGCACATATCTGCAAGCGCTGCGCTGACGCGCTGTAGGTTACGGCGTTCGTAGAACGCCGTAACCTACCGACGCTGCAAACGCTCCTAAGCGGCAATCTGACGTTCAATCGTCGGTCGCGTACCAAAGTACGCTTCCCTCCTCTTTCACGTCACCTTGCTCGCTTAGGGACGTTTTCGCTGTTGGTGACGGCAACGCGGCTTTTCCATTGTTGGAACTAGAGCCTTCTCTTTCGACCTGTGCTCTTAGTCGAAAGCTATTTAGCGACATTCCGTTATTCGGAATGTCGCTTTTGTTTTGTGCTGGTTATTTCGCTTGCGTTGGTGGATATGTCGTGCGCTCTGCGTATGGCAATATAAGATGGTTAATTGCGTTCAACGGAATTCGATTGTTCTGAGGGTAGGGGATTTCTTTGGGTCGTTCTGCGGATATGACGCCGCCTTTGCGTTGGCGGTTGGGTGTTGCTGGTGGCGTGGCGTTGGCCGTGCTGCTTGTTGACCAGCTGACTAAGCTTGCGGTTCGGGCCGTGGGCGATGCGCTGCATGTGACTGTCATCCCCGGTGTGATCGACTTTATGTTTGTCCGCAATATCGGCGCTGCCTTTAGTATGGGTGAGGGGCATGGCATCGCGTTTGCCGTGCTGGCGTTGGCGGTCATTATCGCTATTGCCGTGTACCTCGTTCGTGCGCCCCGGCTCGCCCATCTTGAGGTTGTGGGCATGGCGATGGTTGCGGGCGGTGCTATCGGCAACGCTATCGATCGTTTGGCCTTTGGCTTCGTGACCGATTTTATTGCCACCACCTTCATCGACTTCCCCGTCTTCAATGTGGCCGATATTGGCATTACCTTGGGCGTCGTGCTCGCCCTCTTCGGCTACATGTTCTTGAGCCCTGCGGCCCGCGAGGTCGATGCGACCGCCGAGCTCAACGCCCGTGACGAGGCCCGTGCCAAGCGCAAGGCCCAGCAGCGTGGGGAGCGTGCCCGCAAGATTCGCGAAAGGAATGAGCGCTAATGGCCGACATCCATATTCTTGTTGCCGACGATGCCGCTGGTCAGCGCCTTGATGCCTATCTGGGCGCCAACGACGGCTGCCCCACGCGCTCTGCCTGCGCGCATCTGATCGAGGGAGGCGCCGTTGCCGTCAATGGCGAGACCTGCCTGTCCAAAAAGTATGCCGTGCGCGCCGGCGATCGTATTTCGGTCGATTTGCCCGAGCTGCACGATCCCACCGATGTGATTCCCGAGGCCATCCCGCTCGACATTCGCTATGAGGACGACTACCTTATCGTGCTCTCCAAGCAGCGCGGCCTGGTGTGCCATCCTGCACATGGTCATGAGAGCGGTACGCTCGCGAATGCCCTGGTCTATCACTGCGGTATCGACCATCTGGGCACCGTGCAGGGCGAGGACCGCCCCGGCATCGTGCATCGTTTGGATCGCGATACCTCGGGTCTCATGCTTGCGGCAAAGGACGACGACACCCAGCGCGCGCTCCAAAATCTCATCCGCACGCGTACGCTCGATCGTCGTTATATCACGCTCGTTCACGGTCATATCGCTATGGATGAGGGCACCATTAACACCGGCATTGCGCGTTCTACGCGCGACCGTGTCAAGATGGCGGTTTCGGACGACCCTTTCGCGCGCCAGGCCATTACGACCTTTAAGGTCCTCGAGCGCTTCGATTCCACGCGTTTTGACGACGGCTATACGCTCGTCGAGTGCCATCTGTTTACGGGCCGCACACATCAGATTCGTGTGCATATGCGCCATATCAACCACGCCTGCGTGGGCGATCCACTCTACGGCAAGTGCGATGCACGCACCGATCAGGGTCTGACCAGGCAATTCCTTCATTCCTGGCGCGTCGCATTCGACCATCCCGTGACGGGGGAGCGTATTGAGTGCCGCGATGAGCTGCCGTGGGATCTCGCTGCGGTTCTTGACGACCTGGCCCCGCGCTCGATTGGCCGCACCGCCGCCGGCGACGACATCGTCCCGCAGCTTGGCCTTCTCGAAGCCTAGCCGGTATTAGGTGGTTTCTTGAACTCGGTAAGCCTGCGGTAAGATATACGATTGTTTACGTAATGCGTTCCTGGGAGCCTGCATGCTCGCCTTTTTACAAACCAACACACCCATCGTGATTTTCAACCAGATTGTCGTCACGCTGCTCACGGTCTGCTTTCTGTACCAGGTGGTCTTCTTTGTCATCGGTGCTCTTCGTGGCGAGGTCGCGCCTCCCAAGGCCAAAAAACTCCACCGCTATGCCTTCTTTATCGCGGCGCATAACGAGGAAGCCGTGATCGCCAACCTCGTACGCTCCATCAAGGACCAGGATTATCCGTCCGAGCTCATCGAGGTCTTCGTGGTCGCCGATGCCTGCACCGACAACACGGCGCAGCTTGCGCGCGAGGCCGGTGCTATTGTTTATGAGCGCAATGACCTGGCCCGTAAGGGCAAGAGCTGGGTCATGGACTTTGGTTTCGATCGCATTCTCAACGAGTATCCCGACACGTTTGAGGGTTACTTTATCTTCGATGCCGACAACGTTATCTCCCGCGATTACGTGTCTAAGATGAACGATGCCTTTGACCAGGGCTTCCATGTGGTCACGAGCTATCGCAATTCCAAGAACTTCGGCAGCTCGTGGATCTCGGCAGCTAATGCCACTTGGTACCTGCGCGAGGCGCGCTTCCTCAACAACGCGCGTAATATCTGCAAGACGTCCTGCGCTGTCTCGGGTTCGGGCTATCTCATCTCCGCCAGCGTTATCGAGGGCATGCACGGCTGGCAGTTCCATACGCTGACCGAGGATATCCAGTTCACCACGTTCTGCGCCATTCACGGCATTCGCATTGGCTATGCGCCGGCGGAGTTCTTTGACGAACAGCCCGTGACGTTTAAGGCGTCCTGGAAACAGCGCATGCGTTGGACCAAGGGCTTCTACCAGGTGTTCTTTACCTACGGTAAGCACCTGGTCAAGTCGACGTTCCGCTATCATCGCTTTGCTGCCTACGACATGTTTATGACCATCGCTCCGGGCATGCTGCTGTCCCTGATCTCCATGCTCGCCAACGCGACCTTCCTCATCGTGGGCGGACTTTCGCATGGCTTCTTGGCCACCGAGGTCGAGATGCAGGCTTGTGCCGCCTCGCTCATTATGACCTTCGCGATGATGTACCAGACCTTCTTTATCCTGGCGCTACTCACCACCATCTTCGAGTACAAGCATATTCACTGCGCGCAAAAGTGGCGTTTGGTGACCAACCTATTTACCTTCCCGATCTTTATGTTCAGCTATATTCCCATCACGGTGGCGGCCCTGTTCCTAAAGGTCGACTGGGTCCCGACGCAGCACGCCGTCAACGTTACCCTCGACGAGGTCATGCAAGGCGCCAAATAACCACCACCAAAACCACCACAAAGGGGACAGGCACTTTTGTGGTGGTTTTTGCTTTCGAGTAGCTGCCCAAGGAGGTGCACGATGCCCTACATCCCATTTTGGATTTGCATCTTTGCCGGTGCTTTGGTTGATGCCCGTGAGCGACGGTTTCCCAATGAGCTTGCCGGCGTGTGTGCGGTGGCGGCGTTGGCAGGCGTCTGGCTCGACAAGGGCGTTACCACGGCGCTTGACCACGCCGGTCTTGCGGTCATCGTCTACCTTGCCCTTGTGCTCACTGAGTCGCTCTGGCGGCGCCTTCGCCACGCCCCCGGCATCGGCATGGGGGACGTCAAGGCGCTCTTCGCGCTTTGCACGCTTGACCCTCTGGGCGGCATCGTGGCATTTGCCGTCGCGCTCCTGGTCCTTGCCCTCTCCTGCCTCTTCACAAAATCGCGCTCCCTGCCATTGCTCCCGTTTTTGGTGCCGATTTTTGCCATAATCGAGTGCGTGGGTAGTACGGTGTAACCGTTTGCGCGCCCTTTTTAAGGAGCATGCCATGGCAATTAATCAAGAAACAGCCGCCATCAAGGCGCGCATGGATCGCATTCCCGCGGCGTTGTCGCCCGATCTGGTCGAGCGTATTGCCGCCGACCGCGCCTCGGGTGTCGTCAACCCGTATCGTTGCAACGACGATCAGGTCATTCGTCGTATTGATCGCGCTGCCGACAAAGGCACGCTCATGCGTCCGGCATTTATGCGCGATACCGAAAAGATACTTCATCTTCCGTCGTACACCCGTTATGCAGGTAAAACGCAGGTCTTTAGCTTCCGTAGCAATGACGATCTGTCACGCCGCGGTTTGCACGTGCAGCTTGTCTCCCGCATTGCGCGCGATATCGGTCGCGCCTTGGGGCTCAATTGCGATTTGATCGAGGCGATTGGCCTGGGTCACGACTTGGGACACACGCCTTTCGGCCATGCCGGCGAGCGCTTCCTCAACGATATCTATCATGAGCGTACGGGGCGTTATTTTTTCCATAACGTGCAGTCGGTCCGAGTGCTCGACACGCTGTATGGCCGCAACGTGTCGCTCCAGACGCTTGACGGCGTGCTATGCCATAACGGCGAGTACGAGCAGCGTGTGTTTGAGCTCTCGGACATGAGTTCTTTTGACCAGTTTGACCAGACGGTTGAGGATTGCATTGCCACGGGCTATAGCGCAATTGAGCATCTGCGTCCTATGACGCTCGAAGGCTGCGTCGTTCGCATCTCGGATATTCTTGCCTACGTCGGTCGCGACCGCCAGGATGCGATCGCGGCTGGCCTGCTTTCGCCCGACGCTTTTGATGATGGCCGGGGCGGTGCCTACAACAGTTGGATCCTCACGCACGCTTCCATCGATATCGTTGAGCACAGCTATGGTAAGCCGCGCATCGAGATGAGCGAGGACCTGTTTGAGGAAATCCGCCGAGCCAAGCGCGAGAACTACGAGAAGATCTATAGCAAGGGTGGTATCGAAGGCGATTCCGAGGTGGAGCTGCGTGAGGCGTTCGAAAAGCTCTACGACCGTTGCCTGCGGGATCTAAACAGTGGTGACGAGTCCTCGTACATCTTTAAGCACCATATTTCGCGCATCGAGCAGCAGCTTTCCTACTACGATCGCGCCTATGCCTGGCAGAATGATAAGGACCAGGCGGTCGTGGATTACATTGCGAGCATGACGGACGGTTATTTCTGCGAGCTCACGAGCAAGCTGTTTCCGGGATTGAAGTTTCCGCACCGTACCTATATTAACGAACGGTAGTTCGTATCTATTAGGTATACTGTTAGTGGATAACTTTTTTGATTGATGCACGGGATGGCTATGGACGACCTTTTTTCTGCTTCGACGCGCGAGCGTTCCTTTCAGAATGCGCCGCTTGCGGTGCGCATGCGCCCCAATTCGCTCGACGAGTATGTGGGCCAGCAAAAGGCCGTCGGTAAGGGCTCATGGTTGCGTGCCGCGATCGAGCACGATGTGCTTTCGAGCGTGATACTGTACGGGCCGGCCGGTACGGGCAAGACGACGCTGGCCCACATTATCGCCAACCATACCAAGAGTGAGTTTGTCGAGGTCAGCGCCGTCACGGGTACCGTGAAGGACCTGCGTCGCGTGATCGACGAGGCAAAGACGCGTCTGAATACGTACGACCGTCGCACCATCCTGTTTATCGACGAGATTCATCGCTTTTCGAAGTCACAGCAGGATGCATTGCTGCATGCGGTTGAGAACCGTACCGTCATTATGATTGGTGCCACGACGGAGAACCCGTACTTCGAGGTCAACTCGGCGTTGCTCTCGCGTGGTCGTGTGGTGGAACTTGAACACCTTAAGGACGAGGACATAGCCACGCTGATCGAGCGTGCGCTCGAGGCTCCGCATGGCCTGAACGGTAAGTTCTCGGCCGATGAGGATACGGTCAAGACCATTTGTACGCTGGCCGCGGGTGATGCACGCTCGGCCCTGACGACACTTGAGCTGGCGAGCGAGATTGCCGTCACGCGTCCCGATACCGAGGGAACGCCAGCGCCGTCGGCGGGGGAGCGCTATCCCATCACCGTGGATGACGTAAAGATTGCCAATCCGCGTCGCGGCTTTACGTATGACAAAAACGGTGACATGCACTACGACATCATCAGTGCGTTCATCAAGTCCATGCGCGGTAGCGACCCCGATGCCACGGTCTACTGGCTTGCGCGCATGATCGATGCAGGGGAGGATCCTAAGTTTATCGCCCGTCGCATTATGATTCATGCCTCTGAGGACGTTGGCAACGCTGACCCGCAGGCGCTTCTTATAGCGCATGCTGCGTTTAAATCTGCCGAGGTTATTGGCTATCCCGAGTGCCGTATTAACCTCGCGCAGGCTGCGCTCTATGTTTGTTTGGCGCCTAAGTCCAATGCGTGTGAGGCTTCGATCGATGCGGCGCTGGCCGATATCCATTCTAGTGGGCTTCGCGAGGTGCCTAGTTATCTGCGCGATCGCCATCGCCCGGGCAGCGATGATTACGGTGTGTATAAGTATCCACATGATTATCCCGAAGGCTGGGTCGATCAGCGCTATTTGCCCGAGGGACTGGAGCGCGGCGCGTTCTGGCAGCCTGCTGGCCGCGGTTGGGAAGAATGGCGCGTAGAGCAAAGCGAACGCGACCGCAGCGGGAATGCACCGAAGTAGCTGCTGATAATTTTGTTCCACGTTGCTGCTCTTGGCATGTTCGGTCCCCTTTGGGGTACCATGGAAACCGTCTGTATTTCGATTCCTTTGGGAGGCTTGTATGAGTCCCATTCAAATCGCCTTGCTGTTGCTCGCCGTTGCCGGCGTGTGGGCTATCGTTGAGCTCGCGCTTACCCTGCGCAAGACCCGCACCGTTGTCGACTCGCTCGATAAGACCGTGAACGACCTCAACAACACCATCGCCGAGGCTCAGCCTGTGGTGGCAAAGCTCGATGGCGCTGTCGATGAGCTTACGCCGGCGCTTGCCCAGATGGAGCCGCTGCTTAAGTCGAGCAAGACCGCGGTCGATGCCCTGACGTCCAACCTTGTTGAGGTTGAGGCCGTCGTTCGCGACATTTCCGAGGTCACGGGCAGTGTGGCCGAGGCCAGCAGCGCCGTGTCGAGCGTGACTGATTCTGCCGCCGGTGCTGTGCAGAAGCTCTTCAATAAGGTGAAGGCTCCTGCAGCCGACGCCGATCGCAAGCTCGCCGCTGCCGCTGCGGAGGCCGAGCAGCCTACCGAGCGCGTCCTAATTGGCGAGGACGAGGCCGCCGCGGGCGACGATGATGGTCAGAAGTCTGTATCCAAGCCGGCTCAGTATTACACCTATACGCCCGCCGAGACCTCTGAGGAGTCCTGCGATGAGTAGCGAAGCAACCTGCCCTATCACGCTGACCGTTGCCGGTGACCCGCGTCTCGCTCGCCTTGTGCGCATGACGGCAGCCAACGTTGGTGCCCTGTGCTCTATGTCTGTCGATCGCATTGAGGACATCCGCATGGCTGCCGAGGAGGCTTTCATCTTTGGTTGCACCGCGGTCGACTGCGATGACATCACCATCAAATTCGATGTCGATGAGACCCACGTTGGCATGACTATTACCTTTGGCGACCAGGCTACGGTCGATGAAGACGACCAGGCTGCGGTGTATGCCGAGCTCATCCTCGCGAGCGTGTGCGACTCCTACGAAAAGACTGCGGCGCCCCTGACGCTTTCCCTCGACCTCAAGGCGGATATCTAATATGACCGAACGTTCCCGGAGCGGCAAGACCGCTTGGGACAAGGAGAAAACCCGCGAGCTGTTTCGTCGTTACAAGGAGACCGGTGATCCGGACGCCCGTGAGCAGCTCGTCATGTCCCATATGAACCTGGTAAGGTTTCTTGCCAACAAATTTAAGAATCGCGGCGAGCCGCTCGACGACCTCATGCAGGTCGGCTATCTGGGCTTGCTCAAGGCTATCGACCGTTTTGACCCCGAGCGCGGACTCGAGTTCACGACGTTTGCGACACCCACTATCCTGGGCGAGATCAAACGCCATTTTCGCGACAAGGGCTGGAGTGTGCGCGTACCGCGTCGTCTGCAGGAGCTCTCGGCCAAGGTCAACCAGGCTACTGACAAACTTACCAACGAGCTGCAGCGTTCGCCCAAGGTTGAGGAGATCGCTGAGTATCTAGATGTGACTGTCGATGAGGTCCTCGAGGCTATGGAATCGTCTTCGGCCTATACCTCGGTGCCCATCGAGGCTCCTGGTGCGTCCGATTCCGACGATGCCCCTTCGATTCTCGACCGTTACGCCGACGACGACAACGAGCTCGACTTTACCGATGACCGCCTAGTGATCGAGGAAGCCATCCGTGATTTCTCGCCGCGCGAGCGCGAGGTGATCGAGCTGCGCTTTGTGAAGGGCATGACCCAGATCGAGATCGCCAAGAAGCTGGGTATTTCTCAGGTGCAGGTTTCGCGTCTGCTGCGCCGCACGCTTAAGAAGATTCAGGACAAGATCGACCCCGACGGAGTGATGATTCGTTCATGAGTGAGCACCCCCAACAAACCGATCGCGTGCTGCGCGACACCCGCATTCTGACGCTGCGCATTTGGGCTGTTGTCGGCTGCATTGTTATTGCTGCTGTCATCTTTAACCTTATGGGCATCCTGGCACCGGTTATTGAGTTTCTTGCCGTCGGCTCCATCATTGCTTTTGTGATGTCCCCGATCACCAACTGGCTCGAGCACCATGGCGTGAATCGCGGCATCGGTTCGCTTATCGCGCTTATTGTTGTTGTTGCCGTGCTCGTCGGTGTCGTTTGCATCTTGTCGCCGATTCTCTTTGGTCAGATCATGGAAGTCCTGAGCCGCCTGCCCGAGCAGCTTCGTGTTGCGGGTGGCGACCTCAACGAGATGATCTCGCATGCCAAGACGCTCAACAACACGCCGCTCAAGGAGTATTTGGACGATAATCTTTCGTCCCTGGTTACCGTGGCATCGAAGTATGTGTCTCAGATTGCTGCCGAGCTTGGCCGCGGTGTGTTCCCGATCATCACCAATACGGCCTCGCAGTTGTTCGTGATCTTCCTTGGTCTGGTGCTTGCCTACTGGATGGCTTGCGACTACCCTCGCATGCACCACGAGATCTGCACCATCATCGGTCAGGAGAAGGAGACCTCGTACCGCTTTATGGTCGCCATCCTTTCTCGCTCTGTCGGCGGCTACATGCGCGGTATGGTCGTGACGTCTATCTGCGGCGGCATCTTGGCCTTTATCGGTTTTATGATCATCGGTCATCCGTATGCGGCGCTCATGGCTATCTTTACCGGCATCATGCATTTGGTTCCGGTCGTCGGTCCTTGGGTGAGCGCAGCAATCGCCACAGTGCTTGGTTTCATGTTCAGCCCCATGTTGGCGTTATGGACGCTCATCGTGACGATGGTCGCGCAAAACGTCACCGATAACGTGATTTCGCCCAAGGTTATGCAGAGCTCGGTGCAGGTGCATCCCATTATGAGCCTCACGGCGCTCGTTATTGGCTCAGCACTCATGGGCCCCATCGGTATGATTATTGCCATCCCGCTGTGTGCGGCCCTCAAGGGTATCTTCGTGTACTACTTCGAGAATGAGACCGGCTGCCAGCTTGTGGCCTATGACGGTGCCGTGTTTAAGGGCACGCCGTACCGCGATGCCGATGGCAACCCGGTCGCCGCCTACGACGCGCTCGGCGACGACACCTTCATCTATGAGTCCGAGCTCATCGGTAACGAGACTGCGCCCGAGGCCCAGGCGATGCCTAAGCCCGAGTTCGATAATCCCTGGATCAAGCTCTCGGGTTTGCAACCCGATTCCACGGGCTTCTTCAAGAACCCCTTTGCCAAGGATGACGATTCCAACACGGACGACACCAAAACCGGCATCGACGGCTCCATGGACGATTCGGATTCTAAATAGGTTCTATTAACGTTTCTTGAAGTTGTAAATGACAAGAAACGCGACCAAAGCGATTGATAAGGGGCCGGCTACATAGAAAAAGAGAACGTCAATTGCGCGTAGAGTGTAATAAGCCTTATCGCCGGACATTACTGCATACAATACGTAGCCAAATGCTGGTTGGTTTGCGTACCAGCAGGAGAAGGCCAAGAGCGCTAAAAGTGCTAGTACCAGAAGTGCATTCAGGACAAATCGTTTACTTTTCATCGATCGCTCCTTCCGGGTGACTCTTATATGTAATTCTACAGCAGTCCTTTTTCAAAGGATCGCACAGTACTGAATAACGTGCACTTTCGCTGGAGGGTCGCTGTTTGGCGGCCCTCTTTTTTGCATGGGCGCGGCGGGATGGTAATATCGTTACGTTTGAACTGTTTCGATGTGAAACCTAGGAGATTCCCTCTATGAGTGCTGACTACCCGTCAATGACTACGGCCGAGATTCGCTCCAAGTTCCTCAACTTCTTTGAGGAGCGCGGTCTTAAGCTCTATCCTTCTTCGTCCCTCGTCCCCGACGATCCTTCGCTGCTGCTTGCCAACGCCGGCATGAACCAGTTTAAGGAGTACTACCAGGGCAAGAAGACCATGAAGGAGATCGGCGCGATTTCCTGCCAGAAGTGCGTCCGCACCAACGACATCGATTGCATCGGCGAGGACGGCCGTCACCTGTCCTTCTTCGAGATGCTCGGCGATTTCTCTTTTGGCGGCGTTTCCAAGCAGCAGGCCTGCGCTTGGGCCTTTGAGCTCATTACCAAGGAGTTCAAGCTGCCGCTTGACCGCCTGTACTTCACCGTCTTTACCGAGGACGACGAGACCCACGATGTGTGGCGCTCCCTGGGCGTTGCCGAGGATCACATCTCCCGCCTGGGCGAGGACGACAACTTCTGGGCCGCTGGCCCCACCGGCCCCTGCGGTCCGTGCTCTGAGATCTACTTTGATATGGGCGAGGAGGTCGGCTGCGGCAGCCCCGACTGCAAGCCTGGCTGCGACTGCGACCGCTTCTTGGAGTTCTGGAACCTCGTCTTTACCCAGTACGACCGCCAGGAGGACGGCTCCATGCCGGAGCTGCCGCACCGCAACCTCGATACGGGTATGGGCCTGGAGCGCATGGCCGCCATCATGCAGCATAAGACCGCCAACTACGACGGCGATCTGATGCAGCACCTCATCAAGCTGGGCGAGGAGATCAGCGGTAAGACCTATGACGCCGATGATTACTCCGGTGCTAGCCGTTCTCTGCGCATCATCGCCGACCACTCCCGTGCCGTCGACTTCATGATCTCTGACGGCATCCTTCCCGGTAACGAGGGTCGCGAGTACGTCCTTCGCCGCCTGCTCCGTCGTGCCGTGTTCCACGGTCGCCTGCTGGGCATCGAGGGCGCCTTCCTGACCAAGTTCATCGACGAAGTCAACGCTCAGATGGGCGAGGCTTATCCCGAGCTGCTCAAGAACGTCGCCCTCGTCAAGGGTATCGTCGCCTCCGAGGAGGAGCGCTTCTCCACGACGCTCGACAACGGCCGTGTTTACCTGGACGAGGCCCTGGCAGCGCTTGCCGAGGGCGCTGTGCTTCCGGGCGACGTTGCCTTTAAGCTGCACGACACCTTTGGTTTCCCCATTGACCTGACTGTCGAGATCGCCGGCGCTGCTGGCCACGACGTCGACATGGACGGCTTCACCGCCTGCATGGAGGACCAGAAGGCCCGCGCTCGTGCCAACGCCAAGGGCGATGCCTGGGGCAGCTTCAACGACGTGTGGGTCGAGCTTTCCGACAAGGTCGCCGCGACCGAGTTCGACGGCTATGACAACGATGCGATCGAGGGTGCCAAGGTTGTCGCCATCGTTCGCAACGGCGAGTCGGTCGAGTCCGCTGCCGCCGGCGAGGACGTCGAGGTCGTGCTCGACCGCACCCCGTTCTACGCCGAGATGGGCGGCCAGCAGGGTGACGCCGGCGAGCTTTCCGCTGAGGGCGTTGTTCTGACCGTTGCCGATACCAAGAACCACAACGGCCTGTATGCCCATGTCGCGCACGTTGCCGAGGGCACGCTGACCGTCGGTGCTACCGTGACCGCCGCGCTCGACGCCGAGCGCCGTGGTTTCCTGCGTCGCAACCACACCGCCACCCACCTGCTCGACGCTGCGCTTAAGCAGGTCCTGGGCGAGCATGTCTCCCAGGCCGGCTCGCTGGTGACGCCCGAGCACCTGCGCTTTGACTTTACGCACTTCGAGGCCCTGTCCTCCGAGCAGCTCAAGGCTGTCGAGGACCTGGTCAACCAGCAGATCTTCGCTTCCAAGCCGGTCGTGACCCGTGTCATGGGCATCGACGAGGCTAAGGCTGCCGGCGCTGTCGCTCTGTTTGGCGAGAAGTACGGCGATGTCGTCCGCGTCGTCTCCGTGGGCGCCGAGGACCAGCCGTTCTCCCGCGAGCTCTGCGGTGGCACGCACGCTGCCAACACCGCCGAGATCGGCCTGTTCAAGATCATTTCCGAGTCCTCCACAGGCTCCAATGTCCGCCGTATCGAGGCTGTGACCTCTAAGGGTGCCCTCGACTACATGGCCGACCGCCTGGCGCTCGTTGACGCCGCCGCCGCTGCGCTCAAGTGCCGCGTCGACGAGGTTCCCGCCCGCGTGGAGAACCTGCAGGCCGAGCTGCGCGAGACGTCCAACAAGCTCAAAAAGGCTCTGACCGGTGGCTCCTCCGACGCCATTTCCAGTGCCATCGAGGGTGCCTTTGAGCTCGGCGGCTACAAGCTCGTCGTCGCTGAGCTCCAGGGCCTTGAGGCTGCCGACCTGCGCAACGTATGGGATACCGTGCACCAGAAGGTCGCCGGCCCTGTCGCTTGTGTCGTCGCCAGCGTGACTGAGAAGGGCACTCCGGCCCTGCTCGCTGCCGGCTCCGATGACGCCGTGAAGGCCGGGTTCCACGCCGGTAACGTGATCAAGCAGATCGCGGGCCTGGTTGACGGTCGCGGTGGTGGCCGTCCCAACATGGCCCAGGCCGGTGGCAAGAACGCTGCCGGTATCGCCGATGCCCTCGCGGCCGCTAAGACCGCACTCGGCGCCTAAGAATCTAAGAAGTCACTGTGGTCGCGCTTGCGCTGGACATAGGGGAGACCAGGATCGGCATCGCCGTCTCGAGCCGTGATGGCAAGATGGCGATGCCCGTCAAGGTGCTCCCGGCTGCAGAGGTCACCGGTATGGCCAAGACGTTCCGCTACCTGGTCGAGGACTATGAGCCCGACATCCTGGTAAGCGGACGTCCCCTGACCATGGCCGGTGAGCCTGGTCCCCAGGCCGAGCGCGTTGCCGCCGTGGCGCAAAAGATTGCCGACGAGCTCGATCTTCCGCTTGAGTTTGAGGACGAGCGTCTGTCTTCGCAAGAGGCCAAGCGTATCCTGCGCGAGCAGGGCCTCAACGAAAAGCAGATGAGGGGCAAGATCGACATGATTGCCGCCAGCCTGTTTTTGCAGACGTGGCTCGATCGTAAAAACGAGGAGGTTTCGCATGCCTAGCGCTTCCGATCCGCGCCAGCAGAATCGTACACGGCAGCCGGCGTCGCGCCCTGCCCAGCCTTGCCAGCGTCCGGCACAGCCGACGCAGCGTGCAGCTCAGCCTGCCGCGCGCCCGGCGCAGTCCTTCTCTCATTCGGCCCAACCTGTTCAACGGACGGGTCAGCAGCCATCTGCTCGTTCGGTTCAGCATTCGGCTTCTCATGCGGCTCAGCAGCCCACTGCTCGTACGGCCCAGCCTGCAGGCGGTACCCGCTTTAAGCAGCAGGCACCTACTCAGCGAACTCAGGCCCCCCAATCGCATTCGCATCACGCTCGCGGTTCGCATGGCGTTGCTCCGGCAACACGCTCGAGCTACAACACGCATGCTCGTCGCGGTGCTCAAAAGAAGAGTTCTCCGGTTCCCATGATCGTCGGCGTTGTGGTGGCGGTGCTCGCGCTTGCTGCGATCGCCTTCTTTGTCGTGCCGGCCGTCAAGGGCTTCTTTGCCGGTGAGGATACGAAGGTCACGGCTGGTCAGCAGGTTACGGTGACCATTCCCGATGGTGCTTCGGGCGATACGATCGCCTCGATTCTCTCCGAGAACCATATCGTAGAAAATCCCAAGGATTACTATGCGGCGGTGAAAAAGCTCAACGCCGATATGTCGCTCAAGCCTGGTGATTATTCGTTCACCACACTCATGGATGCGACCAAGGTTGTTCAGCAGCTCATGGAAGGCCCCAACGCGGGCTCCAATGCGCTGACTATCCCTGAGGGCCTGACGGTCGATCAAGTCGCCGACCGTGTGGCCCAGGCCTACGACAGCATCTCTAAGGGAGACTTCCTCAACCAGGCCAAGGCCTCCAACTACGTGGACGACTATAGCTTCCTTAAGGGCGCCGCCAACGACTCGCTCGAGGGTTTCTTGTTCCCCAAGACCTATTCGCTGGGTGATTCGCCGACGGCCGATGGCGTGATTCGCGCTATGCTCGATCAGTTTAAGACCGAGTACAAGTCGCTTGACTTTGCGAGCTGCGAAGCCAAGATCAAGGAACGCTACGGTGTGGAGATGTCCGACTACGACATCGTCAACTTGGCCTCTATCGTTGAGCGCGAGGGTCTCAACGCCGACCAACGTGCGCACGTGGCCTCGGTCTTCTACAACCGTCTTGCCGGCAAGCTCGACGGTCTGCGCTATCTCAACAGCGATGCGACCATGATGTATGTCACCGGTGGCGAGGTTACCGCCGACGACCTGCAGAGCGATAGTCCGTATAACACCTATAAGCACGAGGGCCTGCCACCCACGCCCATCTGCTCTCCGTCGCTCGAGGCGCTCAAGGCCACGCTTGAGCCGACCGACTCCGATGATCTGTATTTCTACATTACGCAGGACGAGGAGTACTTCTCGCAAACCTACGAAGAGCATCAACAGTCTTGGAATTAGCATGAGGATTTTTAGCCCCAAACGTTACGTTGCCTCGGTCGATCGCATCGACCTTGATGCCCTGTGGGCCGACGGCAAACGCGCCATTCTGCTCGATCGCGATAACACCCTGGTGCCGCGCGACACCGAGCAGGTTCCCGCCGCGGTTTCCGCTTGGCTCGACGCCGCCCGCGCCAAAGGTTTTAAGCTGTGCATGGTGTCCAACAACTGGCATCGCGACCAGGTCATGAGCTCTGCACGCGAGCTGGGACTCGAGGCCATCAGCCACGCCATGAAGCCGGCGCCGTTTGCCCTCAAGGCGGGTCTTAAGCGCCTCGGCGCCTCGGCCGACGAGGCGGTGCTGATCGGTGATCAGCTCTACACTGACGTGTGGAGCGGCAATTTCGCCGGCGTCGATACCATCCTGGTAAAGCCGCAGGCGACGCAGGACCTGTGGTATACGCAGATCTTCCGTATTTTTGAGCGCCGGGCCCTGCGCGACCTTCACTGCGAGGAATAGGTCTCGCTATGTCCCAGCACACCAAACACGGCTGCGACCATATCTTCTTTATCGGCTTTTTGGGCGCGGGCAAATCGACGCTCGCGCGCAACGTCGGCACTATGTTCAAGCGGCGTTTTATCGATACCGACCGCCTGGTCGTGCGCCGTTGCGGCAAGTCGGTAACCGAGATTTTTGAGACCGAGGGCGAGGATCGTTTTCGCGAGCTCGAGACCTCGGCGCTCCGTTCGCTCCAAAGTGAGCGCAGCCTGTTGGTTTCGTGCGGGGGCGGTATCGTCGAGACACCGGTGAATATTGAGCTGATGCACGAAATGGGTACGTGCGTGTACCTCGAGGGCGACTTTGAGGATTCGATTCGCCAGATTCGTCGGTCCGACACGCGCCCCGATTTTCGCTCTCCCGAGCATGCCGCGCGCCTGTTTGAGCATCGCCGTCCGCTGTATCGCCAGGCCGCCGACCTTACCCTTGATATTCGCAACAAGTCCTTCGAGGACGTTTCCTACCTTTGTGCCGAGATGCTTTTGGAGCGTGGGCTGCTATGATTCGCCGTCAACTGATCAATTTCCAAAACCGCAGTGTCGATGTCCGCGTCGGATTGGGCGCGTTCGATGAGCTGTCGCGCATGTTTTCCTCGGCTGTGGGCAAGCCTAAGCGCGCGATGGTCGTTTGGAACACCGCCACGTCAGAGCGTTTTGGTGAGGTCGTCGAGCATGCGCTGGTCGACGCCGGTTTTGTCATGTCACAGCTCCCCCTCGAGGTTTCGCCTGCTGGTGCCACGCTTGCTGATACCGATGCGATCTTTGGCGCCCTATCTGCCAACGGCATTACCTGCGACGATCTGGTTGTCGCCGTTGGCGATGCCGCAACCTGCTCGGTTGTTAGCTGGTGCGCCAACCAGTGGTGTGGCCGAACCGAGTGCGCGCTGCTGCCGACGACCTTCGACGCCATGCTCACGGTCGCGACGACCATGAAGCCGCTTGTCGCCTCGTCGGCCAGTGCGCTTCCCGCCATCGCGTTCCGTCCCGAACCGGGCTTGGTCGTGTGTGACCTCGACCTTGTTCGCGAGGCGGACCCCGAGGACCTCAAGCTCGGCTATGCGGTACTTGTTGGCACCATGCTTTCGAGCAGCAAGTCCCGCTGGAATCAGTTTATTGAGACCGTTCCCGAGATTCTCGCGGGCGAGGAGGTCGCGCTCGTCAATGCCGTTCAATGGTCTCAGACTGCTCGCAAGGACGTACTGATGGCCACGAACCCGAGCGCCCGCCATGCGCTCGATTTTGGCAAGACGGGGGGGCGTACCTTGCGCGCTTGTTTGGGCGATGCCGCTTCGCAGGTCCCTGCCTACCAGCTGTTGTCCGAGGGCATGCGCTTTGAGGCGCGCCTAGCACATGACGCCTGCGACTTCGATATCGATTACGTCTTTGAGGTCGATGACTGTCTGGAGGACTTTGGTATCGAGGAACTTGCCTTCGACCTGGAGCCTGTCGCATATATCGAGGAGTTCCGCAAGCAGCAGTTCGCTCGCTCGAATCGCAGCATGCTGCCGCTGCCCGCAGCACTCGGTGCCATTCGCCTAACGAGCGTCGAGGACGAGGTTCTTGAGCGCCATGCTCACGCCTATTTGGCTTCTCGCAAAGAACTTCTCTAAGATTTATTGACTTCCATTGTCTTTCGTATCATGTTGAGGGGCGGGTTTTCAATCGGTTGCGGATCGCATGCGATTCCGTCGTTCGATTGAGACCCGTCCCGTCTATATAGAGACAACAAGAAAGGAATCTGCATGTCTGAGTTTGCTGCCGGTCCTGCCGGTCGTATCGAGCGTGTCCGTGCCCTGATGGCCGAGCGTGGCTACGACGCCATCGTGGTGCGCGACGAGGCCAACCTTCGTTGGCTTACGGGCGTGAAGGGCGTCTTCGACTACACCTTCGAGTTCCCGCACGCGGCGTTTATTACGGCTGACCAGTGCCTGTTCCATACCGACTCGCGCTACCTCAACAGCTTTGAGGAGAACACGCCCGCCGGCAGCCCCTGGGTCTACGACATGGACGAGGGCACCATCCCTGGTTGGGTCGCCGGTAAGATCGCAGCCAATAAGTGCCGCGTCTGTGCTGTCGAGGACGACATGCAGATCAACTTCTACCAGGGTATTCAGCGTGGCCTGGAGGACCGTTCCGTCGCCTGCATGTTGCCGCTGATGCATGACGACATTCGCAAGATGCGCGCCATCAAGGACGCTGAGGAGATCGAGCTCATGCGCCATGCGCAGTCGATCACCGATGCCGCCTTCCAGCATATGCTCGGCTTTATTAAGCCCGGTATGACCGAGAAGCAGGTTCGCAACGAGCTCGAGAACTTTATGTTCGCCAACGGCGCCGACAGCCTGGCCTTCGGCTCCATTGTGGCGAGCGGCCCCAACACCGCCAACCCGCATGCCGTGCCGAGTGACCGTGTCATCGAGAAGGGCGACTTCGTCCTCATGGATTACGGCGCGGGCTACTGCGATTATCGTTCCGACATGACGCGCACCGTCGTGATGGGCGAGCCTACCCAGGAGCAGCTTGACCTGTACGCGCTCGTGCGCCGTACGCACGAGGAGTGCGTCGCTGCCATCCATCCGGGCGTCGAGGGCAACGACATTTTTAAGCTTTCCAAGAAGATCATCGGCGATGCCGGTTATGGCGATTACTACAACCATGGTCTGGGCCACGGCGTGGGCATCGACATCCACGAGCTGCCCAACTTCAACCGCAGCAAGAACACCATCGAGGTCGGCTCGGTTATCACCATGGAGCCCGGCGTGTATCTGCCCGGTGTGGGCGGCGTGCGCCTGGAGGACTACGGCGTGGTCACCGAGAACGGCTACGAGCCCTTCACCAAGACCCCGCACGACCTGCACATCATCGATTGCTAGCCCATTTCGATAGATTTTTGGGGCGGGGCGTCCGGAGCACTTCGGGCGCCCCGCGTTCTCTTTTTATGCGCTCGCTGCAGGCGCCGTCTGCAAGTGTATAATTTCGGTCGTATGTAATTTGGACGCTTGTGCGTCCTGCCCATAACAAGAAAGGTCGCTATGCCTACCATTTCTACCGCCGACTTCAAGAACGGCCTCGGTCTCCGCATTAAGGACAAGGTCTACACCATCGTCGAGTTCCAGCATGTCAAGCCGGGCAAGGGCGGCGCGTTTGTGCGCTACAAGACCCGCGACATCAAGAGCGGCCGTGTCGTCGAGAACACCTGCAACGCCGGCACCAAGTTCGAGAGCGTCATGCTCACCACCCGTGAGTTCCAGTACCTCTACAACGATGGCGCCGACTACATCTTCATGGACAACGAGACCTATGAGCAGGTTCCCGTTCCCGAGGACATGGTGGGCGAGAACTCCAAGTGGCTGCGCGAGAACGACATTTGCCAGCTGCTCTTCGCCGACGATGAGCTCATGGGCGTGACCCCGCCGATGTTCATCGAGACCACCATCGTCCAGACCGACCCGGGCTTTAAGGGCGACACCGTCCAGGGTTCCACCAAGCCGGCCACGATCGACACCGGCGCTGTCATCCAGGTCCCCATGTACCTCAACGAGGGCGAGGTCATCAAGGTTGACACCCGCGACGGCAAGTTCGTCTCCCGCGTCTAGCAACCAACTCTTATAGGAGGACTCATGCCCCAGGAAATCAAGATTGACGGCATCGGCATTTCGCCCGATGTTCTGACCGCCATCGTTTCGCGCGCCGTGTCGGATGTCGAGGGCATCGCCTCCGTTGGCGTCAAGGACCTTGCCACCAACCTTGTCTCCATGATGCTCTCGTCCAAGGCCCCGGCTTCCGAGCCGGCGGTCGAGGCCGAGGTCATCGGCGACAAGCTCGCACTCACCGTGCGTGTCGTGGTGTTCTTTGGCTATCCGTTCAAGAAGCTCGCCGAGGCCGTTCGCGCCGCCGTGGTCGCTGCCATCGATGCTCAGGTGGGCGTTGAGGTCGAGCGCGTCGACGTTTGCATTGACGGTCTCGTTTTCCCCAAGGAGTAACCTTTGAGCCTTAAGGTTTATCGCGGGCGCACGCTTGCCCGCAGTCAGGCGCTGCAGCTGCTGTTCCAGGCCGAGGCCACGGACAGTCCGCTCGAGCGCGTCCTCGAGGGCGATTTCCTGATCTCGAAGGGTCCCCTCGACCCCTATGCACTGGAGCTTTGCCGCGGTGCCTACGAGCACATCGATCGCATCGATTGTGCCCTGCGAGCCGTCGCCAAGAACTGGGATCTTATGCGCATGCCCGGTGCCGACCGCAACCTGCTGCGTATCGCCGTCTACGAGATGCGCTTCCTTACCGACGAAGAGGTCTCGGACGCCATCGTCATCAACGAGGCCGTTGAGCTTGCCAAGGCTTATGGTACCGACCAGTCCGCATCGTTTGTCAACGGCGTGCTGGGCAAGATCGCTCGCAGCGAGGAACTGCCGGGCGAGGACCTGTACCAAGAGCTGCTGGCCGAGGATCGCGCTCGCGAGGAGGCACAGGCTGCCGAGGCAGCCGCCAAGGTCGCTGCTGCTCAGGCTGCTGCCGGTGTACTTGCCGAGGACGCGGACGCTGCTGGGGCCGTCGAGGCCGACTCCGTCGAGGAGTAGCCATGCCAGAGGGTTCTGTCCGCAACTTTGACGAGATCTCGGACCGTCTGGACCAGATCATCGCTACCGTTCGCTCCAAGGATACCTCCTTGGAGCGTTCGCTCGATCTGTTTGACGAGGCGATTGAGCTGGGCTCCCGTGCGGTCGACATGGTCGATAAGTTTGAGCTGACGCCGCGTGAGGCCGACAAGCTCGAGCAGGAATACGATGAGGATGCGGCAAACGAATCCCAGGATAGCTAGGCCGCATCTTCGGATACGAATGGTTGATGGCATTCATGAAACGCGTGCGTCTTGATGACGAACTGATTTCACAGGGCATCTGCGCCGATCGCGCGGATGCCCTTCGCACTCTTATGGCTGGCTTGGTCTCGAGTGGCGGCGAGCGCTTGACTTCGCCGGGCCTTAAGGTGACCCCGGGCCTGCCGTTGCACGTGAAGGGGCGCATTCCCTATGTTGGCCGCGGCGGTCTTAAGCTCGAAGGCGCGCTTGATACGTTTGGTATCAATCCGACGGGCCTTGCCTGTCTGGATGTGGGCTGCTCTACCGGCGGCTTTACTGATTGCCTGCTCAAGCGCGGAGCTGCGACCGTTGTCTCGGTGGACGTGGGTCGCGCCCAGTTCGATTGGTCGTTGCGCCAGGACGATCGCGTGACGCTGCATGAGCGCACAAACGTGACGCAGATGCCTGAGCTTGGCTATGCCGGCACTATCGACCTGGCTGTGTGTGATGTCTCGTTTACCAGCATCGCGAACATTATCGATGCGGTACTGGCGTGCCTGGCGCCTACGGGTGCATTCTGCACGCTCGTAAAGCCGCAGTTTGAGGCTCCGGCGGCGCTGGTGGGCGAGGGCGGCATTGTGACCGATTCCGCCGTGCGCCGCGATACACTCGTGGCGGCGGTTGAACTCTTTGCTGCCAAGGGCCTGTTCCCGGTCGATGTGTGCGTGTCGCCCATTCATGGTGCCAAGGGCAACGTTGAGTTTTTCCTGTACGGCACGAGATTTGACCCCGGCGATCGCTCGCAAGACGAGCTGCAATCCCAGGTATCGGTTATGAGCGAGAAAGCTGCAACGCTATGAAGGTCTTTCTGGTTCCCAATTACTACAAGCAAGAGGCGGTCGAGAGCGGCCTGATGCTCGAGCTTTGGCTGACGCGCCAGGGCTATGAGGTCGCATGGGCTGCCGACCAGCGATCGAAGATTCAAAGCACGCCTGATATTGACGGCTCCGATCTGGTCATTACGCTCGGCGGCGACGGCACGTTGCTGCGCGCTGCCCGCATCCTCAACCATCGTGAGATTCCTATCCTCGGTCTTTCCTATGGTCACCTGGGTTTTTTAACTGCTGCGAGTCCCGAGGAGCGCGACATTCTGCAGGTCGTGAGCGACGCCCTGTCCGGCGAGCTGCATGTGAGCCGTCGCGCTACCATCGCCGCGGATATCGTGTCCGTGCGCGAAGATGGTACGAAGGATGTTGTGCGCACCTTCGCCCTCAACGACATGGCGCTTACGCGCGGCCCCCTGTCCGATATGGTCGAGTTTGACATCACGGTGTCCGGTCACCATATCGACCGCCTACGCGGTGACGGTGTCGTCGTTTCGACGGCGACTGGTTCTACGGGTTACGCGCTCAGCGCCGGTGGCCCCATCGTGAGCCCTGACTATACGGGCATGGTCTGCGTACCCATTGCGCCGCACACCATTCAAGCTCGCGCTTTCTTGACTTCGCCGAGCGATGTCGTCGAAATCTTTATGTCTGATGACCGTCCGAGCGTTCCGGCGATCGCTATCGATGGACAGTTTATTACCTGCGACGGCACGGTCGAGAGCGTGGCCGTGCGCCGAGGCCCCGGCGATGTGCTGCTGCTCGACTACGGCCCCGAGAGTTTTTACAACTCGGTGAGCCGCGTATTCTACGGAGTCCGCCATGATCGATGAGATGCAGGTTTCTAACATTGCACTCATTCGCGAGGCGACGCTGGTGCCGAGTGCCGGCCTGACTGTCCTGACCGGCGAGACCGGCGCCGGCAAGACCGCGCTGCTCTCGGCCCTCAAGCTTATTTTGGGTGAGCGCGCGGATTCGTCGACGGTGCGCGAGGGCGAGGCGCTGGCGAGCGTCGAGGCGCGCCTGTTTGACGGCCCGCACGACACGGAAGGCTTCACGGTCCAGCGCAGCCTTTCCGCCGAGGGCCGCAGCCGCGTCAAGATTGACGGCCGCATCGCCAGCGTGCGCGAGCTTTCGGAGCGCGTCGGCGTGATGATGGATCTGTGCGGCCAGCACGAGCACCAGCGCTTACTCGATCCGGCGCATCACGTTGCGATGGTCGATGCGTGGGCGGGACGCTCTGCGCTCGAGGCGCTGGATGCGTACCGCGCCTGCTTTAAGGCTTCGCGGGCTGCCGCCAAGGAGGTTCGACGTGTCGAAGAGGCCTCGCGTGCGCAGGGGAGCCGCGTCGAGGAGGCGCGCTTTGCCCTCGAGCGCATCGGCGAGGTCGACCCCAAGCCGGGTGAGTATGAGGAACTCGAGAAGCTGCTGCCGCGCTCCGAACATGCCGAGGTACTGGTTGCCACGGCTAACGATGCCCATGCATCGCTTGCCGCCGAAGGGGGAGCGCTCGATGCCGTGAACAGCGCCGTGGCAGAGCTTTCCCGAATGGCTACCGTCGATCGCAAACTCGGCGACATTGCCGATGCACTATCGGATGCCTGTATCTCCCTTGAGGATTGCGCGAACGAGCTTCGTGCCTATCGCGATGGCATCGCCTTCGACCCGCGCGAGCTCGCTCGCATGCGTGAGCGGTATTCCGACCTCAAGGGTCTGTTGCGTCAGTGGGGTCCCACTATGGACGATGTTTTTGCCATGCGCGATCGCTCGCAAGAGCTGTTGTCGCTGGTAGACGATGGTGATGAGCAGATCAAGAAGGCGCGTGAAGCGCTTGGCGCAGCAGAGCATGAACTGTTCGCCGCCGCCAAGGCGCTTAAGCGTGCACGCAATACGGCGGCTCCGCGCTTCTGCCACGAGGTGGGCCGCCAGATGGCTCGCCTGGAGATGGGCAGCGCCGAGCTCGTCTGGGAGTCGCGTGATCTTCCCCGTGCTGAGTGGACGCCCGTTGGTCCTTCGAGCTACGAGCTGCTATACCGCAGCGGTGCCGGTTTGACGCCGCGCCCCCTGCGTCGAATTGCGTCGGGCGGCGAGCTCAGCCGCGTCATGCTGGCAAGTAAGGTTGTCCTCGGTAACGCGGACGGTGTCGATACGCTGGTGTTTGACGAGGTCGATGCTGGTGTCGGTGGCTCCACGGCGCGTGCGCTCGCGGGCGTGCTGGCAGATCTCGCCGCTACGCATCAGGTGATTGTCGTAACCCACTTGGCGCAGGTCGCCGTCATGGCTGACAAGCATTATGTCGTCAGCAAGGAACCGGGCGATGTTCCCCAGACGCATTTGGGCGAGGTAACCGGCGAAGCGCGTACTGCCGAGATCGCCCGCATGTTGAGCGGCGATCAGTCCGAGGCAAGCTTGGCCCACGCAAAGCAGATGCTCGAAGAAGCTCGAGGTTAGGTCGTATCAGCGGTGTTGGTGGGACAAAATAGACTGAAATTTTTGTCCCACTACGCGTTTTACTCCACAACCTTATCCGGCTGGATGAGCTCCTCGTAGTAGCTGATATGCTCACGCGCGTCTTTAATCTCGGGCAGCAGGAAGTTGTAGATGACTTCGATGATCATCGTGGCGCTGATCTTGGAGAACGCGAAGTCACCCGTTGTCAGCAACGCTTCGTGATTGACGGTATTAAAGGTGTAGTCGGCGAGGCGCGCAAGTGGGGATTTGCTGTCACTGCTGATGACGACTACGGTTGCGCCGCAGTTGCGAGCCGCTTTTGCCATGCGATTCAGTCGGCTCGATTTGCCAGAGTTTGAGATGAGCACGATGACGTCACCCGGGCGTAACGTGAGCGCAAAGCCGATTGATGTCTCGCTAATGGTGCTCGCCATGCAGCGCAGGCCTAGCTGCGAAAACTTAAACGTCGCATCGAGCGCGACCGCGTTCGTATTGCCCACAGCTGCAAACTCAATAACCCCTGCATGCTTAAAGGCATGCACAACAGCCGCCAGCGTATCGTGGTCGATTCCGTCGATGGTCGCATTAAGCTCGCTTACCTTGGCAGCCAGGATGTTCTTGAGGCTCTGCTCCATATTGTCGAGCGAGACCTCGTCGGTCAGGCCCTCGTTGCGCTGGCTTTCCAAATCCCTCGCCAACGAAAACTGAAAGCTGCGGAAGCTACCAAAGCCCAGCTTGCGGCAGAAGCGCGAAACGGTCGCTTCGGACGTGGCAGCGGCGCGCGAGAGCTGAGCCGCCGTGAGGCGTGGCGCCTCGGACTGGTGCTCCAATATATAGTCGACAATGCGCTGCTCGGACTCGCTGTATCCCTGATGGGTACTAATGAGGGAAAGTGCGCTCTTGCTACTATCGGTCATGGATGGCTCCTGGTTGGCATGAAAATCTAACTCGATTTGCAATGCCATAGTATACGGGCATTTTCAATTACAAGATACACCTTGCTGTTTCAAGTGTTGATGGTAAACTTTCACCTACCGTTTACGGTTATGAAAGAACCTTTCACCGGAGAATTGCACCTTGTCTCTTCTCACGCGGACGGTAGGTTGGTATCTTTCAGTTGTGGAAAAACGCGCATTGAAGCGCGTGTAGGGGAGCGCCCGCGGGCGCTGTACTCAAGAAGGAGGGACACATGGCTAAGTTTGACATCATCGCCGCGACCGGTTGCCCGACCGGCATTGCGCACACCTTCATGGCTAAGGAGGCGCTGGAGAAGGCAGCTGCCGAGCGCGGTCTGACCATTAAGGTCGAGACTCATGGCCAGGTCGGTGTCGAGAACGAGCTCACCAAGAGTGAGATCGCTGGTGCCAAGGCCGTCGTCGTCGCAGCCGACAAGGATGTCCAGGCTGAGCGTTTCGCCGGCAAGCCCATGGTTTCCGTTGGTGTTTCCAAGGCCCTGTCCGTTGAGGCCGCCGGTAAGCTGATTGACCGCGCGCTCGCCGCCAAGGGCGACGACACGGTTGCCGCTGCCGCCGATGTCGAGGACGAGGTCGAGGAGAAGGAGTCCATCGGTCACGTCATCTACAAGCACCTCATGAACGGCGTCAGCCACATGCTGGTCTTCGTCGTTGCCGGTGGTGTTCTGACCGCCATTTCGTTCCTGTGGGGCATCACTTCCTTTGATTCGACGGCTGCCGACTACAACAGCTTTGCCGCGATGCTCAAGATTATCGGCGGTATCGCCATGAACCTCATGGTTCCGGTGCTCTCCGCTTACATCGCCGAGTCCATCGGCAAGCGCCCGGCGCTCGTCCCCGGTTTCGTCGCCGGTATGATTGCCATCCAGGGCTTGCCTGTTAACGCCGATACCGGCATGATCGACGCCGGTGGCGCAGGTGTGGGCTTTGGCTTCCTAGGCGGCATCGTCGGCGGCTTCCTCGCTGGCTATGTCATCCTGCTGCTCGAGAAGGTTTTCTCTAAAATTCCTGCGAGCCTTAATGGCCTGAAGGCAATCTTCCTGTATCCGCTGTGCTCTACCGCCATCGTCGGTCTGGTCATGCTTGGTATTTCCGGCCCCATGGCTGCCATTAACCAGGGCATGATGGATTTCCTGCAGAGCCTCGGTAACTCCGGTCCGGTGATCCTTGGCCTGGCCATCGGCTGCATGTGCGCCTTTGATA
>DAWDVX010000020.1:0-38498 GCA_052346145.1 Collinsella sp.
TTTTTGCGTTTACGGGGCGTAAATGACTCAATTACACCAGACGATCTTATCGTTTTTGGTATTGAGCCATTATTTAAAGAAGATAAATCGAATAACAAGGGCAACTGCTATGGCCACAATGATCAAAAGCAGGATTGTCAGTCGATGCTGCTTGCGTCGTTTACTTGACGAAACGAAGATTGATTTTCCCTGTTTTGGCGTTTCGAGATAGCGAGCCGAATTCGTCAAGGTTTGCTTTGGTCGAGGACCTCTTTGTTGATGAGTGGCGGATGCTTTCATCGGCTCATCACTAGCTGCGCTGTTTTTAGATAATGGTGCGTCTTTCAGATATACGGGGTCTCCCGAGGCGACGCCCATATGTTTACGTCCCGTTTGGGCATCCTCGAGCGTTTGATATCGATTTCTCGTCACATACTCGGGCTCCGGATCATTAATGGGCTCTTGCGAGATGTGGGGGCGATGGAACCGTGGCGGCTGCGTGGAAGTATCTTCCCCCTGCGTCGGCATAAACATATTGTTCTGGTTTTGGTCGTCCATGATGCCCTTTAGCTCGTTACCAACAACGTGTACGCGCTCATTGTAAGCCCCTTGTTATTTGTAGCTGCGAACATACTTGCTATTTAAGCTCTGGTTCAAAGAACCTTAACCTTACTAAAACCTTAGTCATACACACTTAGATATGCTTATAGTACTGGACTCAAAAAACTTTATAGTCGATGTATATATGAGCACTGGGTGGGCATATATAAGAGCGTCAAAAGAAGTCCCAGTCACTTAGAAGATGACTCGGCAGTCCTTAAAAGGAGTGGTAAACATGGCAAGCATGGTTCCTTATCGTTCGGTTTTTGGCGTTCGTCCCTCTGCAAGCTCGCTGTTCGATCTGTTTGATGATATGAGCGACCTAGCGAACAGCTCGATTGCCTCTAAGGCGTTCCCCGTTGACGTTGAGGATAAGGGCGATGGCTATGAGGTCAAGGCTTATCTGACCGGCGTCGCCAAGGACGATATCGATGTCGAGCTTAACGAGGGCCGTCTGTCCATTAGCGTGAATGTCGAGGAAGACGAGGAGAACGAGGGCAAGAACTTCCTGCAGAAGGAGTTCAGCTCGTACAGCGCGACGCGTGGCGTGTATCTTAAGGACGCTTCGAGCGAGGGCCTCTCGGCTAAGTACGCTGACGGCATCCTGACCGTTACGGTTCCCAAGATCGTCGAGAAGAAGAACGTTACGAAGATCTCCATCGAATAACTTCGTTGGTGTTCTTCGCTATTAAAAGACAGCAAAAGGGGCTGGGAAGCGATTCCCGGCCCCTTTTGCTGTTTAGGACAGTCTATTGAATGGTTGCTGGCCGATACTGGCTTGCGGGGCGTATCGAGAGTTTTCGCGATCCTTGGAGAAGGGTGGCGGAGCTGCCGAGCTCGTCATCCAGGGTTGCGGCTAGAGCTTTGGCATAGCTTTTGACGGTAAGGCTCGGACGATTGTTGTCTTGGCTGATATGCATGGCAATGAGCTGTTCGGTGCGATCGGTAACAAGTTCGCGCGCGGCTTCGGCGGCTTGGCCGTTGGAGAGGTGTCCCCTTGCAGACAGGATGCGCTCCTGAAGAAAGCGGGGATATTCTCCCTCGCGCAGCATGGTCACATCGTGGTTGCTTTCGAGCGCGAGGACTCGACAATCTTTGAGGGTGTTCATGGCTTGGCTCGATAGCTCTCCGGTGTCGGTAGCAAAGCCGATGGAATCATCGAGGGCGTCGAATCGAAAGCCGATTGGATTTATGACATCGTGTGATGTTGAGTAGGTTTGCACGTGGATGCCGGCAATGGATAGGGTGTCACCGGGGTCGAATTCCTCGACAGGCAGATGCGAAAGATTTTCTTTGCTCGAAAGTGTGCCCCTGCTGGCAAAGAGGGGACCGTGCCAGTGCCTGCACCAGACATCGAGACCCTTGATGTGATCGCTATGCTCATGAGTAATGAGAAGAGCCGAGACGTTGTCTGCCGAGAGTCCCAGTTCTGCCATGCGCTTTAATGTCTCGCGGCGAGAAAGACCGTCGTCAATCATGATGAGCCCCCGGGGGCCTTCGATGAGCGCGCAGTTGCCTTTTGAGCCGCTGCCAAGGATATGAAGGTGCAGACGAGACATAAGATTCCAAAGGATACAATGGGTGCGGACGAATAGAGGAGGAAGCAAATGCCTACGGTATCACAGCATTACGGACACCATGCCGTGCCCGGGGCAGTCGATGAGACCCGAACGAGGCAGCAGGCTGCTCCTGTCGTGCTCATGGTATCAGGCGGCGCGGACTCGACGGCACTGCTTCTTATGGCGTGCACATCAAAGCTGGATATCCAAGATGGACGCGGTGTTGCCCCCATTGCTCGCGAGCGCCTGCATGTGCTGCATGTAAACCATCATCTGCGCGGCAAGGCGTCCGATGGCGACGAGGCCTTTGTGCGTGAGCTCTGCGCGCAATATGGTTTACCGCTGTGTGTGGAGCACGCTTATTTTGATGGGGAGTCGGGCAATATTGAGGCCGCGGCCCGCGAGGTACGCTATGCCGCGGCGCGGAGGTATGTTCGCGAGCTCTGCGCCCAGACAGGGGCACCGCGAACGGCGGCTCGTATCTGCACCGCGCACACGTCTTCGGATCGCGCGGAAACGTTTTTGATGAACGCGATTAAGGGTTCGGGGCCCGCTGGCCTATCGAGCATTCCTCGCCGGAGGAATATCGTGGTGCGTCCCTTGCTCGACCTAACTCATGGCGAGCTCGTGGGCTATCTACAGGTACATGGTCAGCCGTGGCGTGAAGACGAGAGCAATGAGGATATCTCGTATCTGCGAAACTACGTGCGCCATCGAGTGATGCCGGTGGTGGCGCAGCGCAACGCGAGCGTCTGCAAGACGATTGGCGCCGCCTGCGAGATCTTAGGCGATGAGGACGCGTTTTTGTCTCAGCTTTCGGCACAGGCGTTTCGAAGCTGTTTGCGCAAAGAGGCAGCGGGCGCGCTGGTGCTCGATGCCAGGCGCCTTGCTGCGGCCGAGGTGGTAATCGCGCGGCGCATCGTGCGACTGGCGATTAAGCGCATCGATCCGGACGCTCGTCCAGAGATGCGACATGTGGAGCGAGTCCTTTCCTGCGTTGCCGAGGGCGCCGGCTCGGTCACGCTTCCGGCGGGGATTGACGCACGCATTGAGTTTGGCATGCTGGCGTTTAAGGCGCCGGTGGCTCGCGAGGGCCTGGTCGCGGACTGGGTTACCGTACCCGGTCGTTTGCCGTTGGGCGGGGGACGTGTGCTGGTCGCAGAGCCGATGGCCGTTGAACCGGGATGCGATATCGTGCGCCGCGCCCGTGAGCTTGCGGCTGCCGGGGAAGTGACAGCTTTGGTAGACGCGGCTGCCCTGGGTTTTGCCGACAGCGATAGTGAGCGGATCCTGGCGGGCTCGCGTGGCGAGATCCCTGCCGAGGCACGATTGGCGCGCCTGTGGGTGGACGGTCCCGCACCGGGAGACGTGATGTGCCCGTTAGGGATGAGTGGCCGAAGCAAGAAAGTATCCGACTTGCTAGGTGAGGCTCGCATTCCCGTTTCCGAGCGCGCCGGCGTGCCCATGGTGAGGACGGCGCCGGGGGGTGCCGTGGTGTGGGTCGCCGGAGTTCGCGCGGACGAGCGTTTTAAGTGCACGGCCGCAACGCGCGTGGCATATCTGCTCCGCGTGGTCGATGCGGAATAGCGTCCCACGCCTGCTATTCTGTGCGACGTTGACGGTATTCCCGCGCTGATGGCGCACGGGCTGGTAAATTTACCCCGTGCGCTGCTAGAATGTGTAGTTCGCGTCCATACGGCGGTGTGTGGGCGATAAGCACAAGAAAGGGTTGTCATGGCTTCTCAACATCCGGATATCGAGAAGGTTCTGTTCACGCAGGAGGATATCGACGGTATCGTCTCTCGCCTGGGCGAGGAGATTACGCGCGACTACGCGGGTAAGGATCTGGTGCTGATTGCGGTCCTGCGCGGCGCCGTGGTCTTTATGGGCGACCTGATGCGTAAGATCGAGCTGCCGACCAACATCGATTTCATGGCTGTTTCGAGCTACGGCGACGGTGTGAAGTCCTCGGGTATCGTGCGTATCATTAAGGACCTGGATATCGACATCCGCGGTCGCGACGTGCTGATCGTCGAGGACATTCTGGACTCGGGCCTGACGCTCAAGTATCTGATGAAGAACCTCGAGAGCCGCAAGCCCGCTTCTCTGGAGGTCGCCGCCTTCCTGTGGAAGGACGTTGAGGACCGCGTCTCGGCCATCACGCCCAAGTATGTTGGAACCCATTGCCCCGATGCCTTTGTGGTGGGCTACGGCCTCGACTATGCCGAGCGCTATCGCAACCTTCCGTATCTGGGCATTTTGAAACCGGAGGTTTATTCGTAAGATGCCCGACGACCGTAACGACAACAATTCCCAGACTCCCCGGGACCCAAAGATCCCGGGGATGCCCGGAGGCAAGAAGCCCACGCGTACGGGCTGGCTGTATTTTCTTTTGGCTTGCGCGCTTCTGGGCTATGCCTTCTTTAATATGGGTTCCGGCTTTGCCAGCTCCAGCAATACCGTTAAGCTCGCGACGAGCGAGATGGTCAGCGCCATCAAGCAGGATCGCGTCGAAGATCTGACCTATACGGTTCAAGACGGAAGCGTGACGGGTCATTACTGGAAGACAAAAAAGGACAAGGGCGATACGAGCGAGCTCAAGAGCTTCTCTTCGACCTATGTCGGCTCCGATTCGCTTGCCGAGCTCATGGCGGAGCACCCCGATACCAAGTACATCGTCAACACCAACGATCCCGATTTTTGGGGCGACTTGGCGATGAGTGTGCTTCCGACGATCGCCCTTATCGCCATCATGTTCTACTTTATGCGCCAGATGATGGGCGCCAACAACAGGAACATGCAGTTTGGCAAGACCAACGCCAAGACCAACGAGGCCACACGCCCCAAGGTCAAGTTTGAAGACGTTGCCGGAGTGGACGAGGCAGTCGAGGAGCTCGAGGAGATCCGTGACTTTTTGAGCGATCCGGATCGCTATCGCAAGCTGGGCGCCAAGATCCCACGTGGCGTGTTGCTGGTTGGCCCTCCGGGCACCGGTAAAACGCTGCTGGCCAAGGCCGTTGCCGGCGAGGCGGGCGTGCCGTTCTTTAGCATCTCGGGTTCCGACTTTGTCGAGATGTTCGTAGGTGTCGGCGCCAGCCGTGTGCGTGACCTCTTTAAGGAGGCCAAGTCCCAGGCCCCGTCGATCATCTTCATCGATGAGATCGATGCCGTGGGACGTCAGCGCGGAGCTGGCTTGGGCGGCGGTCACGACGAGCGCGAGCAGACGCTCAACCAGCTGCTGGTCGAGATGGACGGCTTTGAGGAAAGCGAGTCGGTCATCCTGATCGCTGCGACCAACCGTCCTGACATCCTGGATCCGGCATTGCTGCGTCCCAGCCGTTTTGACCGTCAGGTTACGGTCGACCGTCCGGATGTGAAGGGCCGCGAGCAGATCTTGCGCGTGCATGCCGAGAACAAGCCGATGGACGAGGACGTTAAGTTTGAGAAACTCGCCCAGATGACCGTTGGCTTTACTGGCGCCGATTTGGCGAACCTGCTCAACGAGTCTGCGCTGCTGGCTGCCCGCCGCCATCGTTCCGTGATCTCGATGGACGAGGTCGAGGAATCGATGGAGCGTGTGATTGCCGGACCGCAGCGCAAGGGTCGCGTGATGACCGAGGCCGAGCGCACCACGATTGCCTACCACGAGAGCGGTCACGCCCTGGTGGGCCACATCCTGGAGCACTCCGATCCGGTCCACAAGATCTCGATTGTCAGCCGCGGTCAGGCTCTGGGCTACACGCTGCAGCTTCCGCAGGAGGACCACTTCCTCAAGACCAAGAACGAGATGCTCGACGAGCTCGCCGTGTTCTTGGGCGGTCGCGTTGCCGAAGAGCTCATGTGCGATGACATCACGTCGGGCGCGAGCAACGATCTGGAGCGCGCAACCAAGATGGCGCGCGAGATGGTTACGCGTCTGGGCATGAGCGAGGAACTGGGCACACAAGTGTTTGGCGAGGCGCAGCATCAGGTGTTCCTTGGTCGCGACTACGCCGATCACCAGGATTACTCCGAGGAGACGGCACGCCGCATCGATATCGAGGTTCAGCGCATCATGCGCGAAGCCCATCGTCGTGCGGTCGAGATTTTGGATGCCCGTCGCGATCAGCTCGATCTGATGGCGAAGGTGCTGCTCGAGCGCGAGACCGTCGAGGGCGATGCCGTGAATGCCCTGCTCGACAACGAGTGGAATGCCTACCTTGAGCGCGAGGGCGATATCCTGGCGGCCAAGGAGGAGCGCAATGCCAAGGCGGCCGGCATGCCGACCAAGAAGCGCACGCCTCGCATGAGCGAGGAGGAGCTGGCGGCTGATGCCGCGGCCTTTGCGCAGGCGGCCATGCAGGAGGATGCCGAAGCCGCATCCGATGATGCTGACGATGACCATGCCGTCGTCGGTGCCGATGTCGACACCGACGCCGACGCCGACAAATAGTCTTTGTGGCGAAAGCCTCCGCGGGGAAACCTGCGGAGGCTTTTTTGAGCGATATGGGGCCGTCTGTTGATTGGGGACAGACTTAAATGAGCGTTTTCACGCATTTAAGTCTGTCCCCAATTAACATTGCTGCGGCACTTTGCTCGGCTAAAGCGTACAATAGCGCCTATGCGAAAGGGGAACAGATGATCAACGAAACTATGTATGCTCGCGGCGCGGAAAGCTCCATCATCCGTGAGATTTTTAGCTATGGCCTTGAGCGCAAGGCGCAGATCGGTGCGGAAAACGTATTCGATTTTTCGCTGGGCAATCCGAGCGTTCCGGCACCCGCTGCTGTGGCTGAGTCGATTAAGAAGGCCCTGGAGCTGCCGAGCGACCAGCTGCACGGCTACACGCCCGCACCGGGCCTGCCGCAATGTCGTGCCGCTGTGGCCGAATCGCTCAACCGCCGCTTTGGCACGAGCTATGAGGGCAAAGACGTATTTATGACGGTGGGTGCCGCGGCTTCGCTCACCTGCACGCTCAACGCCGTTAGGAACCCGGGCGACGAGGTTATTGTTATCGCCCCGTACTTTCCGGAGTATCGCGTTTGGATTGAGAAGGCCGGCTGTACGTGTGTTGAGGCGCTCGCCGATGAAGATACGTTCCAGTTGAGCGTGGACAACGTGCTCAAGGCGATCAGCGATAAGACGGCGGCCGTCATCATCGACTCTCCCAACAATCCGACCGGTGCCGTATATACATGCGACACGCTGACGCGACTGGCCAATGTTCTGCGCGAGGCCAACGCTCAGCGCGATCCCGAGAATCCGATTATGCTCATCTCGGATGAGCCGTACCGCGAGATTGTGTACGGTGCCGAGGTGCCTTGGGTACCCTCGATCTACGAGCACACCATCGTGTGCTACTCGTATTCCAAGTCGCTGTCGCTGCCGGGCGAGCGCGTGGGGTGGATCTTGGTTCCCAACACCAATCCGCAGGCTGCCCGTCTGATGCCGGCTGTTGCGGGTGCTGCCCGTACGCTAGGTTTTGTATGCGCACCGGCACTCTTCCAGCGCGTGATCATCGATTGCATCGATGAGCCGAGCGATGTCGAGGCCTATGCGCGCAACCGCACCGCGCTTACCGACGCACTAGCGGAGTACGGCTACACCTATGTTGAGCCGGATGGCGCGTTCTACCTGTGGGTGAAGGCGCTGGAACCCGATGCGAATGCGTTTTGCGAGCGTGCAAAGAAGTATGAGTTGCTTGCGGTTCCCTCGGACAGTTTTGGTATGCCTGGTTGGTTCCGCCTGGGCTATTGCGTGAGTTACGAAACGATTATCAATTCGCTACCCGCTTGGAAACAGTTGGCGGACGAGTATCGTTAAAAGTAAAGCGCTCTGCCTACAATGTTTTACGTAAAACGGGGTTTGGTGTTAAGCCGGACCCCGTTGTCATGGACGTTGTGTCTTTGGGATGGAGTGGTTTTACGACTATCGAAGGCTATGCGTACAATGAATATAAGCGACGGCCGTGCCAGATAAGGAGACCTGATGCCCTACCTGCTTTCTTGTGACATTCATACCCATACGATGTTCTCTGCGCATGCATATTCGACCATTGAGGAGAATGTGTACTGGGCGGCAGAGCGTGGCCTGCAGGTGCTCGGATCTGCCGACCATCTGAGCTCTATGGTTACGGCTTGCCCCAATGACCTGCGCAGTTACCAGTTCTTTATCAACCAGGATATCTGGCCGCGCATTTGGAGCGGCGTGCTGGTGCTGCGTGGTGCCGAGGCCGATATCGTTTCGCTGGACGGAAGCCTGTTTGGCGAGGACACTCCTGTCACGCTCGATATTGCCGGCGATTCGTACAGCCGTCAGCATTCGCTGTTCGATTTGGTTACGCGTAATTTGGATTATTTGGTTGCAAGCGTGCATAATCCGCAGATTGCTGAGGGCGCGACGCTGGCCCAAACGACCGAGATGTATATCAATGCCTTGGAACACCCCAAGGTGTTCATGCTGGGCCACGCGGGTCGCTCGGGCGTGCCGTTCGATATCGACGAGGTGCTGTTGGCGGCTAAGGCCAAGCACAAGATTATCGAGATCAACAACCATAGTCTTGAACACGGTGTCGACACTGAGCATTGGGCTGTATGCCGCAAGATCGCTGAGCGTTGCGCTGAGCTAGGCGTGGGCATTGGCGTTTCGACCGATGCGCACATTGGCATGGCAATTGGTAAGCTCGATTACGCTCGCAAGATGCTCGACGAGATTCACTTCCCGTTGGATCTGATCGTGACGCGCGATCGCGAGACGCTGCTGCGCGAGATGGCGGCAGCCGGCGTGTGCGACCTGCGCAAGGGGATGTAGCGGAGTTTATAAACCAAGCGAGGGGGGCGGACCGGGCGGGTCGCCCCCTTTCTTGTCCCAAAAATCTACTGAGGTTGGTTAGCGGCGTTCGAGGACCGCTACGGTTTCGGTGTGGTCGGTGTGAGGGAACATGTCGACGGGCGTGATCTTGAGCAGTCGGTAGCCTCCGTCGAGGAGCTGATGCAGGTCGCGCTCTTGAGTTACGGGGTTGCAGCTGATATAGGTGATGCGGCGCGGCTTAAGCGCGCAGGCAGCTTCGAGGAACTCGGGGGTAGAGCCGGCGCGCGGCGGGTCGATGGAAAGGACGTCGATCCGCTCGTTGTTATCGGCGGCATCCAGGATGTAATCGGTGGCGTCGTCGGCCATAAACCAAGCGCTGCGGGTGAGGCCGTTGAGCTCGGCATTGCGACGTGCATCGGCAATGCCCGCCGGGTTGCGCTCCACGCCGAGCAGCATAATGCCGATACCCTTGTTCTGGGCATCTTTGGCTGCGCAAAGACCGATGGTGCCGCTGCCGCAGTAGGCATCCATAAGCACATCGCCCTGGTGCAGATCCATACCGTCGATAGCGAGCCGATAGAGCAGTTCCGTCTGCTGCGGGTTGGTCTGATAAAACGCGGTGGGGGAGATGTCGAATTCGCAGCCGAGCAACTGATCGCGCATGCATTCGGCGCCATAGACGATACGAGTCTCCTCGCCCAAGATGGCATTGCCGGGGCGACCGTTGATGTTTTGGGCAACGGTGACGATATGCGAATCGAGTGCGGCGACAGCCTCAAAGAACTCCTGCGCATGCGGTAGGTCGCGCTGAGCGGTCACGAGGGTGACCATGATCTGGTCGGTACGCCAACCGCAGCGAACGATGGCATAGCGAAGCAAGCCCAGGTGCTTGTCCTCGTTAAAGGCGGGAATGTGCAGGCGCTCAGCCTCACGCGCGATGCCGTTAAGAATCTGACGGGCACCCGGTGCCTCGACAGGACACTCGGGTACGGCAACGATCTTGTGCGTGCCGCGCTCAAAGAAACCGCAACGGACAGCGCCCTCCTTACCGGGAGCAAACGGAGTGGCGGCCTTATGACGAAAGCCACGCGGTGCAGGATATTTACCCGGGTCGCCCAGGGTGACGCCCATACCGCGAATGGGATCAACGGCGATGCCCTCACGCTCACAAAGCGAAGCAAAAAGCTCCTCCATAGCAGCCTGCTTGGCGGCGAGCTGCTTCTTATAAGGACGATTGAGCGCTGTACACCCACCGCAAGCTTTCATGATGGAACAAGGAGACTTGGGGTCCACAGCCTTACGCGCAGACGAAGCCGGATCTTTATGCGAGCGCTTGGAGCGATTCTGAGATGCCTTATCGTCGTTCCGACGAGAGCCGGGACGCTTGGCCTTAGCCTTGCCCTTGGCCGACTTACCCTTCGCGTCCTGAGACGACTTGGATTTCTTAGAAGATTTTTTCTCCTCTGACCCCTCAGCCGCCTCGATCAAAGCACGACGAGCCTTACGCTCCGCACGAGATTCTGCCATGAATTAACCCCACTATTAAATAAAAGAAAAGTCCGAAGCAATTGTACCGTGCATTCAACGTGCCCGTTTGGAGAGGAGGCTATTTAAGGTTCCGAGCACGTTGTCTCCCGGCTGAGTGGCGCCCGGCGCGGAGTTTAATTTGTCGCGAGTTCCGCACGAACAGGAGGCCACTTAATGTGGCCTCCGTCGTGGGCCGGACAGTAGAGCAGCAAATTAAACTCCGCGCCGGGCGCCACTCAGCCGGGTGCTCCAACCTAGTGCTCCATGCGTGCTTTCCGTCTTGCGCAGGACTGTAGAGCAGGAAACTTAATTACGCGCCGCTCCCCGCCCACGCCGGGCAAACCCTCCCTTGTACTTTATCAAGGTAGAGTGTATGATTCTGAACGTTACATGACTCACTTTACTTAACTAAAGTGCCATCAAGGGGGGATACCATGAACACCGATATGTCTCGTCGTCAGTTTGTTGGTCTAGCCGGCTCGCTCGCTACGGTGCTTGGCCTTGGTCTTGTCGGTTGCGGCGGTGGTGCCGGCAAGGGCTCCGCTGCTGGCTCTGCCGCGGCCAAGGATGTGAAGGGCGCTGCGGAGTCCAAGAAGCTCGTGGTGGGCTTTGATAAGTCCTATCCTCCGTACGGCTTTGTGGGCGACGATGGCGAGTACACCGGCTTTGATCTCGATCTGGCCAAGGCTGTTGCCGATAAGCAGGGCTGGGAGGTCAAATACGAGGCCATCGATTGGGATGCCAAGGACACGCTGCTTAACTCGGGCGCCATCAACTGCATCTGGAACGGCTTTACCATGGAGGGCCGTGAGGACGACTACACGTTCTCCGAGCCGTACATGCTCAACGAGCAGGTGCTGGTGGTCAAGAAGGATGCGGGCATCAAGGGCTGGGACGATCTTGCCGGCAAGACTGTGATTACCCAGACTGATTCCGCTGCGCAGGACGTGCTTGAGGGTGACCAGAAGGATCTGGCAGCGACGTTTGCCACGCTCGACACGATCGGCGAGTACAACACGGCCTTTATGCAGCTCGAGAGCGGCGCGGTCGATGCCGTGGCGTGCGATCTTTCGATTGCCCAGTATCAGCTTGCCGCCAAGCCCGATGCCTATACGCAGCTTGATGAGCCGCTGTCCAGCGAGCACTACGCCGTTGGCTTTAAGAAGGGCGACACCAAGTCGGCCGATGCTGTAGCCGAGTCGCTCAAGGCGCTCTACGAGGACGGCACGGTCAAGGACCTGTGCGACAAGTATTCAAGCTATGGTCTATCTTTCGATAATTGGGTGCTCAAGTAATGTCTATTCAAGTCATGATGCAAATGCTTGGCCAGGGATTCTTGGTCAGTTTGCAGTTGTTTGTGCTGACGCTGCTGGGGTCGATTCCGCTGGGAATTCCCGTGGCGTTTATGCGCATGAGCAAAATCGCGCCGCTTCGCTGGATTGCGCGCATCTATATCTCGGTCATGCGCGGTACGCCGCTCATGCTGCAGATGTTTGCCATCTACTTTGCCCCGTACTACGTGTTTGGCATTTCGCTCACGCCCGATTCCAAGTGGACGGCGTGCGTCGTGGCGTTCATCATCAACTACGCCGGTTACTTTGCCGAGATCTATCGCTCGGGCCTGCAGTCCATTCCGCGCGGTCAATACGAGGCCGCCGAGGTGCTGGGCTACTCGCGCCTGCAGACGTTTCTGTATATCGTGATGCCGCAGGTCGCCAAGCGTATTCTGCCGGCGATGGGCAACGAGATCATCACGCTGGTCAAGGACACGTCGCTGGCGTTTGCCATTGGCGTGGGTGAGATGTTCTCGACGGCCAAGGCGCTGGTCGCCTCGCAGGTGAGCATGGTGCCGTTTGCGATCGCGGCGCTGATCTACTGGGTCTTTAACTTTGTGGTCGAGATGCTGCTGGGCGCCGCCGAAAAGAAGCTGGACTATTATCATGACTAACTCAGTGATGAAAATCGAAAACGCGCGTAAGGCGTTTGGCGGCAATGAGGTGCTCAAGGATATCTCGCTCGAGGTAAAGCGTGGCGAGGTCGTGGCGATTATCGGGCCTTCGGGTGGCGGCAAGTCCACGCTGCTGCGGTGTGCCACGCTGCTCGAGACACTCGACGGAGGCTCGCTCTCGTTTGGTGACCTTGCCGTTGCGACGGATGCGGGTTCGGGCGCGGTCTATGCGAAGGGCGATGTACCCAAGCAGGCGCGCTCGCGATTCGGCCTGGTGTTCCAAAATTACAACCTGTTCCCGCACTATACCGTGATGAAAAACATCATCGACGCGCCGATCCGCGTGCTTAAGCGCCCGCGCGAGCAGGCGGAAGCTCGTGCGCATGAATTGATTGCTCAGATGGGGCTTGTGGGCAACGAGAACAAGGTTCCGTGTGAGCTTTCGGGCGGTCAGCAACAGCGCGTGAGTATTGCCCGCGCCCTAGCGCTCGACCCGGAGATCCTGTTCTTTGACGAGCCGACCTCGGCACTCGATCCCGAGCTGACGGCCGAGGTGCTGCGTGTCATTAAAGACCTTGCGGCGCAGAATATGACGATGGTGATCGTGACCCACGCAATGCAGTTTGCGCGCGATGTTGCCGATCGTGTGGTCTTTATGGATGGCGGCCGCATTGTCGAGGAGGGGCCTGCCGATCAGGTTATCGACCATCCGCGCGAGCAGCGCACGCGTGAGTTCTTGAGCCGTATCGAGGGGTAGGCTCAGGTATTTACTCAACTATTAATTGAGGCGAAGCCGCCGCAGGTCTTACGGTCTGTGGCGGCTTTTTGTTTGCATCGACGGGGTTCAATAATCGCCCCACAAGCTTGTCTCTTCCTCTCGCCGCCTGTATTCATACGTGTGCCGAAAGGTATGCATGGACAGCCGCCCGTGAGGGTAGGGTGGTGGCATAGGACATTTGGAGGGTGAGTCGGCTCGGCTGCCGACCATGCTGCTCCCGGGATGGCACCGACCGCGAACTCTCCCCGTTGGCGTCGCGCATTGCGCGCGGCCCTGCAAGGAGGTCATCATGGGTGCTCCCAAGACCGGTAACGTAAGGAACGTGGTGCTCGTAGGCCAAGGCGGGGTGGGCAAGACTTCACTCGCCGAAGCCATGCTCCACCTTTCCGGCAAGACCGCCCGCCTGGGCGGCCACGACGGCACCAAGCCCACGCTCGACTATGACCCCGAAGAGGTCAAGCGTGCATTTTCCATCTCGACGACCATCGCGCCGATCGACTGGAAGGGCGCGCGCATCAATGTGCTCGATGCCCCGTGCTACCCCGATTTTATCGGCGACGCCTTTGCCGCGATGAGCGTCTGCGAGACGGCTCTGTTTGTGGTCGACGCCGAGGCCGGCCCACAGCCTACGACGGTTAAGCTCTGGTATGCCGCCGAGGACCTGCGTCTGGCGCGTGCGGTGTTCGTAAACCGCCTGTCGCGCTCCGAGGCCAGCTTTGCGACCACGATGGACCTGCTGCAAGAGCGCTTTGGCACGCGCCTGGGCGCCGTGACCCTTCCCTGGGGCGAGGGCGAGGACTTTGACGGCATCATCGACCTGGTGCGCATGAAGGCGCGCCATTGCAACGGCACCGAAGCCGTTGAGTCGGAGATTCCCGAGGAGTATCGTGCCCAGGCCGAGGAGGCCCATGACCATCTGTGCGAGTTGGTGGCCGAGGCCGACGATGAGCTGATGATGAAGTACCTGGAAGGCGAGGAGACGCTGACGCAGGAGGAGCTTGAGGGCCTGCTGTCGAAGGCGATCGCCGAGCGCATCTTTGTGCCGGTCTTTGCGGGCGATTGCATTAAGGAGCAGGGCGTCAACTCGCTGATGGACGACATCGCGACGTACTTCCCGGCGCCGACCGACTACGGCGAGATGCCGCTCATCGACGGTGATTCGCTCAAAATCTCGAGCGACGATGACCGTCCGGTGGCGTTTGTGTTTAAGACCCTGGCCGATCCGCAGCAGGGTCGCATCAGCTTTATCAAGGTGCTGACGGGTACGCTTGAGCCGGGTCTTGAGCTGATCAACGCGCGTACCCGCAAGGGCGACCGTCTGGCTCACCTGTATGTGATGTGCGGCCGCGATATGACCGAGGTTGGCCATGCCTATGCCGGCGACATCATCGTGGCGCCCAAGCTGGCTGCCGAGACGGGTGATACACTCTCCATTACCGGTAAGGTCGAGGCCGCGGCGTTTAAGTTTCCCAACTCGCAGTACCGCATTGCCATCGAGGCCGAGAACCGCGGCGACGAAGAGAAGCTCTACACGTTTATCGAGAAGGCCTGCAAGGCTGATCCGACCATGAGCATCGATCGTGACGAGGAGACCGGCCAGACCATCATTTCGGCGGTGGGTGAGGCGCAGGTTTCGGTGCTGCTCAACCGTTTGGAGGATCGCACCAAAGTCGTGGCCAAGAGCGTGCCGATCCGCATTCCGTATCGCGAGACCATTCGCCGTACGGCAAGTGCCCAGGGTCGCCACAAGAAACAGACTGGCGGTGCCGGTCAGTATGGCGACTGCTGGCTGCGCGTTGAGCCGCTCATTGGGCCCGACGGCACGAGCGATGGCTATGAGTTTGTAGACGAGGTCGTGGGTGGCCGCATCCCGCGCTCGCTCATCCCCGCCGTGGACAAGGGTGTCCAGGAGACCATGAAGGACGGCATCATTGCCGGCTACCCGCTCACGGGCATTCGCGTGGCTGTGTACGACGGCTCGTATCACAGCGTCGACTCCAACGAGATGGCGTTCCGCGCGGCGGCTCGCATCGGCCTGCGCAAGGCGTGCGCCGATGCCGACCCGGTGGTGCTGGAGCCCATCGAGGAAATCACGGTGACTATCCCCGAGAGCTACGCCGGCGCTGTGATGGGCGACATCTCGGCATCGCGCGGTCGCGTGACGGGTATGGAGACCGATGAGCGCGGCGACACCGTGGTCATTGCCCAGGCGCCGCTGGCAGAGCTGACGGATTATTCGACGCGCCTGCGCTCTATCACGCGCGGCACGGGTGACTTTACCATGAAGCCCGCTGGCTACGAGCAGGTTCCCTACGATGTTCAGGCCAAGCTGGTCGAGCGCTATGAGGAGGGCCGCGCCAAGTAGCGTGTGGTTTTGCCTGCAATGTGGACGCTGACGAAAAGGCCGCCCTGGGTAATCCAGGGCGGCCTTTTTTGATCCCATGGGGACGGAGGAAAACGAATCATTTTTGGGTTACGGGCGGTGCGGTCGGCACTAGTCTCCGGATGCCTGGTTGCGGCCGGTGGCGTAGTCGATCTGCACGTGCGGCTGCAGGTTGTAGCAGTACACGTGGAAGCAGAGGGTCTTGCCGTGGTCCTCGACCGATTGCGCCTCAAGGCGCACGCCGCGGCAGACAAGTTCCTCTTCGTTATACATGGGTGTGACGCGATAGAGCACGTGGTTGCCCGTCTCGCGGATGTAGCCGAGAATCTGCTCCTCAAACGGCAGCATGCCTGTCTCGTTGAGATAACGCGTGCCGGTGAGGAGATTCTTGCGGTTGGCGTTTTCGCCGCAGAGCGACCAGGCGATGAGATGGCAGCGGTTGTAGAGGCTCTGGCCCGGAATAAAGTCGTAGCGCTGCTGGCGCCATCCAGCGGGATGGATACGCGAGATATCGCCGCGCTCGCCTTGACCGAGTGATTCGGGGCCCACGCAGGCGAGCGCTTTGCGGGTGCGGCCCAGGCTGTCAAGCTTGGAGAACTTCTTAAAGCAACCCTCTTCTGTAGCGCGCTCGTATTCATCGAGCGTGAATGATGGTGTGCCGAGCGGGTGCGTGCTGTCGGCGCGCAGGGCAACGTAGGGGTTGCCGGCGTAGTCGGGAATGCTGCTGAGATAAACACCGCGGGCGCGGTTGAGGTCGGGGTTTTCGACCTCGTCGATGGGGGTGGCGGCGCTGTCCGCGGAAGCGCCGTCGCCGGTGTCGGTTGTGGCGGAATCGGAGCCATCGCCAGAGTCCTGGCTGTTTTGAGGGTCCGGGGAGCTCGCCGTTCCTGATTCGAGCCGATCGACCAGGTCCGCCTCGTCGTCGGTGCGGCTGGGACTTTCGTTTTGTTTTTCGGCCAGAGCTGCCGCCTGTTCATCACTTTGCGGCGACAACAACTTGGGCGCTCCGTCGAGCGACCCTGTGAACAGCGCAAACCCCAGCACCACGGCGGCGCCGATGGAAAGTACTTGCTTGTAGGCGGACTTGCGCGACATTGCGGCTCCTGGATGGACGGTTGGGAATCTACCAGTCTAGCAGGAGCCGGCAGGGGCCGTTCTGTCGAACAAATACTCAAGATTTGGGATAGACGCTACTGATTCATTTGCCTCATATGGAGCTGCGGTGGTTGTGTATGTGGGGCTATTTTGCGTTTCCCCAGATAAAACCCGCCAAAATAAACCTGTCCCTTTTTGGCAGGTTAATCGGGGGACTATTTCACCGCAACTTAGGGCACGGTTAGGGAGTGTGCACCTTAAAGAGTGGTGCCCTTGATTAGAGAGGTCGCGCTCGTCTCTCTAATTGTCTCTCTAAAGAGAAAGCCAGTTAAAGAGATAACATTGGGCTATCTAACAGTGAATTCGATACATCTCTCTAAATGTCTCTCTAAAATAAGGTGCTTATCTCTCTAAAGTTAGAGAGATATACTATACTTTAGAGAGATAAATCTATCGTTTTAGAGAGACGGAATGCCAATGCTGCTGGATGAACCTCTTGGCCTTATCGTTGAGCGCCTTCGCAGGCGGGGGACTGATGACGCATCGGTAGAAGTTAAAGCCTGCACGAATAAATTGAGCGCAGACGTATGGGAGACAGTGAGCGCTTTTGCGAACACTGCGGGTGGGCTCATTATTTTGGGCCTAAACGAAGCCGAAGGATTTGTTCCTTCGGCTAACTTTGCTATCGATAGGGTGCGCGATCAGTTTGTTTCGGGTATCGGAGACGGAGGCTCAGCGGCAGTGGTGACCCATGCGCCACGGTACGAGCTTGATCGAGGCGAGGTCGACGGGCTCCAGGTGCTTCTGGTGCGCATCTTTGAACTTGAGCTTAAAGCGAAGCCTTGCTATATCGGCGCGCGCGGCGTGCAGAACGGTAGCTACAAGCGCGTGGATGATAAAGATATCAAGATGTCACCCGCTGAGCTATATGAGCTGCAGAGTGCGTTGCTTCCGAGCGATGCAGACGGCACGGTGGTTTCGGAGGCAACAGTCGAGGATTTGGATCCAGATGTCGTGCGGTCTATTATCGCAAATCGCCGGCTGCAGACCCCCCGCGTTTTGCGCGGGGCCGATACGCTGGAAAAGCAGCTGGTCAGACTCAATATCACTACAAAGGATGGTGCGGTGAAGCTCGCAGGGCTTCTGTCGGCGGGAATTTACCCCCAGCAGTTCTATCCCAAACTCATGATTGATGTCGCCGTTCATTCCGATGTGGAAAAATCTGCACCCGGGCAACCCCGGTTTATTGACCGCCAGTTGTGCGATGGCCCGATTCCGGCTTGCATCGAAGATGCCCTTGTCGCGATTGGACGGAACTTGCGCAAAGCGGCGATAGTGCAAGGCGCTGGCAGAAGGGAGGATTGGGAAGTTCCCCAGGAGGTTTTGCGCGAGGCCTTGGCAAACGCCTGCATCCATCGAGAATATTCGCCCATGTTTGTGGGGCAGGCCGTGAGTGTCGATATCTATCCAGACAGAATAGAGATCAAAAACCCCGGTGGGCTTTGGGGCGGAAAGACGGTGGACAATCTTGCAGACGGGGAATCGCGCTGCCGAAACCCAAAGCTCATGAGCCTAATGGGGGCGACGCCGTTAGAGCATGCCGAGGGGCCCGTTGCAGAAAGCCAGGGATCTGGTATCCCGGCTATGATTCGCGAGATGGAGTCTCGTTCGCTTGGAAGGCCGAAATTTATCGTTAAGGCCGATTCGTTTACGGTGCTGCTTTCCCGGCACGGGGCGGAGCTTGCTGAAAACCGCACGTGGATTCAGAGCCATGTGGGCACCGAGCTGACGGATCGCGAGGAAACATTGCTCATGTTTATGCGGGAGCATGGGTGCGTATGCGATGTTCAAAAAATACGAGAGGCCCTGAAGTGGGATTCGGATGACATTCGCCTGATCTGCGGGAATCTTGTCGATAAACATGTCCTGTCAAAATGTGGCAAAGACACGTTTGAGATTATCGATATGAGCAGAGAATCGTCAGCTTCGACAGCGGATAGGATCCTGGAGGCTCTCAGAGCCGAAGTGGATATGACGGCGCGAGAAATAGCGGTTGCATCGGGGGTCAAAATTTCGTCCGTCCGCTACCATCTGCCAAAAATGGCGGATAAAGGACTCATCGAAGTAATGGGTTCATCGACGAGCCGCAACCGCCGCTATCGGAAGAAGTAGATGCAGCCGAGTCGCCCCTCTTGTGTCTCTCGAAGTGAGATGGGTGCTAGGGGGGCGACTGCCTCGCGATATTTCCCCAGATAAAACCTGCCAAAATAAACCTGTCCCTTATTGGCGGGTCAGTTAACGCAGTGCAGGTTGAGCATATGCGAGCGAGCGGTCTCCGGGTGCGGTAAGGTGACGTGAAACAAGCGGGCGCTGACCTTTTGGTCGCGCCCGTGAAGTTGAACGTCAGATTGCCGTGTCCGGAGCCCGCGCAGCGCCGAGCAGTTACGCCGTTTGTAAAACGGCGTAACCTAAAGGTTCATGTTGCCGTGAATGTAGGGGGTGACCTCGGGGGAGATATGGTCGCAGCCCAGCTCGCGCAGCGCGGACTCGATGGCGGCGGGCAGCAGGGTCTTGCCCTTGTCGTCGACGGCGGCACCGCCGAGGGTGGCAATCTTGGCGACATCTGCGGGTGCGGCCTCGATATGCATGCAGCCGCCGACCAAGCGCGCGCGTACCTGTGCCAGATCAAGATCGTGCAGGTAATCCTCGCAGGCGCGGATTAAATCGACTTTCTCGCGCGTAAGCTCCTCGCCCGTGGGGACGCGGGTGGCAAGACATGCTCCCGCCGGTAGGTTCCAAACGGGATAGCCCCATGCGCGCAGCAGCTCGCGCTCTTCGTCCTTGGTAAAGCCGACCTCCATAAGGGGTGAGCGTACGCCGAGCTCTTCTGCCGCGCGCATGCCGGGGCGGTAGTCACCGCGATCGCTTGCATTGCTGCCATCGATGACGGTGGGAAAGCCGAGCGACTTGGCGTGGTTGACGATGGCGGTAAAGCCGGCGTGCTTGCAGTGGTAGCAGCGATTAGCATCGTTGCAGGCTACTTGGGGGAGCTGCAGCTGATCCACCGAAAGATTGAGCACGGGGAGCTTAAAATGCGGCCCCTCATTGGCCTGCCCATCAACGGACTGCTCAAACGAAGCCTGCTCGGGCGTGCCGATGAGCGGCGTGGTGAGATGGACGAGAAGAGTATTGGTAGGCATGACGCGGGCGCATACGGCGGCCAAAAAGCTGCTGTCAACGCCGCCGGAAAACCCGATAGCCACGCGCCCGTATGCCAAAAGCAGCTGCTCGAGCGCCGATAGCTTGTCTTGAAGCTCCTCTGCGGGTGCCGTGGTGTCTAAAATCATGAAACGTTCCTTATCGTTGAGTACTCGATCGAAAACTATAATCCTAATGCGTTACTTGCCATAAGACTTCTATCTGTGTAACGAAAGTGCAATATGGTATATACGTTATATACAAGTTGCCAAATGCGGTAGAGTTGCAGCAACGCGACAGCGAGAGTCGATGGGGGACCGATATGATCAAGGCTGTTATTTTTGACATGGATGGAACGCTGGTCGATACCGAGCGTTTGGGGATTAAGGCCTGGAAGGCAGGCGCCGCTGAGCTGGGGCTCGCGATTGATGAAGCGCTGATCCATCAGTTTATCGGCCGCACGCTGCCCGATGTTATGGACATCCTTGATGAGCATTACGGCAGCCATGAAACCACCGAGGCGATCTATCGTCGCCACAAGGAGATTCGCGACGAGATGGTCAAGACCGAACTGGAACTTAAGGCCGGTGCCGCCGAGTGCCTAGACGAGCTGCTGGCTGCGGGCTATCACGTGGGTCTAGCGACGTCGTCGCGCCTCGTTACGGCCGAGCGCAACCTTAAGATGGTCGGTCTTTTTGGCAAGTTTGAAACGGTAACGTGTGGCGAGGACGTCGTGCACGGCAAGCCCGACCCCGAGATGTATCTGCTCGCCTGCGAGCGCGCGGGCTTTGCTCCCGAGGAATGTGCCGTGGTCGAGGATTCGCGCAACGGCTGCGTCTCGGGCATCACGGCCGGATGCCATGTCTTCGCCGTCCCCGATATCGTGCCGCTGCCGCAGGACGTGGTGGATGGCTGCGAGGCCGTGCTCGATACGCTGTTCGACCTGGCGGCGGCAATCAAGACTGTGCGCTAGAAAATTGCGGCGTTGAAACGAGCGATTGCTCACGTTTGCGCTTAAGCAAAAGGGGTCCGGCAATGGTCGGGCCCCTTTTGCTTAAGCGGCGACTTAGCATACTCGCGGGCGTGCTATAGATACGCACCGAGGTTGATGGCCGTGGCGTCGGTCTGGCTGCTTGCCTGGGTGCTGGCGCGTTCCAGTAGGAACGGACGTACCAGTTCTTGGCGGTTGATATCCTCGGCGGCGACTGCGGTGACGGTACGCGCTGCGGAGCCGACACGGATATGCTTGATCTTTGCCGGGGGCTTGTTCTCGATTTGCTCCATCAGCAGTTGGACACCCTTGCGGCCAATCTCGTAGCCCGGGGGCGCTACCGTAGTGAGCGGGACCGATCCGCTCCAAGCGAGCGGGTTGCCATCGCAGCCTGCTACGCGTACTTGCCCGGGGACAGAGATGCCCTTGTCGACCAGTGCCGAAACGACGCCCGAGGCCAACACATCGGTCAGGCCGACGACAAAATCGGGACGTTCGTCCGCGGGGCGCTCGGCGATTTGGGCACCGATGCCGTAGCCGTCGGCAGCGGTATTCCATTCGCCGGCGTCGATGACTTCGATCTTGATATCGGGGTGCAGGGCGAGCGCCTTATGAATGCCAAGGACGCGCAGGGTGAGTTGCATAAATGCTGCTCGGCCGACGACGACAATATGGTGCGCGCCGCGGGCGATGGCAAGTTCGGCAATGATGCGACCCTGGGCCTCATTGTCGGCCGCTACGTAGTAGCCGGGCTCGGAGCAATGGATGTCCAGATGGACGATCGGCACGGGCATCTTGGTCATGGCGGGGTGCCAGTCGGGGGATGCCATGGGCTGAACCATGACGCCGGACATCTGGGTGCCCATAAAGTAGCGCAGGTAATGATCCTCGAGAATATCGTCGTTATCGGCGTTGGCGATGAGCAAGTCGTAGCCGTGCTTGCGGGCCTCGTTGTGGGCGCCGCTGGCGATTTGGAGCGAAAAGCCGTGATCGAGACGGGGGAGCACCAGGCCAAAGGACTTGGTGGCGCCGCCCGCGAGCTGACGGGCGCTTTGGTTGGGCAGGTAGCCAAGGCGATTGATGGTCTCGTTGATGAGCTTGAGGGTCTCGGGGCGCAGCTTTTCGGGGTGGTTGAGCGCGTTGGAAACCGTGCCCAACGAAACCCCGGCCTCGCGCGCGACGTCGCTGATTTTTACCTTTGCCATAGCGGCCCCTTTGATGCGTTTCAAGTACAAGCCAGATTGTAGCATCCCAAACCTACCAAAAAGGGACAGGTTTATTTTGGCAGGTTTATCTGGGGAAACGCCGTTGCCAGCGCGACCACCACGAAGGGGGCAGGTACCTTTGTGGTGGTTTGGACCGGCTGGACGTGTGTGCATCGAGTGGTATCTAAGTTGAGATACCACCTCTGGTATATCAGCTTGCGTTTGCGTGAGTACAATACTCGAACGTTATGCGTCTCAGCGCCCCCTGTGCGTGGACGTTTTGCAGTCAAGCGGACGAAGGGATTTATCCTATGTGCGGAATTGTCGGCTACACCGGCTCTGATATTGCAAAGAACATCCTGGTCACGGGCCTCAAGCGTATGGAGTATCGCGGCTATGACTCCTCGGGCGTCGCGCTCGAGGTGGGCGAGGGCGCCGCGGCGCACCTCGATGTCATCCGCCGCGTGGGTAAGGTCGCGGGCTTGGAGAGCGAGCTTTCCAATATCGACAGCGACGCTACCTGCGGTATCGGCCACACCCGTTGGGCCACCCACGGCAAGCCCTCCGTCGTTAACGCTCACCCCCACACCAGCTGCGACGGTCGTATCGCCATCGTCCACAACGGCATCATCGAGAACTTCGCCGAGCTGCGCGAAGAGTTGGAGGGTCGCGGCCACCACTTTAAGAGCGAGACCGATACCGAGGTCTTCGCGCATCTGATCGAAGAGGCCTATGCCGAGACGCACGACCTGATGGCCTCCGTGCGCGAGGCTTGCACCCACGTGGTCGGTGCCTATGGTCTGGCCGCCGTGTGCGCTGACGAGCCCGGCGTGATCGCCGTGGCCCGCAAGGATTCCCCGATCGTAGTCGGTGTGGGCGAAACCGGCTCCTATGTTGCTTCCGATGTCATCGCGCTCATCGACGCCACCCGCGATGTCGTGGTGCTCGAGGACGGTCAGTTTGCCAAGCTCACGCCCGCAGGCGTCGAGTACACCGACGAGGCCGGCAACGTTATCGAGCCCAAGGTCACCCACATCGACTGGGACCTGGACATGGCAGAAAAGGGCGGTTATCCCGACTTTATGCTCAAAGAGATTCACGAGCAGCCGCGCGTTGTGCGCGACACGCTGGTTGGTCGTATGACGCCGGCCGGCGAGCTCGACATCGACGAGCTGGGCCTTTCGCTCGAGGAACTCAACGACATCGACCGCGTCTACGTGATCGCTTGCGGCACCAGCTATCACGCTGGCCTCATTGCCAAGAATCTCATTGAGGGCTGGGCTCGCATCCCCACCGAGGTGGAGGCGGCCAGCGAGTTCCGCTATCGCAACCCCATCATCACGCCGACGACGCTCGTCGTGGCCGTGTCCCAGTCGGGCGAGACGGCCGATACCCTTGCCGCCATTCGCGACGCGCGCATCAAGGGTGCCAAGGTCTTCGGCATCACCAACGTGGTGGGCAGCCCCGTGGCGCGTGAGAGCGACGGCGTCATCTACACCAAGGCCAACAAGGAGATCGCGGTCGCCTCGACCAAGAGCTTCATCGGCCAGGTCGTGAGCCTTACGCTTTTGGCCCTGCTGCTGGCGCAGGTCAAGTACCGCTTGACCACCAAGCAGGCGCGCATGCTGTTCCGCGAGCTTTCCGATACGGCCGAGCAGATCCAGTGGATTTTGGATACCCAAACCGAGGCCGTTCATGAGGCCGCCCTGCTGTGCAAGGACGCGCAGTCGGCGCTGTTCGTGGGCCGTGGCATGGGTGCCGCTATTTCCTACGAGGGCGCGCTTAAGCTCAAAGAGGTCAGCTACCTGCACGCCGAGGCCTACGCCGCCGGCGAGATGAAGCACGGCCCCATTGCCTTGATCGACCCGGGCTTCCCTGTCATCGCCGTGGCCACCAAGAGTGCCACCTACGACAAGACCGTGTCGAACCTCATGGAGTGCAAGGCGCGCGGCGCCAAGGTCATCGTCGTTGCTACCGAGGGCGACGAGGAAATCAACAAGATTGCCGACTGCATCATTCGCGTGCCGGCCGTCCGCGACGTGTTCAGCCCCATCACGGCGAGCGTCCCGCTGCAGCTGCTCGCCCGCGAGGTTGCCATCCTGCGCGGCTGCGACGTCGACCAGCCCCGCAACCTGGCAAAGAGCGTTACCGTGGAGTAGTTGGTTCCGCCATTCTGGCGACCAAGGCCCGGCTCCGTTGCAGCGGAGCCGGGCCTTGTTTCATTTGCCCAGATAAAACCTGCCAAAATGAACCTGTCCCTATTTGGCAGGTTAGCGGAGCTTGCTGGTCTCGAAGTACTCGGGGAACTGGTCCAGAACCTCGGTCTGGTTGCGGAACATCATATGCAGGTGCTTGCTGACCAAAAAGCTCGCTTCGATGGGGTCGCGACCGGCGATAGCGCGGCGAATCTGCTTGTGCTCGTTCACGATGTCCTGATTGTCGAGAACCTGCGTGGCGGCGCGCAGCCAGCGGAAGCGCTCCAGGTCGGCATTGGTCTCTTCGAGCCACGACCACACGGTGCTGCGACATGCGATGCTAAAAATCATGTGATGCATGAGGTTGTCGCTCAAAAAGAAGCCGATGCGATCCTCTTCGGCCATGGCCTTTTCCTGCAGCACGATGGCGCGGTCGAGCTGCTCGATGCCGGCCGACGTGGCGCGCGCACAGCACTCCACAATCACCTGCTTTTCCAGATGCTCGCGGATGTAACAGGCACTCTCGGCAAGGGTGAGGTTGATGGGCGAGACGTAGGTACCGCTCTGGGGCACGGTGCGCACCAGGCCTTCCTGCGCCAAACGAACCAAAGCCTCGCGCACAGGGGTGCGCCCCATATCTAGGTCGTCGCAAAGTTGCTTGACGCCCAGCTTTTCGCCCGGCTTGTAGTCCAGGTAGACGATTTTGCGTCGAATGGTGTGGTAGGACTGGTCCTGTAGGCTCGTTTCCTGCTCGCCGACGTGCATCGATTCTTCCATAGCGCCTCGCAACTGTTCTATCAAACTCATATGTCAGTTGTTAATTATGCCGCGAATCAGCTCTCCGCGGTGGGCAATTCGGCTGTTGCCTGAGAACTATTGCGGCATCTTAGTCTGTGTTTGCGCAAGGCTGTGCTCAATGTTGCCGTATCATAAGCCGTCGCAAACGTGAAATAGAAAGAAGGAATCCCATATGCAACTGGCAAATATCGTTCGCGAGCGCTGGAAAGGCGTCTTGTTCTGCCTGATCATTGCCATTCCCGCGACGTTGCTCGGCAAACAAATTGAGGTGGTCGGCGGTCCGGTATTTGCCATCCTCTTTGGCATGGTCCTGGCGCTCGTCTTTCCCAGGAAGCGTCGCGAACAGCTCGCCGCCGGCGTCACCTATACGTCCAAAAAAGTCTTGCAGTACGCGGTTATCCTGCTTGGCTTTGGCATGAACCTCTCCCAGATTCTGTCCAAGGGCGCCCAGTCGCTGCCGATTATCGTGGCGACGATCTCGACCTCGCTTGTCATCGCCTTTGTGCTCTGCCGCGTCATGAACGTACCGGGTAAGATCGCGACGCTTGTGGGTGTGGGTTCGTCGATTTGCGGCGGTTCGGCCATCGCTGCGACCGCGCCCGTCATCGATGCCGACGATCGCGAGATTGCCCAGGCCATTTCGGTCATCTTCCTGTTTAACGTTATCGCGGCGCTCGTGTTTCCGACGCTCGGCGGCATGCTCGGGCTGACCAACGAGGGCTTTGGCCTGTTTGCCGGCACCGCCATCAACGACACCTCGTCGGTAACGGCTGCGGCGAGCGCCTGGGACAGCATGCATCCCGGCGCCAATGTGCTCGAGAGCGCCACAGTGGTCAAGCTCACCAGGACGCTGGCCATTATTCCCATCACGCTGGTCCTCGCATGCTGGCAGATGCATCTGGCACGCAAGGCCGGCGGTGACGCCAAAAGCACGTTCTCGCTTAAACGTGCGTTTCCCATGTTTGTGCTGTTCTTTGTGCTGGCGAGCGTGATCACCACGGTGCTTCAGCTTCCCGCGTCCATCACGGCGCCCATCAAGGAGCTGTCGAAGTTCTTTATTGTGATGGCCATGGCGGCTATTGGTTTTAATACCGATATCGTCGAGCTGGTCAAAAAGGGCGGCAAGCCCATCGCGTTGGGCTTTTGCTGCTGGATTGGCATTGCGTGCATGAGTTTGGGAATGCAGCACGTGCTGGGAATCTGGTAGAGAAGTAGCTTATTCGCGTGCTGGCTGCCGGTGAGCGCAAGCCTTCGGTGGAGCGATAGGAGCTCTTGCGGGTATGGCTTGTCCGCAGGTTTATAAGTCCCGAAGAGCTCTTATCGCCCCGCCAGGATGGCGATGCGGGGCAACACCTATACTCGCAGGACGGCGCTTTCTGCCCTATAGTGTTTGGTGAGCAATATCGTTCAATTTTGAAACACTCGGTCGTGCGACCGTCGGCGGTTGCACGTCGCCGCGGACAGGGGCAAATCATGGATAGCAATGCTAAGCTGAACATCTTGACCGATGCCCTAGCTGCTGCCGGGGCCTCGGCATTGGCAATCGATGCGCGTGGGGACGTCGCGATCTCGACCATGAATGACGCGGCGCTTGAGCGGGATGTGGCGGCTTTTGTCGCTGAGCGTCTCGACCGTATAGGAGACGGCGCGCGTCTGGTTATGGGGCGTGAGGGTACGCGCCTGAGCCTGACCGTTCGCCCCACCGACAAAGAGGGCGGGAGGCTTTGGGTCGTTGTGGTCCGCGAGGTGCGCGGTGCCGCGGCGCATGCGGGCATCGAGTGGCTCAACGCCGACGAAGTTGAGGTCCGCTATGAATCGAGCGCGTACGGCATCGTTGAGGGGGCGGCCTCGGTGGCTGTACCGGTTACCGAGAGCTATGCGCGCGGCGTGCCCCTTATGCTCGAGGGCGAGCTGGGAGCGGGTCAGGTCGAGATTGCCAAGCGCCTCTATCTGGATGGCCCTTTTGTCGATCAGCCCTTTGTTTCCGTCGCGCTCGATGAACTCACCGATCGCGGTTGGCGCCATGTGCTCAAAAGCTCCGAATCGCCGCTGTTCCAAACGGGGCTGACCCTTTGCATTGAGGGCTGGAATGCGGTTGGCCCCCAGCGCCTCCGCGAGCTGGTCTCCACGATGACCGACACCGCGTTGGCGACGCGCTGCCATGTGGTGCTGACGGCGAATGACATGCCGGGCGGCGGCGAAAGTGATCAAGCCGCCTTTGTGACCGAGCGCTTCGCCTGTGCGGTGAGCGTCGCGCCGGCAATCGCCGAGCAGGGAGCCGCGTCGACGAAGGTCGCGCGCTATTTGGAATATCTCGCTGATGCATTTGGGACGGCAGCGCCCACGCTGTCTGCCGCGGCGACGAAGACGCTCGATGCTTACCGCTGGCCGCGCAACTATCTGCAGCTCCGCGAGGTCTCGGAACGACTGTATATATTGGCGGGGACGGGCACGGTGGACCGCGCTGTGGCGGAGGAAGTGCTCGCCCAAGAGGACGTGATTAAGACCGCAACCTTTGGCGCCCCGACGCTCGAAAGTGACCTGTATATCCTGCGACCGCTGGCCGATACCGAGCGAGATATCGCGCATCTGGTTGTAGACCATCTCCACGGCAACCGAACCCGTGCGGCGGAGGTGCTGGGCATAAGCCGTACAACGCTGTGGCGCTTGCTGAAGGACGATGACCGTTGAGCGAGGCGCCCGTGACCGCGCGCGACGCGTGTGCTACAGTCCAAAGCGTTATTGTTTCGATTTGGTTACGGCGTGCGAGGGCATATGGCTGAGACTTCAAAACCGAGCCGCAGAAGGCGGAGTGCCGCGCCGGTCAACCGACGCACGACATCGGTGACGTGGGGCAAACACGCCTCGGGGTTTGATGGCTCGTTCAAGCGCACTAAATACGGCTATCCTTCGGCAAGCGCCCGCTTGGCAATGCAGGCAGAGTCCTCGCTGTGGGGCCGCAAACGCGTGGTGGGCTCAAAGCTCAAGCACGACGGAACGCTCGGTTACATCAGCCGCGGGGCGGCTCGCCGCAGCGGACTCAACCCGGCTGGTTGGCATCGTTATGTTCCGATCGCGGTCGTCGTTGCAGTGATCGTCATCGCACTCGCTGCGCTTGGCTACGCCGGCGGTGGCGCCAACTTGGACGCAATGTTTAAATCGCCCGAGCTCGCGCATGCAGGCACAGAAGTTGTCGAGGGCGCACAGACCCAGACGGGCGTTGCGCCCCAGCGCGGTATCGTCGCGGCGGCCTCCACCATCGCCGATGCGCAAAAGGACGAGGACGAACAAGGCAGCGAAGCCGAAACGGCCCAGACGAACGAAACGACGACAACGGCGACGTCAATATAAGTTGCGAGTGGGGTAGCTAAAAAAGCTCCGTCCCAAATTAGCCACCCCCCGCTGACGCTCCCGGGTTACCTTACGTAGATGATGTTGTCGCGGCGGGGCTTGGGCTCGGGTAGCGTGTCCTCGGCGTAGCCCAGAATGCAGTGACCGACACCGCGCAGGCTGCCGTCGGCGGGCAGGCCCCAGCTGGCCAGCAGCTCCAGGCCCTCGGGCGAGTCAAAGACCTCATACGCGCGGTGAATCCAGCACGAATCGACACCCAGCGCATAGGCGGCGTTGAGCAAGTTGCCCATGGCGAGCGAGCCGTCTTCCAGATGTGTGGGCACGCTGCGATCAACCAGCACCACCACAACGGTCTTGGCGCCATAGAAGGGGTCGCTGTTGCTGCCCATGACCTGGGCGTTGAGCTGCGAGAGACGCTCGACGGTCGCGGGGTCGGTGACGGCGACAAACGTCACCGGCTGGCGGCCCATGCCACTCGGCGCATATTGGCCGGCTTCGATAATACGTGCAAGCTTTTCGGCCTCGACGGGACGATCGCTGTAGTTGCGGCAGCTGCGGCGGTGAATGAGTGCTTCGATAGTCTCCATGGTGTCTCCTTGCGGTGGCGTTGCAGATGCCCCGTTCATACCCGTCGGGCTCAAACGATAGACGGTCAATTGCCCGGCCAAAAGGATAGATTCCAATTGGGGAAGTAGGTTTGCATAAAAGTACCTTCAGAATGTGACAAACCAATGGGATGGTTAAACGTTTTATCCCGTCTACCCTGCGGTTTTTTACCACTTGCCTAAATGACGAACGCATAACCTTTGATAAAGGTTTTACTAAAGGAGTACCAACGTTTATCAATGCGCCGTGGTGGCGCCGGGCCAGGAGGTAACATCATGTTCCAGGCTGGAGATGTCGTCGAGACCGATTTCGAAGGATTTCTGAAGCTGCTGCGTTCCAAGACGCGCGCTTTCGTGTCGATCAACGATCACGAGTACTACATCACGCACACCGATGGCTATTGGCGTGTTCAGGATTGCGAGGCCCTCAACGACAAGGGCCACTTTACTGACTGCTCCGAGCTGGTCAACACGGTCTGCGAGGTCGTCGAGCTGCCGTGGATTGCCGGCAAGAGCCTGCATGACAGCTTCTCGGGCGCTACGGTCTATGAGGCCGTCGCCGCTTAACAGGCGATAAAACTCGATTTTCACGTGACCGCTGGCGCCGCCCCCGCGCCGGCGGTCTTTTTCTGCCGATAGGCCATAAAAGTGCACGCATTTGCGGAGAGCCTGTTGACGATAGTCAAAACTCGGACTAATGTAGAGACACAAAATTGGTCAAAAATCGGACAATTGAATGGTGGGATAGATGGATAGTGCGGTTACGCTGGTCGACTTCGACCGGTTGCTCAATGGGCTCGACCATATCTATTCGGAGTTCTCGCGCGCCTGCGGCCTTTCGGACTGCGCTTACTGGATGCTCGTCGATACCAGCACGGCGGGCGGCAGTATTGCCGTAAGCCGTCTGACAAGCGAATGGTTCTACAGCAAACAGACCATCAACTCGGCAATTAAAACCTTGACGGCGCGGGGCTTCGCAACGTTGGAGTTTGCCGAAGGCAGTCGTAAGAACAAGGTTGTGAGTCTGACCGAAGAGGGCAGGCGATTTGCCGAGCGTTATGCGCTGCCGGCACTCAAGGCCGAGCAGCGAGCCTTTGGCGCGCTTGAGCCATGTGAGCAGCGCGAGATTATGCGCTTGATCGGCAAATTCTCTCAGGTGCTCGGCGATGAGTGCGATGCCTTTAAGCAGCATATCGCTGCCGAGAGCCAGGCCGAGAATCAAGGTGAGGGGGAGTCGTGCGACTGTTAATGAGGTTTCTAAAGCCATATCGAGGGCTTGTCGCAGTGACGCTGCTGGTGCTGCTGGTGGATAACGTCGGTACGCTGTTGGTTCCCACGATGCTGGCGAACATGGTCAACACCGGTATTACCACGGGCGATGTCGACTACATTTTACGCAACGGCCTATACATGTTTATCGCGACCAGCATGGCTAGCGGCGGCACGGTGCTGGGCTGCTATCTTTCGGCGCGCCTGGCCGCCAACGTGGCTTGCGATATCCGCAATGCCGTGTACGACAAATCGCTCGAGCTCGCGGCCAGCGATTTTGAGCGCTTTGGCACCGGATCGATGATCACGCGCTCGCTCAACGACATCAACGTGATTCAGCAGGCGATTCTGCAGACCATTCAGCTGGTGCTGCCGGTGCCGTTCTTGGCTGTGGCGGGCATCATCTTCGCCTGGTTTATCGATCCTGCCATGGGCACACTTCTGGGCGTAGTCGTTGCGATTGTGCTGGTGGCGGCGGTCTTTACGGTTGCCAACGCGGCTCCGATCTTTATGCGCTTGCAGAGCTTTATCGACCGCATGAACGTGGTGCTGCGCGAAAACATCGTGGGCGTGCGCGTCATCCGCGCGTTTAACAAGGAGCGCCATGAGGAGCAGCGCCTAGACGAGGTGTTTAGCGACTACGCCGCCAACGCCATCAAGGTCAACCACCTGTTTGTGGGTCTCGATAGCTCCAGCTTCTTTTTGATGAACATCGCCGAGGTGGCGGTGCTGTGGGTGGGCGGCAACCGCGTAGGCGCCCACGCCATGCAGATTGCGAGTATCTCGGCGGTGCTGGAGTATGCAATTCTGATCCTGTTCTTTGTGATGATGGCCCAGATGGTGGTGCTGACGCTTCCGCGTGCTGCCGCGTGCCTGAACCGTGCGCAGCAGGTGTTGGAGATTGAGCCGAGCATCGTCGATGGCGAGCGCACGCTTGATGCGGCCGCGTCCGACTCAAAGGACGGGGCCGATGCGGTCGCCGTGTTCGATCATATGTCGTTTCGCTTTGACGACGCCGACGAGGACACGCTGTGCAATTTGAACTTTACTTGTCGTCGCGGTCAGACGACCGCAATCGTTGGCTCGACAGGCTCGGGCAAATCGACGGTGGCAAAGCTTCTGCTGCGCTTCCACGATGCCACCAAGGGCTCCATTCGCCTGAATGGTGTGGACCTGCGCGAGCTTACGCAAGACGAAATCCGCGGGCGCATTGCCTATGTGCCGCAGAAGGCGTGGCTGTTCTCGGGCACGGTGGCGAGCAACCTTCGCTTTGGTAACGAGGGTGCGACCGAGGCTGACATGCTTCACGCGCTTGAGGTTGCCCAGAGCACCTTTGTACTCGACCAACCGCAGGGGCTCGATACCCCGGTTGCCCAGGGCGGTACGAACTTTTCGGGCGGCCAGCGCCAGCGTTTGGCAATCGCCCGTGCGCTCATGAAGCATGCCGATCTATATATCTTCGATGACAGTTTTTCGGCCCTGGACTTTAAGACCGATGCTGCCCTGCGTCATGCGTTGCAAGACGAGACGCGTGACGCTGCGGTGCTCATCATCGCGCAGCGCATCTCGACGATCTTGCACGCCGACCAGATCGTCGTGCTCAAGGATGGCGAGGTTGTGGGTCTGGGCACGCATGGCGAGCTTATGGAAGCCTGCGAGGTGTACCGCGCCATCGCGGAATCGCAGATGAAGGGAGGTGAGTAGCATGACCGAGGAGCTCAAGAAGCAGGGCGGCCTTGTCGATGCCGCCGCTGCGGACGCTGCCGAGGAAGCGGTCGAGCGGGCTGCCATGTCGACCGAGCTGGATGACGCCGCCAAGGCTGCAGCCGAGCGCGAGGCTCGCCGCCAAGCGCTCTACGAGGAAAACGAGCGCGCCGAGGACGAGCGCGCCCGCGCCGAGGCAGAGCGTATGCGCGACGTGGACGACGAAGACGAGGACGAGACGCCTCGGGATACCTGGGCGACGGTGCGCCGCCTGTGGAGTGAGGCTGCCGGCGACCACTGGCGCTTCTATATCGTGTTCGCGAGCATTGTGTTCTATGTCATCTTTAACACCGCCGCGCCGGCATATAGCGCCCGCGTGATCGATGAGCTGTGGGGCCACATTCAGGTAGCGTTTGTCAACAACGCCACCTTCAGCATCACCTGGGAGAACTGCGGCAGGACTATCTTCATCTACTTTTTGATTTGGACGGCCGCCGCTTCGTTCTACGCGCTCCAGAGCTTTTTGATGTCGAGCGTGGCCGAACGCCTCAATCTGCGCCTACGCAACCGCATCGCACAAAAGCTCAACCGTCTGCCGCTTGCCTACTTTGATGCACATCGCCCCGGCGAAGTGGTCAGCCGCGCGACCAACGACTTGGACAAGATGTCCGAGAGTATGCAGCGCGGATTGCTGCAGCTGCTCGTGTCGATCGGCACGGTTGTTGGTGCTGTGAGCGTAATGTTCGTGTTCAGCGTGCAGCTTACGCTCGTCTTTCTGTTCTTTACGGCACTGTCGCTGCTGGTGACGAAGGTCGTCTCGCGCCGCACACACGATGTGACGGGCGAGCGCCAGGAGTGGGTGTCCAAGATTACGAGTGCGGTCGAGGAAGGCTATTCGGGCCGTCTGGTGATTCGCGCGTTTAACCGCGAGCGTCAGAGCTCCGCTGAGGTGCACGAGGCCTCGGGCGAGCTGGCGCGCGTGAGCACCAAGGCCGACTTTATGATCAACGCCGTCGGACCCGCGGTTCGCTTTATTGGTCGCCTGGCGCAGATCGTGATCGCGCTCGTGGGCTGCAGCATGCTGGTCGCCGGCCACATGACCGTCGGCGTGTTCCAGGCGTTCTTCCAGTTTATCTACGAGGCGTCCGAACCCATGACGCAGCTGTCGTTCACTTTCAACTCGCTGCAGAGCGCGCTGGCGAGTGCGGAGCGCGTGTTCGACCTGCTCGATGAACCAGAGATGGAGGCCGATCCGCTGCCGGACGAGGCCGCCAAGCTGCCGGGTCGCATTGAGGGCCGCGTCGCTTTTGAGCACGTGCGCTTTGGCTATTCGCCCGACAAGCCGCTTATGCGCGACGTGTCGTTTACCGCCGAGCCGGGCCAGAAGATTGCCGTGGTGGGAACCACGGGCGCAGGCAAGACGACGCTCATCAACCTGCTCATGCGCTTTTACGAGATTGACGGCGGGCGTATTACGCTCGACGGCGTGGATACGAGCCGCATGGACCGCGGCGAGCTACGTCAGCAGTTTGGCATGGTGCTGCAAGACGCCTGGCTGTTCGACGGCACGATTGCCGAGAACATCGCCTACGGCTGCCCCGAGGCAACGCGCGAGGAGATTGTTGCGGCTGCGCGCGCCGCCCAGGTTGACTTCTTTGTGCGCACCATGCCGCAGGGCTACGACACGCGCGTGGCCAACGATGCCGAAAGCATCAGCCAGGGCCAGCGTCAGCTGCTGACCATCGCACGCGTGCTGCTCAACAACCCGGCGATTCTCATCCTGGACGAGGCGACCTCAAGCGTGGACACGCGCACCGAGCTTGCCATCGGCCGTGCCATGGACGCGCTTATGCGCGGGCGCACGAGCTTTGTGATCGCGCATCGCCTGTCGACGATCGTGGACGCCGACCTGATCTTGGTCATGGACCACGGCAACATTATCGAGCAGGGCACGCATAAGGAGCTGCTCGCAGCCGAGGGCGCTTATGCCGACCTCTATCTGAGTCAGTTCGCATAATGTGACAAAGGGACAGTCCCGCATGTCACATCAAAAAGAAAGGCGCGCCGGGGATGAATTCCCTGGCGCGCCTTTTTGCGTTGATGCCGATGTCGTTTTGTGCCGCTTGCGTTCCTAGCGCTCGTCCACGAGCTTGGCGACGAGGGCTTTGAGCTCGGCCACCTCTCGCTCGAGTTCTTTGACGCGGCGGGCGTTCTCGGTGATGCCTTGGCGGTTGAGGGCACTCTGCTCGGCAGCGTCATCGGGCATGTACTCGCGATGCTGCTTGGCGTCGAAGCTCTCCTCGAACACGCGGCAGCCGTTGCGCTTGATGATGCGTCCCGGCACGCCCACGACGGTGCAGTTGTCGGGCACGTCCTTGACGACGACCGAGTTGCCGCCGATCTTGACGTTGTTGCCGATGCGGATGTTGCCGAGCACCTTGGCGCCCGTGCCCACGGTGACGTTGTTACCCAGGGTGGGGTGGCGCTTGCCGGTCTCGTTGCCGGTGCCGCCGAGCGTGACGCCCTGGTAGAGCACGCAGTTGTCGCCCACGATGGTGGTCTCGCCGATGACGACGCCCATGGCATGGTCGATAAAGAAATGCTTGCCGATCTGTGCCGCGGGATGAATCTCGACGCCGGTGATGTGGCGGGTGATTTGCGAGAGCACGCGGGCGAGCGAGCGATGACCGTGCTCCCAGAGCCAGTGCTCGGGCACGTGGTTCCACTTGGCGTGCAGGCCAGGATAGGAAAGGAAGATGACCAGACCGTTTTGTGCAGCGGGGTCTTGCGCCTGGACGGTCTTGATATCCTCGCGAATGGTATTGATAAAGCTCACCGGCCGCCCTCCCTTAGCGCCATGGCAATGCGATTCAATAAAGTATAGCGATTTGCTAGGGATTAGGAAGGACAATCTTGGCGCCATTGCGCTACAGATGTCAGTTATGCAAACTTGCTGGTAATGGAGTCATGCTTTTGTGGGGTTGCGCACGAGGGGGCACCGCAACCGTATACTGGTCAACTTGGACGTATCCGCGCCCACAACTGAGAGGTTTTACTTCATGGGTTTCATCAATTTTATCGCCGAGCTGCTTAAGGATCCGCGCACCGCGATCGCCAGCTGGATCGCCGCCGGCCCGCTTATGGCCTACGGCTGCGTGTTCCTGATCATCTTTATCGAGACGGGCGTGGTGTTCTTCCCGTTCCTTCCTGGCGATTCACTGCTGTTTGCTTCGGGCTTCTTTGCCCACAACGGTGGCTTTAACATCGTGGCCCTGCTGGCCGTCGCATGGGCGGCTGCCATCTTGGGTGATCAGTGCAACTTTATGATCGGTCACTTCTTTGGCAAAAAGATCATCGCTTCGGGCAAGGTCAAGGCCATGACGCCCGAGCGCATTAAAAAGTCCGAGGACTTCTTGGACAAGTGGGGCCACCTGGCTATTTTCCTGGGCCGTTTCTTCCCGTTTATCCGCACTTTTGTGCCCTTTATCGCCGGCATGGGCGGCATGCACTGGCGTAACTTCGTTATCTTTAACGTGCTGGGCGGCATTACCTGGTCGACGCTCTTTACGCTGCTGGGCTACTTCTTTGGCGGCATCCCCTTTGTGCAGGAGCACTTTGAGCTGCTGATCGTCGGCATCGTTGCCGTGTCGATCATCCCGACCGTGGTCGGTCTGGTTAAGGCTAAGCTGGGCAAAAAGAACGCGTAGCTCGAGCCAGCGCGCAAACCGTGCAGTTGAGGCCCGTCACCGCTTACGGTGGCGGGCCTCTTTAGTTTCGGTCAAATGAAAATACTTTAGTTAGTTAAAGAAAAACGTTTTATCCGACGCGCGTGCGGAGTACAATCTCGTGCATGCGAATCGACGTGCCATCGGCTTTGATGCTGCTCGCGTGTCCCGTCCGGCTCTACGCTCCGGGCGTGCGACGTTGCGACGCGGTCGGCCTCGGTCCTTGCGTGCGGGTTCGCGAGTATGCAACTGTGTATGTAAGGAGCGACATATGACTGTCGAGAAAAAGGATATCGATTGGGGTAGCCTCGGCTTTGGCTACATGAAGACCGATTACAGCTACGAGGCCCATTGGAAGGACGGCGAGTGGGACGAGGGTGGCCTGACCACCGACCACACCCTGCATGTCTCCGAGTGCGGCGGCATCTTCCATTACTGCCAGGAGGTCTTTGAGGGCCTGAAGGCCTACACCGCCGAGGACGGCAGCATCGTCTGCTTCCGTCCCGACATGAACGCCGAGCGCATGTATAACTCTGCCCAGCGCCTCGAGATGCCCCCGTTCCCCAAGGACAAGTTCGTTGAGGCCGTCAAGCAGGTCGTCTCTGCCAACGCCGCCTGGGTTCCGCCCTTCGGCTCCGGCGCGACCCTGTACGTGCGTCCGTTTATGATCGGCTCCGGTGACGTGATCGGCGTGGCTCCCGCTCCTGAGTACACGTTCCGCATCCTCGTGACCCCGGTCGGTCCGTACTTTAAGGGTGGCCTCAAGCCCGTCAAGCTGCGCGTTTCCGAGTATGACCGTGCCGCACCGCACGGCACCGGCAACATCAAGGCCGGCCTGAACTACGCCATGTCCCTTAAGCCCACGATGGAGGCTCATCGCGAGGGCTATGCCGAGAACCTGTATCTCGACTCCGAGTCCCGCACCTATGTCGAGGAGACCGGTGGCGCCAACGTCCTGTTCGTGAAAGAGGATGGCACGCTCGTCGTTCCGCAGTCGCACACCGACTCCATCCTGCCCTCCATCACCCGTCGTTCGCTCGTTCAGGTCGCTCAGGACCTGGGCATGACCGTTGACCAACGTCCCGTCGAGTGGGCCGAGGTCAAGGCCGGTACCTTTGTCGAGTGCGGTCTGTGCGGCACCGCTGCCCTCATCTCCCCGGTGGGCGAGATTGACAACAAGGTCTATGGCGCCGACGAGACCGTGACCTTCCCGGCTGGCTACACCGAGATCGGTCCTGTGATGAAGAAGCTCCGCGAGACCCTGACTGGTATCCAGTCTGGTGCTGTTGAGGATAAGCACAACTGGGTTTACACCGTCGCGTAAGCTGTCTTAGCTGTCCGGCCCGAGGGCGGCCTTCCCTCCCGGCGCGTCCTCGGACATGAAAGAACCCCCGCTGTGCACTACGCGCGGCGGAGGTTCTTTCGTCCTGCGGAGTGCGCCGGAAAGGAAGGCCGCGCTTTTGTTTTGGTTCGCGCCATGTGGGGGTGGCGGTGACGTGCATTTTTGCGAGTATTCTGCAATCGAAGGCCCCTGCATACCGACCTCGGGCAAAAAATCGGGATTTCTCGATGTTTTCTACGGATGATGGGCGGGGTTATGGGCTGACAGCGTTTGATTTGCAGGGATATTCACGGTCTTTGGCATTTATCGTGGCGCCCGAAGCTCTTGGTTATGTTGAATACTCCTGAAAATGCACGGCGCTCAGAGGGGGACCTTCGCGAAAAAGGAAACCGCCCCGTCGAAGTATGCATTCGACGGGGCGGTTTATACATTTGGCCGATTAAGGATGCGCTGCCAAACTACTAGAACTTGACGGTCGGGGCCTGGCGGGCTGCTTCGGCGGCCTCGAAGCCCTGGCGCTCCTTAAACTGGAAGATGCCGGCAAAGATGACAGCCGGGAACGTCTGAATGGCGTTATTGTAGCTGAGCACGCAATCGTTGTAGCTCTGGCGTGCATAGCTAATCTTGTCCTCGGTATCCTCGAGCGATGCCTGCAGCTGCGTAAAGTTGGTGTTTGCCTTAAGATCGGGATAGGCCTCGGCCACGGCGAAGAGCTGGCGCAGCGCACCGGTCAGCACGTTGTCGGCTTCCATCTTGGCCTCGGGCGTGGTGGCCTTGACGGCGGTGTTACGCGCGCTGATCACGGCGGAGAGCGTCTCCTGCTCGTGCTTGGCGTAGCCCTTGACGGTCTCGACCAGGTTGGGGATCAGGTCGTTGCGGCGCTGCAGCTGCGTATCGATGTTCTGCCAGGCGTTATCGATGCGGTTACGCTTGGTGACCATGTTGTTGTAAATGCCGGCGATGGCGCAGACAATCACAATGACAACAACGATGCCGATGATGACGGTAATCATGATGTCTCCGTTTCGAATGGCCGCGGCGGCATGCGCCAGCTGCCGTTGGTATAACGCTACTAGTATACCCGCAACGTTTTGCCGTGCCGAACTTTCCGGCAAGCGTTATGTTTTCGGCGGGGTCGGCACCGGGGCAAAGCGCGCGAGGTACAGGTGTAAGATATGCGACAGATTGACGAGTGTTGTCTTTGCCCTGAGGATGGCGATACCAGTGGACCTTCGCATTAAGAAAACCTACCGCGCCCTGTTCGATGCCTTCACCGAGCTTCTCGAGGAGCATCGTTTTGAGGACCTGACGGTTGCCATGCTGTGCGACCGCGCCATGATACGCCGCACGACGTTCTACAAGCACTTTCGCGACAAGAACGATTACTTTGCCTTTTATATCGATGAGCTTATGTCGGGCTTGCCGCAAAAACAGCCCGATGAGGCCGGCGCGGTATC
>DAWDVX010000020.1:38508-41506 GCA_052346145.1 Collinsella sp.
CGAGGACGTGCGCGCGCTTCGGCACGCGATTTTGGACGATGCCATGGATTTGATTCTGGCGCACGAGCAGCTCATGGATAACATTTTGGCAAGCAGCATGTCGGGCATGTTGACCAACGTTATTTGCGACCGTATTGCCCGCTCCATCCGCGAGCGTGTGATGAACGTGCTTGCCGAGGATGCCCTGGCCCCCGTGTCACTCGAGACGACGTCTGAGTTTGTCGCCGGCGGTATTATTCGACTTTTCACGATATGGTGGGAATCGGGCCACGATCTTGAGCGTCGACCTGAGATAGCCGACGTGGTCGATGCACTGTTTGAGAGGACCATGACACCGGTGCATCACTAAAAGTGGCGGAGAGAGGGGGATTCGAACCCCCGGAACGCTCTCGCGCTCAACGGTTTTCAAGACCGCCGCATTCAACCGCTCTGCCATCTCTCCGTGAGTCGTAATGATAGCATCGTTTTGAATTTGCAACAGGGAAGGCGAACGATGACGATCACCGAAATCGACGAGAAGTTCATGCGCGAGGCGCTGGCGGAGGCGCGCGCCGCCGCGGCGGTGGGCGAGGTGCCCATCGGTGCCATAGTGGTGCGCGACGGCGAGATCGTCGCGAGGGCGCACAATCGGCGCGAGCTCGATCAGGATCCTTCGGCGCATGCAGAGTTCGCGGCCCTGTGCGCTGCCGCTCGGTCGCTCGGTCGCTGGCGCCTTTCCGATTGCACGGTCTACGTGACGCTCGAGCCCTGCTGCATGTGTGCGGGGCTTATGGTCAACGCACGCGTGGGGCGCTGCGTGTATGGCGCGGCTGATGCCAAGGCGGGCGCGCTGGGATCCCTATACGATTTGAATGCCGACTCGCGCCTGAATCATCGGTTTAACGTGACGGCTGGGGTCCTGGCGGATGAATGTCGCGAGCTGCTGAGTAACTATTTTGGCGGTCTGCGCGGAGCGGGCGGCGCTGATTGCGGTTGTGGGGCCGATCTTGAAGCACACGCCGCTCACGCCGCAGCGCTTGCAGGTGCCGGTGAGGATGCTGGCACGGCGGTTGACTTTGGTCCTGCGTGCCGCCGACCCCGCCGTGTGCTGTTGGCGATCGACTCCTTTAAGGGCAGCGTTTCGAGCGCGCAGGCGGAGGCGGCGGTAGCCGAAGGCGTGCGCCGCGTTTGGCCCGATGCCGAGGTGTGCGCATTGCCGCTGGCAGATGGTGGCGAGGGAACGCTCGATGCCGTTGCCGCGTGCGGCGGTGAGATTGTGACCTGCGAGGTGGCAGGTCCCTTGGGCGACCGCGTGTCTGCCCGGATGCTGGTTGATGTCGAGCGCAAGTCCGCGGTCATCGAGATGGCCGAGGCGGCCGGAATTGGGTATTCGCCTTGCACGGAGTCGACGGCGTTGGCGGCCACAACCTATGGCGTGGGCGAGCTGATGCTCCGTGCGGTTCGTGCCGGGGCAAAGACTATCTATATTGGCTTGGGCGGCAGCGCCACCAACGATGGTGGCGCCGGTATGCTGCAGGCGCTGGGCGCGCGCGTGGTCGATGATCAGGGCTGCGATGTCGCCCCCGGTCTTGCGGGCCTTGAACACGTGGCGAGTATCGATTTGACGTCAGCGCTGCAGGCTTTGGATGGCGCTCGTATCGTTGTGCTTTCGGATGTCGAGAATCCGCTCGTAGGGCGTCGCGGCGCGCTTGCGGTGTTCGGCGGACAGAAGGGCCTGCCGACGGATGCTGCCGAGGCGCTGAGCAGGTGCGACAGCTGGATGGTCGGCTACGGCCGCCTGCTCGATACGGCGATTGCCGGAGCTCGAGCCCAGGGTTTGTTGCGCACGCCCGAGGGCGCACGGACATTTGGCTCGGTGCTCGGCGTGCCCGGCGCGGGCGCTGCCGGTGGCTTGGGCGCGGCGCTGCTGGCGCTCGGTGCGAAGCTGCGCTCGGGTGTGGGGACGGTGCTCGATCTCGTGGGGTTTGACGAGCGCGTGCGCGATGTCGACCTGGTCATAACGGGCGAGGGCAATATGGATGAGCAGTCCGCTGCCGGTAAGGCGCCGGTGGGTGTGGCCCGTCGTGCCAAGCGGTGTGGCAAACCGGTTGTTGCCGTCGTGGGCGGTCGTGCCGACAACCTGGATGCGGTGTATGGGCGGGGCATCGACCTTGTGCTGCCGATCTGTCGCAAGCCCATGCCCCTCGACCAGGCGCTCGGTGTGCAAGAAGCCACAACCAACCTCATCTGCGCCGGCGAGTCTGCCGCCCAATCCTACGACCTCGCTCGCCTCTAAGGCCTATCTCCCTATAAGTTGCGGTGAAATACGGAGTGTTTTTGCCTTTAAGGTGCCAATTCAGTCCGTATTCCACCGCAACTTCGAGAATGTCCATTCGAGGTTGGCTGCCTTGGGTCTTGGGTCGGACCGTTTGCCACGAAATGCGACCATCTACTACGTTAAACCGGCCACCCTCGACCATTCCGGAATTTGCAAAAACAAAACCGACGCTCCTATAAGTTGTCAAGAGGCAGTTTGCGGGAGCGCTCTCTCCAATTCGCACAGGAGCTCGTAATACCTCCTCTCCAGTTTCGTCGACCGCCGTTTCCCCCGTTCCAAGTGCCCGAGTGTGGCTGCGGACAGGCCGAGCTCCGCGGCGGCTTTCTTCTGAGTCACCCGCATCGCCTTGCGCATCCTCGCGAGCTCGGGGCCTTCCGGCGCGGCGCCGTCGGGGTTCGGGTCCATGAGCACGTGGTACACCTCCCGCGCTATGTAGCGCTTCAGGCAGCGGACCGCCTCCCGCCGGGACTTCCCCTCGGAGGTCCGCCTCGCCACGTACCCCCTCGTCCTCTCGTCGTACGCCATGCGCTTGATCGCGATCTCGTAGAGCGCCCAGTTCGCCTGCCGGTTGCCGCCGCGGTTGAGCCTGTGCCGGTCCGTCTTCCCGCTCGACGCGGGGATCGGGGAGGTGTTAGCGTCAATATAATTTTCACCATTTCCACCAACGCATTTTCGCCAATC
>DAWDVX010000021.1:0-40509 GCA_052346145.1 Collinsella sp.
AGAGAGCGCTCCCGCAAACTGCCTCTTGACAACTTATAGGAGCGTCGGTTTTATTGAGTATTTGTTGCGATGTGCTCGGCATATCCAAATAAGTCTACTCACTTGCATCTAAGACGCACCAGATAGGCAAAAACCGCCGCAAAAAGGGGGCCGGTTCCCTTCGCGGCAGCCGTTAATACGCCGAGCTTGTTATCGTAAAAGCCAATCACGCGCCGAAACCACACTACAGTCTTTCGACTCATACGTTGAGTCCACGCGGGCCACAACATAGCGCGCATCTTTTGCAATGTCGATCTCATCGCATACAGTCTGTAGATGGCGGGCGTACTTATCGTGATACGTTCTGGATGATTTTATTTCGATAGCCTTGGGACTCCCTGAGTTTGTACAGTCGAGCAAATCGATTTCACGCTTGCTGTCGTCCCTATAGAAATACAGCTCGGGATTCTCGCCCACGTTGAGATGGCTCTTCGCCGTTTCGGAAACGATGAGGTTTTCGAAAACGGCCCCCAGATAAGGGCTCTCCAATAGTTGCTCCAGTGATCCAATTTTGAGCAAGTAGCAGAGCAGCCCCGTGTCGTAAAAATAGAGCTTGGGCGTTTTAGTTAGACGCTTCTTGGCATTTGCATAATAGGGCTGCAGCGAAAACGTCAGGTAGCTCTGCTCCAGAATGGACAACCAGCTTTTAATGGTCGATACGCTCACGCCCGTATCTCGAGAAAGCGAGGATATATTGATGAGGGCACCGACGCTCTGAGCAATTATGGACAGAAACTTATGAAACTCCGCCTTATTGCGCACATCAAGCAAGCCCACAACATCGCGCTCAACATAGGTATCGATATAGCTGGGAAAATAAACCGAGGACGGCATTCCGGCGGAACGCAGGCGAGGGTATCCCCCTTCGAGCGCGAACAAATCCACTTCCAGCTGCCCCTGCTGGCCCCTCTCCGCTTCTCGAAACGATAATGGCAGCAATTTTAAGATCCCGACTCGCCCGGCAAGAGACTGCCCGATGCTTTTCATCATCAAAAAGTTTTGCGAGCCTGTAAGGATGTATTGACCGGCGTCTCCCCGCTCATCCGAAACAACCTGGATCATTGAAAACAAATCCGGGGCGTATTGCGCCTCATCGATGATGAGTCCGCCCTTTCGGTTGCGGATAAAACTCACCGGATCCTCCAAGGCCGCGCGCCTCGTTTGAGGGTCCTCAAGCGTGACGTAGGAATAGTCGGGAAAGGCATGCCGAACCAGCGTAGACTTACCACTCTGCCTAGGCCCTGTCAACGACACAACAGGAAACCAGCCTGCCATGCGAATGAGCAACTCATGCAAATCCCTGTTAATGAACTCAGCCATATCAACGCCCCTTATTACGCTGTTACCATAATCGAATAGTTTCATTCTCCATAATCTTATAGTAGCGTTTACCATAATCTTATAGTAACCCAGTTCAAAAGCATTATTTATAGAGCCGAAATCTCAGACCCTAAATAACAAAAGCCACCACAATGGGGGCTGTCCCCATTGTGGTGGCTTGCAGGCGAGTTAACTTGTTCGACTATCGTACGCCAGCCATGTCCGAGCCTAGAGCGTGGCAAGGCGCTTGGACTCGTGCGCGGCGAGCGCAATGGAGATGATGCCAGTAATGGCATCGGCCACCACCAGGGCGATCCACACGCCCTCGACACCCATCATGTTGCCGAGGAGGTACATAAGCGGCACCGAGCAGATCACATAGCGAAGCAGGCCCGTAAACGTGGCGACACCCACCTTCTCGACCGCCTGGAAATACATCGACATGGTCATGGCAAGATAGCCCAGGGCAACAGCCAGGATGACAGTACGCGTGGCGTTGGCGGCAACCTCAACGAGCGCAGGATCGCTGCCGGCAAAGAAGGCGCACACCGGGGTGGCGGCAAGCCAGAGCGCGACGGTGACCAGCGCCAGCGTCACAACCTGGTACTTAAGCGTGCAGGAGAGAGTCTCCTTAAGGCGTGCCCAAGCCTTTGCGCCGGCGTTGAAGGCAGCGATGGGCTGCAGACCGTAGGAGAAGCACTGGGCAACCATCATGGTAATGTAGAGGATGTAGCCGTTGATCACGCCAAAGGCTGCGATGTAGAGCGAGCCCATGTCGCCGCCGAGCGAACCCAAAAGCGAGTTGGCAACGGTATTAAAGATAAAGGTCGCACCCTGGACCAGGAAGAACGGGAAGCCGATCTTGAAGATCTGGCCGCAGATGGCGAGGTCGAGCTTAAGGTCGGCCAGGCTAATCTGGAGCTGGGACTTTTTGCCCCCGATGAACCAGAAGATACCGATGGCCCAGATACCGATGGAAAGCCCGTAGTACACGCCGGCGCCCATAACGCCAAACTTGAGCACAAACGTGGAAAGCGCGAGCCAACAGATGGCGACGATGGCCGAAACGGTCATGAGGTTGGCCTGGATCTGAACCTTCTCGTCCACACGCATCACAGCGGTGATCATCTGGCCAATGACCGTGAGCGGCAGCAGCACGGCGAAGGTGCGCACGCCGGCAACGGTATCGGCCATGATGTCGGGCGTGGCGCCAAAGAATGTGCAGATGGGCTCGGTAAACACTGCCATCACCACAGCAAGCAGCACACTCACGATCGTGGTGAGCCAAAAGCCCTGGCTAAAAGCCTTGCTTGCGCCCTTGATGTCGCCGGCACCCAAAAGGTTGCCCACCACGGCGGGCACGCCGGTGCCAAACAGGTTGCCAAAGGCCAGGTTGATGTACTCGACCGACATAATGATCGAGACACATGCCAGGCCGTGGGCACCTAGGCCCCAACCCATCACGAGGCCCTCAAGGACCACCATGATGATCTGGGCGAGCATGCCCTGGCCGGTGACGATGGTGTACTTACGCACCAGACCGGGAATCGGTTGGGAGGCGAGCTCGCGCTCCTCCTCCACGGCAGCGGTTACTTCTTCTGCCATTGTTCTCCCCTTTCCTTGAGAGAGTAGTGCTGAATGGATGTCAGGCGGCTGACAACTGGCACCAAGCCGCCCAATCAAACGATGGCGCTATGCCTCAAAGACCACCTTGCCGGCGATCATCGTGAGGGCTGCGGTAGCCTCGAGCACCTCGGCCGGCTCGCAATCAAAGAGATTGCGGTCGAGCACGCAGATATCTGCCTGTTTGCCGCACGCGAGCGTGCCGATGCGGTCCTCGGCATGCATGGCGTAGGCGCTGCCATAGGTGTAGGCGCGCAGAGCCTCGGCCATGGTAATGCGCTCCTGGGGGAACCAGCCCTCAGGGTTGGAACCGTCCTCGAGCATGCGGAAGACCGCGCCGTACACCTCCTCCATGGGCTCCAAGCCCACAACGGGGAAGTCACTGCCCAGGTGCACCACGGCTCCGCTGGCAAGCAGGCTATGCAGGGGCCACGAAAGCGCGGCACGCTCGGGACCCACGGCTTCGTCCTTGGCAAGGTCAGCCATATCGAGCAGCATGTGCCACGGCTGCATGCCGGGGCAGACGCCGAGCTCGGCATAACGCGGCATATCCTCGGGTTGAACCGTCTCGTTGTGCTCCATGGAGTGGCGACAATCCCGCTTGCCATGCAAGCGCTCGCCCTCCTCAAAGCAATCGAGCACAAAACGCACCGAGCGATCGCCGATTGCATGGATGCGCGTGTCAACGCCCCATTCCTGCGCCCTCAGGATGGCAGCACGGATGCGCTCCGGCTCCTCCGCGGGCTCACCACAGGTGTCGGGTGCGTTGCTATAGGGTTCAAGCATCCAGGCGGTATGGTCGGAGCACACACCATCAAGGAACTGCTTAAAGCCGTGCCACTCCACCTGCGTACCCGGGAAGGCGTATTTCTCCTTGATCTGCTCGAGCGTCAAGGACTCGTTTTCGAACAGGTCGGTGTACAGGAACACGCGCAGCGGCAAGTCGCCCTTGGCATTAAGACCTGCCAACACCGCATACGGGTTTTCCATGCTCACAAACGTAGGATTGACCATGCCGACCGTAGTGATTCCCAGGGCATTGGCGCGCCGGGCGGTTTTTGCAAACGACGCGTCAACAACCTCGGGCGCTGGGTCGTAGACCTCGTCCATAAAGAAGGCGCCGGCGTTGTTGGAAAACACGCCCGTCAGATTGCCGTCGGCATCCTTAAGGATCTTGCCGCCTGCGGGATCGGGCGTCTGCGAAGTTACTCCCACCTTGTTGATGGCGCAGGTATTGGCACTAAAGGTATGCAAGTCAACCTGCTGCAGAAATACCGGGCGGTCGGAGATGTACTCATCGATCATCGCGGCCGTGGGCATCTCGGGGACATCCCACTGGAACTGGATAATCTGGCAGCCCAGAATCCACTCGTTATCGGGATGGTCGGCCGCAAACGCCACGACACGTTCCATCGCCATCTCAAAACTGGTGCAGTCGATGAGGTTGACGGCAAAATCGGGGTCGGTCATAAACGCGCCCTGGGCAAAATGCGTGTGCGAGTCGATCAGGCCGGGCATGACGAGCTGGTCGCCAAAGTCGCGCACCTCGGTATCGGGACCGATAAACGGTGCCAGGTGAGCATCGTCACCGCAGGCAACGATTTTATCGCCCCGCACGGCAACGCCGCCCTTAAACGGCTCGAGCCCATCGCCGGTAAAGACGGCGTCGCTCTTGATAACTACATCAGCCTTGTCCATGCGAGCCTCCTCAGGCATCTTTGGTTGTAACGCGGACGCACCGCCCGCGTGGGCACTCGGTTGGGAGCGTAGCGCTCCCGCATCGGCGCGTGCCTACAAGCCGTGCTCGGACGTCTGTCCCACGTCCGCGGCTTCGCGCTACACCCATTGATACACAGGGGCAAACCCGTGCCAAGGCCAGGGACCGCAAACGGTCAGTTTAAGCAGGTTTACACGCTTTACCTGCAGGTTTATTGTCTGAGATTATTACCGCTTCATTACGCCCAACGGTGTGGCCGCCCACACAGCAAGACCCGCATGCGAGGAAGAATGAGGCTAGGAACGCCAAAAGGTATCTATAAGGTCATCTCGGTTGGAGACGCCGCTTTTAACGTAGATGCGATGCAAGTGTGCCTTGACCGTGCCAGGGCTGATGACCAACTCGCTGGCGATGTTTTGGGCGTCGTTGCCCTTCAGCACCAGCGTGAGCACCTCCTGCTCGCGCCGTGACAGCTTATGGGCGTCGGCATAAATCACCACACGCGATGCGAGATCGTCCTCAGAGCTTGCGCTCTCGGCTGCCACGTCCTCATCGGCACGCGGATGACGGGCATACACACGCAGGATATGGCTAAACTGGCAAAAAAGCTGAGCCGCGCATACCACGAGCAGCACGTTTTCGGAGATATTGCGCTCGGACAGATACCACAAAAAGAGGCCGATGACGGGGTTTTGGGAGTCGGGGCGGCAGAACAAGATCATGTAGGTGTCCTCGGCGATCACGCAAAACACAAGAACGAAGGCCACCTTCCAAAAGAGCTTTGAGCGGTCGAGGTCGAGTTTCTCAACACGCGTTGCTCTGTACCGGTAATGCCAGGCGGCATAGGCAAGACATCCTACATTACCCAGGTCACGCGTGAGCCAAAAGAGATACTGCTGCACCTCTCCGGCAGCGCCGCTGCGAGGCACCAGCAGCAATTGCAAGATTGAAAACGGCACGATAGCGAGTCCGAGCATGCGCGACGTCGGTCTTTTGCGCAAGCGCGCAAACATCCATAGCACCACGCAGGCATAGATGGCAATACCAAGCACGCAGCGCAGCAAGGGGTGCTGCAGCGGCTCGCTAAAGGTAACGGCGTAGTCGTATTTGAGCCGATTGTACTCGTCAAAAAAGATGACCGACATATCGAGCATATAGAGCAAAAAACCCGCCGCGGCCACGAGGCTGTCGCGACGGCGCGTCATGAGCCAAACCACCAATGCCACGGCACTGGTCACCAGAGCCACACCCATGATAATCGTGGTGTAGATATAGAACGCGAAACTCATGCCCGCCTCCCCTGTCTAGATGCTGTGAGGATGTTGACAGATTCTTTGCCGCAAGATTAGACTCACCGATTAAACGTACTGTATCGTTTAGATAAACAAGCTGTGTCTCACCGATGAAAGGAGATGCCATGACACCGATCGCTCCGCTCAAGATGCTCGTCGCGCCCGCCGCCAAGGCCATCACCCGACTCGGTTCTTCCATGACCTACGACAATGTCCCCTGCGCCGTTGAGGCGCGTTCGGACAGCTGCCCCTACCTGGGCCACGTCCCCTACTTTGCACCCAAGCTCGCATCTGATCCCGAGCAGCGTGAGCAGTAATCCAAGATGCATCTAGCACCGCACAACTCGCGGCGCTACTGTTTTGGTGCAAAGCGACCTGTCCCCCTTGCGCCAACGCCGGGATTGTCGATGCTGCGGCCGCGGCGCGATATGAGGCGCGAAACCTCGCCCAGCAACACGCCGATCACCACACCCATGAGGATCGGCAACTTTGACATCTCGGCGGGCGAGCTGTTAAGCGGCACGATTGTCGCAACAATCGAAAGCACGAGTTCTACCACCGGCACCGCAAGCGCTACCGCAAGCACCTTGCCCTCGAAGGGCGCGCGAAACACACGCGGGCGGTCGTCGTATTTACGCAGGCGCCAAAACGCCGGGAACATCGGGATATAGCTCATGAGCAGAAAGACGACGTTCATCGAGAAGAAGACCCAAAAGACGTCGGAACCTTCACCCAGCGGAATCTGAAGTAGCAGCACCAAGCTGGCAAAACAACCGTTAATGAGTGCCGAGCCGTTGGGCATGCCGGTCTTCTTGGACACCAGCGCAAAGGGACGCGGCATGTTGCCATGGCGCGCGGCATAGCTCGCCACGTTGTTGACGCCAAAGCTCCAACAGATCATGTTGGCAAACAGCGTTACCAGAAAGGCCACGCCCACGACCATCGTCAGCGGGTGAGCGCGCCCCACCATGGCGGCAACCGCGTCCACAATGCCCGAATCGAGTGAAAGCTGCTCGGTGGGAACCGCGGCTCCAATACCGATGCCACAGATAATGTAGATCGCCGCGATGGCAACGCCACCGGCGATAACCGCCTTGGGGATATCGCGCGATGGGTTCTTCATCGTGCTGGCAAAGGTCGCGACCACCTCAAAGCCCATAAAGTTGAATAGGATGATTGAAAGATACGTCAGTGAGTTAGTGTCTCCCAGATCGGGGACAAATGTCTTAAACGACATATCGTTGGCAAAGCCGTTGTTGCAGGCAAACCAGATGCCGATGATTCCCACCACGGCGGTAATGAGCACCTTGATGACGGCGCCGCCATCCATGACCCAATCGGCCTCGGCCACCGGCTGCATTGCCATGACCGTGACGCCCCACACAAAGGCAAGCTCGATGGCAATTCGGACCCCAAGCGAAAATTCGATGCCCCATACCGCATTGATGACACTGGGGAACATGCAGGCGATACTTGCCACCCACAGTGGAAAGTTGACCCAATAGCACCAGGAGCAGCGTGCACACCAACGGTCTCCCAAGCCCAGGCGAACCCAGTCGTACAGGCCGCCCTCGGAATCGAACGCCGTACCGAGCTCGGCCACCACCAGGCCATAGGGAAGCAAAAACGTAATGATAAGGAAGATCCACCAGAAGAACTGCACGTTACCCATGGCAGATGCCGGAGCAGCCGCCTCGATGGTAAAGACAACGCAGATAACCGAGAGGATGACCTCGAACAGGGAGAACTTTTTACCTGCCATGGCACGCTTCCCCTACAGCAAAAAGGATGGCATCTGTACCGAAGGCGCAGCCCAAGGTAGGGTTGCAGGCCGCGTCACCGGTGCAGGTGCCATCCCAAAGAGAAGAGAGGGTGCAATTGTTGGACCAACGCTCGCGGAACAGGCGCGTGTAGATAACGATACGCTGGTACATAGATACTCCGATCAAAACGGCCGCGATTGCGACCGGAATCTTTTGGCAATTGAAGACGCGTCTGACCTGGGATATTCAAGCGAACAATTGGCCTAACCCGCAATAAATCCCAGATCAGACGCGTACTCAATCAAAGAGGCGGGCACTCCGAAGTGGAGGCAACGGAGTGCCCAAAGAAAAACCCAGCCGACCAAGACATCGAATAAACCGACCATCAATGCCCCGAGATGGTCACGGTGCGATTCACCGACTGTCCGATTGATCGGCTGGGTTTCTGAGGTGCGGCAGATTGCCCTGAAAGAGGAGGGCATAGACCTTAAGGGTCATGCCCGACGATTGAAGGGCAAGGTGCCGTGCCTCGGGAAGACAGACAATTACGCGGACGGCTCCTGCTGAGTAATGCAGTGGATGTTGCCGCCACCGAAGACGACCTGCTCGGACTGAACGCCGACGCACTTGTAGACGCCCTCGCCCCAGACCTCGTCGTAGATCTTCTGGAGCGTGTCGACGGCCAGCTGGTCGTTCTCGTCGCCGTACTGCGGGACGATAACGCCGTGGTTGGTCACGAGGTAGTTCATGTAGGAGGCGATCAGCGGCTCGTCGGGGACGCGCGGCTCGGCGTTCTCGTCGGCGTCGATGGTGTCGCAGGAAGCCTGGTCCATGAACAGCGGGTTCACGGGCATGCAGAGCTTGTAGACCTTCATCTTGCGGCCCTTGGCGTCGACGGCGTTGGAGAGGGTCTCGTAGGCAGCGTGGCACTGCTCGTAGAACGGATACTCGGGATCGTCGGTCCAAATGCAGGCCATGACGCCCGGCGCGATGAACGTGGCGACGTCGTCGATGTGGCCGTTGGTCTCCTCGGGGTCGATGCCCTCCTTGACCCAGATGACCTTCTCGACACCCAGGTAATCCTTGAGGTGCTCGTCCATGTAGGCGCGAAGCTCCTCGCTCCAGGGCTCAAACTTCTTGCGGTACTTGGGCCAGATGGACTCGGGATCCTCTTCCTCCTCCAGAACCGCAGAGCAGGTGCGGCCCGGGGAAAGCAGGCACTGGTCGGTCACGACAAGGGTGCCCTCGCCGTCGACGGTGATGGAGCCGCCCTCGAGGATCATGTCGTCGGGACGATAGCGGCGGCAGCCGGAGAGCTCAGCCATCTTGAGGGCGATCTGCTCGTCCTTGTCCCACGGGAAGTACAGGCCGTCGACGAGGCCGCCGTAGGCGTTGAAATGCCAGTGGTTGGCGCGCTTCTCGCCCTTGCCGTTGATGACGTAGGTGGCGGCAGTGTCGCGGAACCAGGCGTCGTCGGTGGTCATCTCGATGACGGTGACGTTCTCGTCGTTCTCGAAGACGGCCTTGCAGTTGGCGTAGTCGACCTGGTTGGCGCACATATAGACCGGGGTGAACTCGGAGATGGCGCGGGCGATGGCGGCATACTGCTTCTGGGCCGGCTTGGCGCCGTGGGCCCAGGTGTCGGTGCGGTGGGGCCAGCCCATCCACACGCGATCCTGCGGGGCGAACTCGGCGGGCATGAAGAAGCCGTCGGCCTTGGGGGTGGACTCGGACTCGGTGATCGTACGCATAAGATTTCCTCCAAATCGAACGATCGCTTGCTGCGGGCGGGTTACCCGCAGCCTAAAACCAAGAGATGGTAGGCGCCCGTTCCCCGGCAAAGGTCGGGGCGCCCGGTGCCGGTTTTCACGGAATCGCACCGGCAAGCGACGACGTAACCAAGTGCGCGGAGACAAAACGCACGAAGGATACGGAAGAGAGATTGGGGTGGGCGGTGGTTACCGGAGCTATCGCTCACACCCACCCCGGGGGAATGGTTAGCAAACCTGTCGCTTGGACACGCCTCCGAAGAGGCTAGAGTGCCCGGAGTCGGGAGCGACAAGCCCGACGAAGCGCGCGTTGGTACACGAGGAGGGTTGGAGCCCCAGAACCGGGTGCTCTAGTTCTCCTCGGCCTCGGCGGCCTCCTCAGCGAGACGCTGGGCTGCGAGCTCAGGGGTCAGACCCTTGTACTCGGTCTCGCGGCCCTTAGCGCTGACGACGCGGACGACCTCGCCGATGAGCACGAGCACGATGAAGATAACGATCATCGGGACCTTGTCGCCAATTTCAGCAGCGGAGAACGGGATCAGCGTGGCAACGATGGCAAGAACCAGCTCGATGCAGGGGATGGCCAGCATGACCTTCATCATGGCGCCCTTAAACGGGAACGTGAAGATGCGCTCACGGTTGGGGTCGTTCTTACGAAGGTTGAGGAACGCCGGGAACATCGGGATGTAGGTCAACAGCAGGAAGACGACAGAGGTGCCAAAGAGCATCCAGAAGACACCGTTGGAGATGGCGTCGATGGGAACGAGCTGCAGGCACAGCACCAGGGAGGCAACGACAGCGTTGACCAGGTTGGCGCCGTTGGGCATGTCGTCATCCGAGATCATCGAGGCGAAGACCTTGGGCATGTTGCCGTGCTCGGCAGCGTAGCGAGCAACGGAGTTAACGCCGAAGGACCAAGCGGCCATATTGGCGAACAGGGTGATCAGGAAGGCGATGCAGATGACCTTAAAGATCATGGAGTCGCCCACCATGGTCTGGACTGCGACGATCATGCCGTAGTCGGGATCGATGGAGTCGGCCGGCACGGCGGCGCCGATGCCAAAGCCAGCGAACAGGTAGATCACGGCGATGGACAGGCCACCGACGATGATAGCCTTGGGGATATCGCGAGCGGGATCGGCCATGTCGTCGGTCATGGTGCAGATGACCTCGAAGCCCATGAAGTTAAAGATGATGATCGACAGGTAGCCGAGAGCGTTGGTGTTGGTGAGCTCGGGCAGGAAGGTGGCAGCGGACATGTCGTTCGCAAAACCGTTCTCCATGGCATACCAAATGCCCAAAGCGCCAACGATAACGGCAACGGCGACCTTGATGATGGCGCCACCGTTAAGGACCCACTCGGAGTCGGCCGCCTTGGAGCGGCCCATGAGGTAGACGATCCACACAAAGGCAAGATCGATACCCATCTTGGCGATCAAGTTGAACTCGACGCCAAAGACCATGCCCAAAATGTCGGGGAACATGGTAGCCAGCGAGGCGATCCACAGCGGGTAGTTGACCCAGTAGTAGTACGAGATGCGGGCGCCCCATTTGTCGCCCAGGCCATCGCGTACCCAGTCGTAAATGCCGCCCTCGCCGTCATAGGTGGTACCGAGCTCGGCGACAACCATGCCGTAGGGAAGCAGGAAGGTCAGGATCAGGAAGATCCACCAGAAGAACTGCTGGTTGCCAATGGCAGCAGCAGGAGCGGCGGCCTCGCAAACGAAGACGACGCAGATGATGGTCGAAATGACCGTCAAGAAGGAAAGCTTTTTCTTTCCGTCGCTCATGATGAGCTCCTTCGCTCAGTCTTGGACAGATCCGAGGCCCTAAGGTATTAAGGCAATTGCTTGGGCCTCGGTGAGCGGGCGACAGGAGACGAGCATCCGCCGCCCGCAAACGTGCTTTTAGAAGCCTTGAGGCTTAGAGCTGCTCGAGAGCCTCGAGAGCGGCGTGGAGCTCAGCCTTGGCGGAGTACTCGACACCCTCGTCGTTGAGCGGGGTGCGCTTGCCCAGGGCGGCAAGGAGAGCACGGATGGAGTGCTTGCGGTTCTCGGCCTCGACCCAGCACAGGGAGCGCTCGGGATCGTCCATGACTTCGTCGACGACCTCCTCGTTGCGGGTGGCCGGCAGGCAGTGCATGAACTTGGAGTTGGGGCCGGCAAAGTTCATCATGTCCATGGTGACCTGATACTTGGGATAGAACACGTCCATGTAGTTCTCGCCCGAGACCTCCTCGTCGTACAGGCCATACCACACGTCGGTGTAGATGAAGTCGGCGCCCTTGATGCACTCGATGTCGTCGGAGATGACGACAGAGCCGCCGGAGACCTTGCAGTTCTCCTCGGCGATGGCCATCATCTGCTTGCCGAACTCGGCGCGCTCCTCGACGGTGCCAACGTGCAGGCCGCCGTCGGGGATCTGGTGGCCCTTAGGTCCAAACTGGACAAACTTCATGCCGACCTTGGAGGCGATGAACATGAGGGAGACGCAGACCTGGGTGGCGTCGCCGATGAAGGCCAGGGTGCAGTCCTCGATCTTCTTGCCCTCGGGGAGGTTCTCGAGCATGGTCATGAGGTCGCCCATCTCCTGCGTGGGATGGTTGAACTCGGACATGCCGTTGATGACGGGCACAGCGGAGCCCTCGGCGAGGCCGACGACGTCCTTGTGACGGTCAACGCGAGCCATCATGATGTCGAGCAGCGAGCCCATAACGCGAGCGGTGTCGCCCAGGGACTCGTGACCGCCGAGCTGGATGGTGCCAGGGCCATAGAACTGAGCATGGCCGCCGAGGTCGGTCATAGCGGTCTCGAAGGAAAGACGAGTGCGGGTGGAGACCTGCTGGAAGATCATGCCAAGGCTCTTGTTGCGGAGCAGGTGCGGATAATAACCGTCAACCTTGATGGCCTTCTTCATTGCCAGACCAAGATCCTCGATAGCCAGGATCTGCTCTTTGGTGAAGTCGTTGGTGTCGATGAAATCCTTAGGCAGTGCCATGTCGATTTCCTTTCCGCCGGTCTTGCCGACTATTACTATGAGGCGCTCGAACATCACGCCTCGTGTTGACAAGACCATCATTCACCCGTATGCAATTTTTACCTAGTTTATTCGGGATTAAAGACCGTTCATGGAGTTACACCCCCTCTAAACCAATATAAACCCGCAGGTCAAGAGTTTACAGGGGGTTTACCATCTAGAACCGCGAACGGTATACGGCTATGCTGTATCTCGGCGCCTAATCCGCAATGAAACGAAGGGTTGAGACGTCTATATCCCACAAGGTATACAGAGCTCGGCCATAGAATAAATGAGATGGGACGGTGACAGATGAACACCCTGATGTTCTTCTATACCCTAGCGATACTCGTGATCTGTATTGTGACGGCGGTGCTCTCGCTTGCCGCCTATGCCTCGTCTCGTCGACGCTTCTTTATCTATGGCAGCGGCGTATTTATCTGCTATGCCATCGAGATGACCGAGATTTTCTTTTTTGAATACACGCTGCAAAACCAGAGTTTTCCAGCCAGCGACTATTACTCAATTACCATGCCTGTGTTGCGGACCTTTGTGGCGACCGCTTCGCAGGCTTTTATTTGGCTCATTGCCATGGATTTGCTCGACAAGCATTCAAAAAAGCAGTTTGTCATTCCCGTCGCAACGTTCTTGCTGAGCGAGCTGCTGATTATCGTCGCTGTCCCCTACGGCCCCATTCATCAATGGCTCTACTACACGATGCGTCAGGTATTCCTTGTTTTCGTGGGGCTATATATCTTTTGGACGGCACGCAAGAGCACGCAAGTCGAGCTGAAGGCACGCGTTAACAACCAACGAAAGCACCTGATTATCGGCGCTATTCTGGTCGGTTGCATCGTTGCCGAGGATTTCTACAACATTCTGATTGTCCCCATGAGTCTGGCGCCCTCTTGGCTGCAACTATATCTGTCCGAGCGCAACTTTAGCGAAAACGTCTTTGCCTGCTACTTTGCGATTCTGCTGATCATCTACTCCTACCACGTGCTTTCAATCCGCATGCAGGAGGCGCCCGAGGAAAAGAACGTCAGCGATCTTGATCGACACATCGAAGAGCAGATGCCCTTCTATCGCAACGCCTACAAGCTCTCCAACCGTGAGACCGAAGTTATGCGTCTGGTCGTACTGGGCAAATCGAACCAAGAGATCGCTGACGAGCTATTCCTTGCCGTGGGCACCGTCAAGACCCACATCCACAACATCCTGGTCAAAACCGAACAGCAAAACCGCACGACGCTCATCCTCCACTTTTGGAAGCGATAACCTGCCAAAAAGGGACAGGTTTATTTTGGCAGGTTTTATCTGGGCAAACGCCAAAAACCGCCGCGAGGGAGCTACTTTCCCTCGCGGCGGTTTTCTAGCAGTAAAACCAAGTGAGTAGGCTTTTGGCGGGATGCCGAGCACACCTCAAAACGCCACAGCCCTGACCTGCGATTTTATTGAGCACTTGCCGCGATGTGCTCGGCAGGTTCAAAAAAGTCTACTCACTTGTATCTGAGACGCACCAGATTGGCAAAAACCGCCGCGAAAGGGCCCCTAGTCCCTTCGCGGCGGTCATACGCCTCTAATTTTGCGACGGTTTTGCCCGCTTGTTATTCGCTGTAGCGGGTAGCGATGGCAGCTTGTACCATGCCGGCGCTCATGAGGTAAGTCACCAGGAAGTAGCCGCCGTAGGCTGCCAGGAAGATTGTGCAGGTGAGGCCCACGGTGCCGCCTATGCTCATGTTGCCGAACGTGCTCACCAGCTCGATGATCACCTTGAGCGCCACAAAGGAGTGCGCCAGGCCCACTGCCAGCGGGAACAGGAAGAATACCGCTTGCTGCGCCATCACCGAATGGCGAATCTGGCGGTCGTCGCAGCCGATCTGTGCCAGCACACGATAGCTGCGGCTGCCGTCGGCCACATTGGAGAGCTGCTGGATCGACAGTATCGCCGCGCACGCAACGACCAGTACAAAGCCAATGTAGATGGCCAGATAGCTAATCATGCCGTTCATTTGCGCTGCCTGCGTGTACATCTCGGAGCGCGTGATGAAGACTCCCCACAACCCCGGCTCCTTGCCGTCAACGAGCAGATTGTCGAGCAAAGTATATTTAATGCTCTCGTCTGCCTCGGTCGTATCCATCCCCTGTTTGTAGTTAACGAGCAGGCTACTGGAATACGGCTGCAGATTAAGTTGGGACAACAGTTCGTCGGCAACGACGACGGTACCCGGATTACTGCCCATCGCCGAGTTGGCGATGGCCGCCGTGTCCTTGTCCGACTTATCGGTTGCGGGCTTGAGCTCATGCCCGCCCAAGGTGAGGGTATGGCCGCCGGCCATGTATTTGGTGTACAGGTCGCCCAGCTCACCGCCCATATCACACGTAAGCAAGTACTGGTCGCGGCCAATGCTCACCGGCTCCTCGCCCATCATCTGGCGCAGTTTGTTGTACTGGCTCGCCGGCGTCACAAACAGACCCATCGCATCGGCATTGCTACCCCCGAATGCCTTGGGAAGCTTTTCGCCCATGGTCTTGCACATCTCACTTGGAGTCACCGAAGGATCCGAGCCGCCAAGCGGGTAACTCAGATACGAATCAATCTGCACATGCTCACCGGCAACATCGGCGATATTGACCTTCTTGCCGGTCTCGTCGTTGTTGTCCGCCGACTTGCGCTCGCCATGCCATGCAGCGTACAAATCGACCGTTGTATCGGCCAGCGCCATGCGATCAACCACATCAGACGGATTGACATACTCTTTGTAGTAGTCGAGCGTATCGGGCGTGTAATAGACATACGTCTGAGACACGTCTACAGGGTTATAGCGCTCCAGGTTTTCGTTCATCACGTTGGCAATCGACATACCGCACGTCACCGAGGTAATGGCGAGGAACAGAATCATCGCGATGACACCCATCGAAAAGCACACCGTGTTGACCTTGGCCGCAAGCTGGCGCACGGTAAACATGTTGAGGCCGCGCCAATACACGCCGCGCAGGCTCTGCAGCAGCTTGATAAGCATGCCCGAGAGTCCCCAGAACAGGGCAAAGGTGCCCACGGTAACCATAGCGGTCGTAATGCCAAACTGGTTCATGGCCTCTTGCAGCTTGCTGTCCGTCGCGGTTAGCGGGAACCCATCACGTAGCAGACGGTAATAGGCCACGCCCACAAGCACCACGCCCACGGCAAAGATAGCAATCGCGATCCAGGGGTTGCGTGTCTTGATGCTCTCGTTGCGACGCTCGGCACCCATAAGCTCGATGAGTTTGGTACGACGCACGGCGCGAAGGTTCAGCAGTAACGTGAGTACGAACATCACGAGCATGCAGACAAGGGTCAGGTTGAACGCATGCACCGAGAAAAAGAAGTGGAAATTGGCGATCTGTGTCTTAAAGAGCGAGGCCGTAAAGAACGTCATGAGCTGGGAGAGTCCCACACCCAGCACAATGCCGGCGACAAAGGCCACCACCGAGACAATCACCGTCTCGAGCGCCATGATCGTGGCGACGCGCCCGCGCCCCATGCCGAGCACCTGGTACAGGCCAAACTCCTTTTTGCGGCGTTTCATGATGAAGTTATTGGCATACACCATCAAAAAGGCCATGACACCGGCCAAAAAGTACGTCAGGTCGCCGAGTATGCTGCCCATAACCTGCGCCAAGCCCTCTTCATCGATTCCGGCGATGTCGACCTGCATCGAGATGGTGTTAAAGGCATAGAAGACCGTGACGCCCAGGGTGAGCGTCAAAAGGTAGACGAGGTAGTCGCGGCCGGCGCGGCGGACGTTGCCCCAAGCGAGTTTACAGAGCATCGGAGCCCTCACCGCCCATCATGGCAACGACCTCCATAATGCGGTCGAAGAACTCGCGACGGTCGGTGTCGCCGCGGCGCAGCTCGGTGAAGATCTTGCCGTCGCGGATAAACAGCACGCGGCTCGTGTAGCTGGCGGCAAAGCTGTCATGCGTGACCATGAGCACGGTGGCGCGCAGGCGGCGATTGAGGGCCTCCAGGCTCTCGAGCAGCAGGCGGGCACTCTTGGAATCGAGGGCGCCGGTGGGCTCGTCGGCCATGATCATGGTGGGGTCGGTGACGAGCGCGCGGGCCGCGGCAACGCGCTGCTGCTGACCGCCGGACATCTGGTAGGGATACTTGTCGAGCACCTGACTGATAGACAGACGCGCGGCCACATCCTGCACGCGGGTCGAGATCTCTGCCGAGTTTGTGCGGGCAATGGTGAGCGGCAGGGCGATGTTCTCGCGTGCCGTGAGCGTATCGAGCAGGTTGGAGTCCTGGAAGATAAAGCCGAGCTCATCACGGCGGAACTGCGAGAGCTTAGCCTGCTTCATGCGCGTCACATCCTGGCCGTTGATGCGAATGATGCCGCTCGTGGCGCTGTCGATGGTCGACACGCAGTTGAGCAGCGTCGACTTACCCGAGCCCGAGGCGCCCATGATGCCTACGAACTCGCCGCGATTGACGGTAAAGCTAACGTCGTTGAGCGCACGGGTCACGTTGCCCAGCGCTCCATATACCTTTTCGAGATGCGCGACCTCCAGTACCGGGGTCGCCATGTGCGTGGTTTGCATACCGAGTCCTTTCTTGCGATTAGTCTACGGCATCTATAGTCGCAAGAAGACGAGTCGGCTACCATCGATATGGCTTACGCTTGCCTTACCGTTGTGTAAGGTAGGGGTAGCTAGCCTGCCACGTGATGATATTGAGAGAGGACTCCTGTTGAAGACTGTTCATGTTGCCGCTGGGATCATTCGCAAGGAAGGATCTGATGAGCTGCTTGCCGTGCAGCGCGGCTACGGCGACATGCAGGGACTTTGGGAGTTTCCCGGTGGCAAGCTCATGCGCGGCGAGTCGCCCGAGGACGCCGTACGCCGCGAGCTTATGGAAGAGTTGCAGGCCAAAGTCACCAATCTGCGCGATTTCTATACCGTTGAGTACGACTACCCCGATTTTCATCTCTCCATGGAGTGCTACTACTGCTCGCTGGCTAAAGAGTCTGGCGAGCCCCAGAAGCACGACCGCCAGCTCGATATCCGCTGGATTCCGCGCACCTCGCTTGCCACGGTTGAGTGGATGCCCGCCGACAAAGGGCTTATCGATGCTCTGATTGAGTTGAAGGAAGATCGGCTTGAGGCCAACGGCACTGCCAACGACGCCGAGGCCACCACGAACGACGAGCCCGCTTCCAGGCCCAAGCGCGCACCTAAGCGCCGCAGCAAAAAGCGTCCCAAACCAGGTCTGCTCGACGGCATCGATACCTCGGACCTCTCCGCTGACGAGCGCGAACTCGTGCGCCGTCGCGCCGCTATAAAAAAGTCCATGAAGGGCAACAAGCGTGCAAACACCAAGCCCGAGCTGCTCGTTCGCCAGCGCTTGCGCGCAGCGGGCCTTACGGGTTATCGCTTGGAATGGAAGGTTCCTGGCAAGCCCGACATCGCCTTTCCCGGCCGCAAGATCGCCATCTTCGTCAACGGTTGCTTTTGGCACCGCTGCCCCAAGTGCAACCCGAGCCAGCCCAGGCGCAACGTTGAGTTTTGGGAGGCAAAGTTCCGTCGCAACGTCGAGCGCGATCGCGCCGCGGTGGCAGCGCTCACTCAAATGGGCTGGACACCCATAACCATCTGGGAATGCGAACTCAAAAAAGACCGCATCGACGCCACCATGGAAAAGGTCATCGAGCAGGTGCGCGCCGCAGAGCCGCAGCGCTAGGAACGAGCCATCCACACGCCCCACACAGGCGAGCCACATCCGCGCCACAAACCTTAGAAAGCCCTTAAGCCCAAAACCTTTCAAAAGTGTTATTCGATACCTCTGACCTGCAGCTTCATCGTAACACCAAACCAGGTTAAGCCTTTCTTTAGCGCTTCTTTGCAGTCGCCGCGGCATAATACTGCCAACGCACGGGACCTAGCAGCAAACCCCGTGCGCAACCTTTTGGTGGACATCGAGGAGGCCGCATAAGCATGCATTCTTCCAATGACGCAACACAGCAGCCATCCCTAAAATATGCAAACCTTTTCTCCTTTCCCCCGACACAGAGAAACAGTCTCCTCGACTCCCCCGCCACAAAAGCCAAACGCTCAACAAACCAGAGCCACAACTTGCGAGCATCGTTCGAAAAGCTCCAAGCATCTCTAGACAAGGCGTTCCCCGAACAGGCAAGAGCAATCTAAGCCCATCGCGCTTTATACTGATGCCATGCGAAACATGGATCACATAGAATTGCACCGCGGAGGACGCGAGGAAGCGTTTCCCGAGACCGCCGAAGACTGGCCCTATATTGCCGAACGCGCAGAATTCGCTCGCTATCCGGGCAATTCCGTCCCCTGGCACTGGCATTCCGAAGTCGAGCTTTTCTACATGGAGCAGGGAGCGATTGACTATCGAACGCGCGCGGCTCATGAACACGTGCGCTTTGAGGAAGGGTCCGCCGGCTTTATCAACGGCGGCGTTTTGCACAGCACGCTGCAATCACCCAATTCGGCACCGGCCATTCAAATGTTGCATATCTTTCAGCCGTCGATGCTCGGCGATCCCGCGGGACGCCTTCAAAAGCGCTATATCAATCCTTTGCTGCAATGTCGAGGCGTCGATGTGCTCAAATGGTCGCCCACCAACCCCGACGATATGCCCTTTATCGATTTGCTAAAGAGTTCCTTTAACCACGACCTCCAACGGCCGCAGAACGAGATGGCGCTTCGGAATAGCTTGTCAGAGCTCTGGATTCAGATTTACGCCAAGGCCGAACCGCTCTTTTCCTCCGACAACGCCTCTTGGATGACCAGCCGCGACGTACAGTTCAAGGCAATCCTGGACTTTATCCGCGCAAACTATGCAGCCGCTGTAGATGTGCCCCAGATAGCATCTGCAGCCGGCGTAAGCGAAAGAGAGTGTTACCGCATTATCGAAGCTTGCGCAGGAACGACCCCGGCGGCATATCTGCGCGCATACCGCGTAAACCGTGCTTGCGAACTTTTGGCACACACCACGCGAACGGTCCAGACAGTCGCGCGCCAATGCGGCTTTGCGACAGCAAGCCATCTTGGCCAGGTATTTAAAGAACAAATGGGATGCACTCCTTCGAGCTATCGAGCAGCGAGGCAGAATCTCGATAGTACCAGGCAGAAATCCCGCTAGCCCTTCTTCTGTCACTGCATCAAACTTGCAGGCAAACAACGGATAGGAGCTACTATATGAAGTACTTTGACTATATCGTGTTTGACGTTGATGGGACATTGGCAGATACAGAAGAAAGCGTGCTGTCATCGCTTGGCCAGATTGTCCAAGAAGAAACCGGCAAAACGCTCCCCCGACACGAGCTTGAATTTGCCCTCGGCATACCCGGCAAGGATGCCCTTGAGAAACTTGGGATCTACTCACAGGCAACGCTGGATCGCTGGTGCCAAGTTGCCGCCAGCTTTAAAAGCACCATCAGCGTGTTTCCCGGCTTGCACGAAGTTATCGCAACACTCTCCGACAACGGCTGCAAACTTGGCATCGTCTCCTCACGTGCGCGCGACGAATACACAGACGAAATTGCACCCCTTGGCTTCGATAAGTTTTTTGAACACATCATCCTTGTCGAAGACACAACCGAGCACAAGCCTTCGCCCGCACCCATGCTCGAATATCTCCGACGTACGGGCGCGAATCCTGGCAACGTCGTCTACGTTGGCGACACCGTCTACGACGAACAATGCGCAACTTCAGCAGGGGTCAGTTTTGCCAGAGCAGCATGGGGATCACACCAAGACATCCCAAACGCCACCTACAACCTCAAAACCCCCAACGACCTGCTAACCCTAACAACCAAGTAACCCTCCCATCCCAAATTCGCAGTCCTAACGCCACAAGGGCGACGACCTCGAGAAGGTCAACCTGGGAGGGACGAGGGCTTAGTTCTCCAATCTTTCCGCAGGGGGCAAAAAGCCTCGCCGCACGAAGTGTGCAGCGAGGCTTTTTGCATGCCCGAGGACGATTGGGGAACTAAGCCCTCGTCCCTCCCCGGGATATGTAGCGAGTCGGAGTACCCTTGCTGTTACTCTGCCTTGCCCACAGAGTTGAGGTTGGTCATGCGGATCTTAACCAGCTCGGTGATCTCACGCATACCCTCCTTAGCCGGCTTCTTGGGGTCGAAGCAGGCGGGGTTCTCGGCCATGTAGGCCATGAAGCCCTTGGTGTAGGCCTGACGCAGCTCGGTGGCGTAGTTAACCTTGCAGATGCCGTTCTTCACAGCCTCGGCAACCTGCTCATCGGGCACACCGGAGGTGCCGTGCAGAACCAGCGGCACGTCGACGGCGTCGCGGATAGCCTTGACCACGGACTGCTCGATGTGCGGATCGCTCGTGTACACACCGTGGCTGGTGCCAACGCCAATTGCGAGGGAGGTGCAGCCGGTACGCTCGACGAACTCCTTGGCCTCGGCAGGGTCGGTGTAGGGGCTCTCGCCCTCAACCGCGGGACCGTCGTCCTCCTTGCCGCCAACCTTGCCGAGCTCAGCCTCGACGGGCACGCCCATGGCGCGGCCAGCATCGGCGACGGACTTGGTCAGGGCGATGTTGTCCTCGAAGGACTCGTGCGAACCGTCAATCATGACAGAGGTGTAGCCCGTGCGGAAAGCCTGCATGCAGCGGTCATAGCCATCGCCGTGATCGAGGTGCAGAGCGACGGGCACGGAAGCGCGCTCGGCGGCAGCCTTGACCATGCCGTAGAAGTAGTCCAGACCAGCGGTCTTGATGGTGCCCGGGGTGGTCTGCATGATGACGGGGGACTTGGTCTCCTCGGCAGCGGCCAGAACGGCCATAACAAACTCGAGGTTCTCGACGTTGAAAGCGCCAACAGCGTAGTGGCCGGCCTGAGCGTCCTTGAGCATCTTTTCGGTGGTAACAAGTGCCATGAGCGTTTGCTCCTCTCCCTCGCCCGCATCTGGACATCGAGCGTAGTTGTTCACAAGGCGTTTTACCTTGCGTTTTGCTGCGCTCATTGTATGAAATTCAGCAGCTTTGCACGTGCGAGATATTGAGCCCATGCAGGTCAATACAGTCATTTTTGAAAAGCAAACGGAAGGAATTTGAGCCGAGTGAACATGTTCGATATTGAATTTTGGGCGTTCAGCGTCTTTCTTTTATAGAAAAGATAAGTAATCGAAAGGTATTTTCTTACTCAAAAAGAAAATGAACGAAAATAGAGTCAACACAATTCCTGCAAATTTAGGCTGAGGATGGAGCAGCTATGGTTCACGCAACAACCCGAGCCTTCGCCGATGAGCGTCGTGCCGCCATCATGGAAATGCTCGAGCATAATGCCTCGGTGCAGGTAGCAGAAATCGCCCAGACCTTTGGCGTGTCCTCCGTCACCGCCCGCGCCGACCTGGACGCGCTCGCCGAAGCAGGCAAGCTGCGCCGCACGCACGGCGGTGCCGTCTCGCTCCACAAACGCCTGACCGTCTCCACGCAGGATCGCCGCATCAATGTCAACGTCGCTGCCAAGCAGGCCATCGCGCAAAGCGCCATCGAGCTCGTCAATGACGGCGACACGCTGCTCGTCGACTCGGGCACCACGGCGCTCGAGTTCGTCCGGCTCCTCGACCAGCGCGACGGCATCACCGTCATCACGGCAGACATTACCATTGCCGATTACATCGACGAGAGCATGCCCTCGGTCGATGTCGTCATGCTGGGCGGGGCGCTGCGCAAAGGCCATCGTTATTTGTACGGACCGCTCACTATGCAGGCGCTTCAAATGGTCCATGCCGATCTGGCCGTCATGTGCCCCGGCGCCTTTGTCTCCAGCTGCGGCTTTACGACCGACTTTCCCCAGATGGCCGAGACCAAAACGGCTATGATCGCCGCGGCCCATCAAAGCGTCGCCCTCATGGATGCCAGCAAGGTCAACGGACGCGGCATGTACCGTTTTGCCGAGCTTGCCGACGTCGACACCATCGTGATGGACCGCGACCCCGATCACACCGTCGCCACCTCAATCACCGAGGTCACCGACATCGACGCCCCAACCCTCATCATCGCCACCACCTAAAACCAAAAACCACCACAAAGGGGACAGTCACCTTTGTGGTGGTTTGAGCGACACGGCGGTTCGCTCCGCCAGTTTGTCTCAATCTGTAACAACTAGGCCCTTAAAAGCCGGCTAACTGTTACAGATAGAGATAATCCCGCTCGACCCCCGCCCTTAATCTAAACCTGTAACACTTAGAGACGATTTAGACGCCCAGATGTTACAGATTGAGACAATCGGATCCCGAAATGGAAAAACCACCACAAAGGTGCCTGTCCCCTTTGTGGTGGTTTTGACGGTAGAAGCGAGCCGTTGTTACTTGGACAGCTCGTCGGCGAGGGCTTCGATCTGAGCGCGCGAGGCGTCGTTGAGCGTACCCAGCACGGTCACCTTGTTTTGCGCCATGGTGATGTCCTTCATGCCCCCGAGCTCCTTGGTCATAACCTTGGCAGCGGTGGGCGCCCAGGAGCCGGCCTCAACGAGCGCCACCGTACGGTTCTGATAGGCGTGCTCGGCAAGCGTGTGGATAAAGGTGCTCATGAACGGGAAGATCTCGCCCTGATAGGTGATGGAGGCGAGTACCAGACGGTCATAGCGGAACGCATCCTCAACGGCCTCGGCCATGTCGTCGCGAGCCAGGTCAAAGACGGAAACCTTCTGGCCGCGAGCCTCGAGCGCAGATGCAAGCTCCTCAACGGCAGCCTTCAGATGGCCATACACGCTCGCATAGGCGATCGTGATGCCCTCGTCCTCGGGCTGATAGCTCGACCAGGTGTTATAGGTGTCGAGGTAATAGCCCAGGTTCTCGGTCAGTACGGGGCCGTGGAGCGGACAGATGATCTGGATATCCAGATCGGCGGCCTTCTTGAGCACGGTCTGCACGAATTTGCCGAACTTACCGACGATGCCAAAGTAGTAGCGGCGCGCTTCGCAAGCCCAGCCTTCCGGGTCCTCGATGTCGTTGGCGCCGAACTTGCCAAAGCCGTCGGCACTAAAGAGCACCTTGTCGGTGGACTCGTAGGAGAAGATCACCTCGGGCCAGTGCACGTTGGGGGCGCCGATAAACGTTAGGCTGTGGCCACCCAGGTCGAGCACGTCGCCCTCTTTGACGACCATCTTACGCTCGGGGTAGTCGGTGCCAAAGTAGTTGACCATCATGCGGAAGGCGCCCATGCTGGCCACTATCTGTGCCTGGGGGTAGCGCTCCATAAAGGCGGCGATGCCAGCAGAGTGATCGGGCTCCATGTGATGGATAACCAGGTAGTCGGGCGTACGTCCATCGAGCGCGGCCTCGAGGTTGCCGAGCCACTCGTCAACAAAACCACCATCGACCGAATCGGCGACAGCGATCTTTTCGCCCAAGATAACGTAGCTGTTGTATGCCATACCGTTCTCGGACACATCGTACTGGCCCTCGAACAGGTCAATGTCGTGATCGTCGACGCCAACGTAGCGGATATCCTTGGTGATCTCCATCAGGCAAAGCCTCCTAGATAGACAAAATAACCCGTCTATCATAGCACTCGGCAGCATTCCAACTGTTATCTGCCGGCATCCTTACCGATTGTTATTGAAATACGATAAATCGCCGTTTACCTGCGCAAACTATGAGCGTGGTATCGCCGTGCTATGTCGAATAATGAGCTGGCCGGGAATACGAATGGCAACGGTTTTGCCCGCCGTACCCGCCTCGGGAACCGCATGCTCGAATACCTCGCGTCCGCGCTGATGTAGATCGAATCGCACGGTCGTAAGCTCGTTGTGTGCCACAAAATCATCGAGCGAATCGTCGACGCCCACCACGCTCACGTCCTCGGGCACGCGCAGACCGCTATCGCGCAGCGCTGCAATCGCGCCATTTGCCATCTGGTCGTTTGCCGCATAAATCGCCGTCATGGCGCGATCGTGCTCGGCCAGGTACCTGCCGGCCTCGTAGCCGCTGTTGGCAGACCAGTCGCCCTCGAGCGGCTCTGCCGGCTCGATGTGTTTACGCTCGAGCGCATCCTGCCAACCGGCTCGACGAAATTGCTCGTCGACCGAGAACGACGGGCCGCCAATATAGCGAATCTGCTCGTGCCCCAGCTCAAACAGGTGATCCATAAGCAAGAGCGAGCAGCCGTAATGGTCGGAATCGACCGTGGTCACGCGCGGATGCGCGTACATGGTAACGATGACCGTGCCAATGCCCGGCAGTGGATCAAACGTCTCAAAATCGGGCGCCATGCGGCTCATGCCGATGATGATGCCGTCCACGGGCAGTGCGGCCATACGACGCGTGGCCTCGGCAAGCGAAAACTCCTCGGTCTTGGACATCTCGACCAGCGTGATGGCACAATTATGCTCGCGAGCAGCGCTGGCGATGCCGTCGATCATTGAGAGGTTGCCAAACTTGGTGACATCGTTGACGCATAGGCCAACCGAATGGTATCGACCGTCGCGCAGCGAGCGACCGGCATAACTCGGACGAAAGCCGAGCTCTTGCATAGCGGACTGCACGCGCTGGCGCGTCTGCTCGTTAACGTTGGGCAAGCCGTTGGCGACGCGCGAAACCGTCTGCTGCGAAACGCCAGCAGCGCGGGCGACGTCGGCCATGGAGACCGGACGCGTACCTGTATCGTTGGACGGGCGCCTTGCCACAGGATCACCTTCACCCTTGCGAGATCTGAATAGCGTGAATGCCGGCCCGGGCAGGAGTTTAGCCCGCGCCGAGGCCCGCTATCGTCGGACGCATGTTAACGTACTCTACTTTTTCAATCCGCATCTCTTCTGCTTTATAAGTCCATACGGCAATACCGTTCACGGCTGAATTTCTACCGATTACCAGATTCTCAAAAAGTGACAAGAGTTGTGTTATGAGTACGTTAACATAGCCCGTAACGTGCGGCATCGTGAACACTTGGTTCATGCCGCTTCAAGTTGTTAACGTACTCATAACGGCGCAAAACTTACCAGTACGCGCCAAGGAAAGGACTCCGATGACCACCCCCGACGAAAAGACACTCGCCACGCTCACCAAGCTGTTTGAGGAGGAGTTTGGGCCCATCGGCGATCGCCAGGTGCTCTATGTGCACGCGCCCGGCCGCTCCGAGATCAGTGGCAACCACACCGACCACGAGGGCGGCCACGTCATCGCCGGCTCGCTCGATGTCGCCGTCGACGGCATCGCCGTGGCAACCGACTCCAACAAGGTCCGCGTTGCCGATGAGGGCTATCCCACGTTTGAAATCGCGCTCGACACGCTGGATATTCAAGAGTCCGAGAAGGGCACGTCCGCAAGCCTCGTCCGCGGTATGGCCCACGAGATTGCAGCCCTTGGCGTTGAGCCCCACGGCTTCGACTTCGCCTTCACCTGCTCCGTCCCCTCGGGCGGCGGCCTTTCGAGCTCCGCTGCTGTCGAGGCGGCTTACGGCCGCGCTATGGAGACGCTCTGGGGCGCACCCGCGATTGAGCCCGTCGCACTCGCCCAGATGAGCCAGCGCACCGAGAACAACTATTACGGCAAGCCCTGCGGTCTGATGGACCAGGCCGCTGTATGCCTGGGCGGCCTTGCCTACATGGACTTTGAGGACCAGGCTCAGCCTAAAACCCAGAAGCTCGAGCTCAACTTTGAGGATCACGGCTATGCGCTCGTGCTCGTTAAGGTCGGTGCCGACCACGTGGCCGCCACCGACGATTACGCCGCCGTTCCGCGCGAGATGCAGGACGTCGCCGCCGAGTTTGGCAAGACACGCCTGTGCGAGGTAAACGTGGCGGACTTTGACGCCAAGCTCCCCGAGCTGCGCGCCAAGCTGGGCGACCGCGCCTGCCTGCGCGCCGTTCACTACTGGTACGAAAACGGCCTGGTCGACAAGCGCTGGGCAGCTCTGAACGCCGGCGACATCGACCAGTTCCTGGTCTTGACGCGCGAGTCCGGCGCCAGCTCCGCCATGTACCTGCAGAATGTTGTTGCCAAACTGGGTTCCGAGCAGCCTTCCATGTATGCCCTGGCGCTGGCCGAACACGTGCTCGACGGCCGCGGCGCCGTCCGCATCCACGGCGGCGGCTTCGGCGGTACCATCCAGGCCTTCGTGCCGCTCGAGCTTGTCGACACCTTTATCACCAAGATGAACGGCTGGCTGGGCGAGGGCTCTGCCCGCCACTACGCAATTTCTGACAAGGGGGCTTACGCGGCATGGCTGTAATGACTGATGTGCGCGAGGCCGCGCAGAGCCTCATCGAGTATGCCATCCACCGATCGATGATCGGCCAGGACGATCGCATCTGGGCATACAACACCATTTTGGAGTGCATCGGCGCCACGGGCCCCGCACTCGACATGACTTGGGCACTCCAAGTTGAGAAACTCTCGCTCTTGCACCCCGATACCCTGCCCGACTTTGACCTTGAAGGCACACTTGCCGCGCTTGCCGAGGCGGCTGTTGCCAACGGCGCCGCCGAGGACACGGCGTCGGGCCGCGACCGCATCGCCATGCGCATCATGGGCGCGCTGATGCCGAGGCCTTCGGTTGTAAACGAGGAGTTCGACGGCCGCATGGGCGTCAACGAGCCCCGCGCCGCGACCGACTGGTTCTACGGTCTGTGCTGCGACGCCGGCTACGTGCGCCGCGCCGCCATCGCGCGCAATATCAAATGGAACACCCCCACCAACTGGGGTGACCTGGAGATCACTATCAACCTGTCAAAGCCCGAAAAGGACCCGCGCGATATTGCCGCAGCCGGTGCCGCCAAAAACACGGGCGAGAAGTATCCCGCCTGTCAGCTCTGCATCGAGAACGAGGGCTACCCCGGACGCTCCGCCGCAGCCGACGGCGGCGCTCATCCCGCCCGTCAGAACCTGCGCGTTATTCCCATCCAGCTCGACGGCGAGCGCTGGGGCTTCCAGTACAGCCCGTACGCGTACTTTAACGAGCACTGCATTGCCATGAGCTCCGAGCATCGCCCGATGCACGTCGACCGCAAGGGCCTGACCTGCCTGCTCGACTTTGTCGACCTGTTCCCGCACTACTTTATTGGCTCCAACGCCGACCTGCCCATCGTGGGCGGCTCGATTCTGTCGCACGACCACTTCCAGGGCGGTGCGCACGAGTTCCCCATGATGCATGCCGCCGAGGTCTCGCAGTTTAGCGTGCCCGGCTTTGACCAGGTCACCGGTACCGTGCTGCAGTGGCCGCTCTCGGTGCTGCGCCTGCGCTCTCATGACCGCGCCCAGCTGCTCGACGCTGCCGAGAAGATTATCCTCGCCTGGCGCGAGTGGACCGATGAGTCTGTGGGCGTCATCGCGCACACGGCCGATGGCGTGGCGCACAACACCGTGACGCCCGTCATCCGCCGCGTCGACTCCCGCGGCAATGCCGGCGGCGAGATTTACGAGGCCTACCTGGCGCTTCGCTGCAACATCACGACCGACGAGCATCCGCTGGGCGTTTTCCACCCGCATGCTGAGTACCACCACATTAAGAAAGAGAACATCGGCTTGATTGAGGTCATGGGCCTGGCCATTCTGCCGCCGCGCCTGGTTCCCGAGCTTGGCGCTGTCCGCGAGCACTTGCTGGCGGCCAAAGCCGATGCCAGCTACGACCTTGCTGGCGCGCTCGAGGGCGACGACCTTTGCCGCAGCCACGCCGCATGGGCCAAGGACGTCTTTGCCCGCCGCGCCGACGAGCTTACGGCCGACAACGCCATCGATATCCTGCACGAGGAGGTCGGCGTGGTGTTTGGCCACGTGCTCGACAACGCCGGCGTCTTTAAGTGGGACGAAGCCGGCCGCGCCGCCCAGCAGCGCTTTATCGACTCGCTGTAGCACGCGAGCTCGAACGCACGCACTTAACAAATAGCGCCTACACGACCGCGGCGCCCGCCGGCAACATCGCCGGCGGGCGCCGTTTTCTGATGCAAGGGTAACTAATTTACACCAAAGCAAGGAGTGTCCCAAACTGCCGGCAGAAAAGGAACGTCCCCAGGTGCCGACCTAAACCCACACATTATTCGATGGAAAAACGTGGTTGCCTCCCACATTATTCGATGGAAAAACGTGGTTCATTCCCACATTTTTCGATGGAAAGACCAACACGGTCTTATACTAAACATGATCGTTAGGAGGCAGTATGCAGCGACAGCTAATGGACGAACTCATCGCTTGGAAATCTAGGGCAAACCGCAAGCCCCTCCTGCTTAAGGGGGCCCGCCAGACGGGAAAAACCTGGCTTCTCAACGAATTCGCAGGCCAGCAGTATCAAAACGTCATCCGTTTTGACTTTATGCTCGAACCGGGCGCACGTTCGCTGTTCGACGGAAGCCTTGACCCCAAACGCATCATCTCCCAGATAGAGCTCCTGCGCGGCCAGACCATAACGCCGACAGACACGCTCATCATCTTCGACGAAATCCAAGAGGCACCGCGTGGCATCACCTCGCTCAAATACTTCAACGAGCTGGCGCCGGAATACCATATCATGGCAGCCGGCTCCTATATGGGGCTCGCGCTCCGACGCGAAAACGAGTCGTTCCCCGTCGGCAAGATCGACCAGCTTACCATGCGCCCCATGGGGTTTGTCGAGTTCGTTCGTGCCGTCGATGGCGATCCGCTCGCAGATGCCATCCTTGCCGCAGACATGGACCTGCTGGCGAACGTTTCCGAAAAGCTCGAGCGCCTGCTCAAGGAATACCTCGTTGTCGGTGGCATGCCAGAAGCTGTCTCCGCTTTCGCCGCCTCCCACGATTTCATCGAGGCCCGCAGGCTTCAGCAGCAAATCATCGAAGCTTACGAATCCGATTTTGGCAAGCATGCGCCAGCCCGCATCGTCGAGCGCATGAGGCTGGTTTGGAAATCCCTTCCCGGCCAGCTCGCAAAGGAAAACAAGAAGTTCGTCTACGGCGCGCTTCGTCCCGGGGCGCGCGCACGCGATTTTGAGGAAAGCCTCCAGTGGCTCATGGACTATGGAATCGTTCATAAGGTACCACGTGTTTCCGCCCTAAGAGCACCGCTCACAAGCTACGAGGATCTCTCGGGCTTCAAGCTGTTCTGCATCGACACCGGCATCCTCGGAGCACTCTCCGGCCTCACGCCAGCCATTGTTCTGAACGGGCCCGCTGTTTTTACGGAGTTCAAAGGCTCGCTGACCGAGCAATACGTCGCACAGGAGCTTTTGCTCCAAGGCAAAACTCCCGCGTATTGGTCATCCTCCTCCGGCAATGCAGAGACTGACTTTGCCATCGACCATGCGGGGACCGTGCTTCCGCTCGAGGTCAAGGCAGCAGAGAATCTCAAAGCAAAGAGCCTGAGGATTGCCTGCGAGAAGTTCAAGCTCGAGCGCTGCGTGAGAACATCGTTAGCGGCATATAGAGACGAGGGCACGCTCGTCAACATTCCGCTCTGGGAGATTGGGCAAATCGACAAGCTGGCATAGGCGCTGTGGAGGGGGTGCCCCGTAAGGAGTGTCCCAAACTGCCGGCAAAAAGGAACGTCTCTATCTGCCGCATTCCCGAAGCAAGACAACGCCGATGTTTTGGCAACGGCAGCGAGCGGGCCGCATTTGAGACAAGGTGACGTGAAACGAAAGGGCGCTGACCTTCTGGTCGCGCCCTTGAAGTTGAACGTCAGATTGTCCAAATGCGGCCCGCGCAGCGTCGAGCCGTTACGCGGTTTGGTAAAACCGCGTAACTCTAAAGCTCCGTTACTTCAACGTTGTTGTAGATCTCGTCCCAGCGATCCATGACCAGGTGGCCGGTCTTGGGATCCATAGCGTTGAGCTTGCCGCAGGTATTGGCGGTCTTGAGCACCGTGACGTCATCGGCACCAGCCGCAATGGCATGCGCAAAGCCGGCGATGGTCGAGTCACCGGAACCCGTCGCGTTCACAGCCGCAATCGCGGGCGTCTTGGCGCGGAACGCGCGGCCCTCATGGAAGCCCACCGAACCGGCAGCGCCCATCGAAACGACAACCCAGGGGATACCGGCAAAACGGTCATCGGCGGCAAGCGCCTCGCGCAGGGCATCGACATCATCGGTCGTAAAGGACGTACCCAGCAGGCCGTTAATCTCGGTCAGGTTGGGCTTTACGAGCTCAGGCTTAGCGTCGGACTCCAGCGCGGCCTCCAGCGATGCGCCCGAGGTGTCGAGCAGCACCTTGGCGCCCGCCTCCTCGGCGATCTTGACGAGCTCGGCATAGTAGCCGGCATCGACGCCACGCGGCAGCGAGCCCGAAAGCGTCACGACGTCCGCCTTCGCTGCGAGCTCGGCGAACTTGGCCGTAAAGGCCTCGAGCTCGGCCGGGGCGATCTGCGGGCCGCTCTCCAGCAGCTCGGTCTGATTACCCTCGTGCAGGATATTCAGGCAGATGCGCGTCTCACCGGCAATAGGCACAAAGTCGTTCTTGACGCCGTCGGCATCCATAAGCTCGGCCATATAGGCACCCATGTGGCCGCCGAGCAGGCCGGTCGCGAGCACGTCGTCACCCAGCTGCAGCAGCACGCGACTCACGTTGAGGCCCTTGCCGCCAGCGGTCTTTTCGGGTGTCACACGGTTAACATCGTCGATGATCAGCTTGTCGAGCTGATAGCGCGTATCAATCGACGGGTTCATGGTAACGGTCAGAATCATGTTGAACTCCTGTTCCGGGGCGGCATAACCCGCCCCAAACATACGATAGCTCGTTAAAGGATCTCGATCTCAAAGCCGCGGGTGACGGTCTCTCCCGGCTTGGCCACCAGGCAGCCGCGCTTGTGCTCCAGAATATCGTCCTCGTCGGAGCAGGTGGACAGGCCGCCCCACGGTTCCACGGCCACAAAGTCGCCCTCGGGCTTGCTCCACACAATCAGGTATGGCATATCGGGGAACGTCAGGCGCACGCCCTTGTCCTCGGTTTTCTTGGTAAGCGTAACCACGTGGCTCTCGAGCACGTCAAAGATGGTCTCTGCAAAGTCAAAGAGTTCGTGGGTCAGCGGCAGGTCATGGCCAACCATCGGGTTCTTGCTGCGATGCTCAACATCAATCAGGCCCGTCGAGGGAACGGCAGTACAGAGCTCGGCGGCCTCGCGCTGCTCAAAACGGAGCTCGTAGTCGTCGTAGGACTCGCCCTCGTCAAGCGGGCACTTAAAGCCAGGGTGACCGCCCACAAAGAACGGCATGTCCTCGGTGCCCTCATTGGTCACCTCGTACGACACGGCCACCTTCTCCACATCGATCGTGTAACGAGCAACGATCTTAAACGGATACGGGTACTGCTCGAGCAACTCGGCATGGTCGGCAGAGCTTAAGCTCAGCACAACCATGTTGTCGCTCTGCTCCTCGAGCTTCCACTCCTGCTTGCGAGCAAAGCCGTGGCGGGCGAGCTTGACCTCGCGGCCGCCCATGGTCATTGCGCGACCGTCACGAAGGCCGCCGCAGATCGGGAAACAAATGGGTGCCTGGCCCGACCACACCGCCGGGTCGCCCTGCCACAGGTACTCACGGCCGTTGGCCGTAATAGAAGTGAACGACCCGCCCGCCGTGCTCAGTGCCACGCGGATAGAACCGTTATCAAGAACAAACTCCATAGGAGCCTTCCCTTTCTTACGACAGCCCGCCAAGTCAATAGGGCTGATAGAAAACCGGCCCGCGCCCCCTCACAGAAACGCGAGCCGTCAATTGAAAAGCTGCAGAATACCGGGTCCCGCCAAAACGAAGCCCACAAGCTCAGCAAGCAAACGTGTTATCGGAGCAGCTTACTGAACCAGAAAGCTTCGCAACAACAGCGGTAACCCCACAGGTACCCCCAACGTCAGCGAGAAGTCAGCTGGCGAGGCAAGGTGCCGTGAAGCGAGGCGGCATTGACCTTCTGGTCATGCCGCCGAAGCTGAACGGCAGATTGCCCGCCAGATGGCTTCGCAGCGTCGGCCGGTCCGGCGTTCGGTAGAACGCCGGAACCCCTTAGTCGTGGTACTCGCCGCGGTCCCACTTCTCGAGGAACTCGTCAAAGAAGTGCGGATCAGTCTGAGCCTCGGCGTCGGCCTTGTTGCAGGCATCGATCTTGGCGATCAGGGCATCGTGCTCGGGGGTCTTCTCGTAGGGCTCCTCCAGGAAGGCAAGCATGATGTCAGCCATCAGGAACTCGCCGGTAATCTTGCCGCCAAAACCCACGATGTTGGCGTTGAGCTCGCGACGGGCATACAGGGCAGAGGTCATGTCGCGAACCAGGGCGCAGCGGGCGCCGGGAACCTTGTTGACGGCGTTGGTGATGCCGATGCCGGTGCCGCACAGGGCCACGCCAAAGTCGGCCTTGCCGCTGGCAACAGCCTCGCCCACGGCCTTACCGTAGATGGGATAGTGCGTACGGGTGTGGCTGTAGGTGCCGCAGTCGAGCACCTTGTAGCCAGCCTGCTCCAGGCGGTCGGCCAGATAGATCTTCTCGTCCGTAACGATATGGTCGCAACCGATTGCGATGGTCTTCTTCATCAGAACGTCCTTTCGTCTGAATTCACAAGTTGAGGTAGAAGTTCGAGTTCTCGGTGGCTCTCGTTAGGCCATCTTGTTGAGCATGTCGACACGGATCTGGTGACGGCCGCCGGCGTACTGGGCGCGCAGGAACTCGCGGGCGATCTTCTTGGCGACCTCGGTGCCCACAACGCCCGGGCCCATGGTGACCATGCGCGAGCCGTTGTGCTCGCGGGTCATGTAAGCGGAACGCTCGTCGGAAATGTTGGCGACGACCATGCCCTTAATCTTGACGGCGGCCATATAGGAGCCGACGCCGTACTTATCGAATGCGAAGCCCTGGGAATCCTTGTGCTCCAGCAGGTCCTTGGCAACGGCGGTCGCGGAATCGACAAAGTCCGCGGCAGGGGTCTCAGAATAGTCGACGACCTCGTGACCGTCGGCGATGAGCATCTCCTTGATGGACTCCTTCATCGACATACCGTCGGCATCGGAAGCGATTACAACCCTCATGACATCCTCCTTGAGAGATACGCAGGTGCGTAGTTTCTGTTTGGAAGTGTTGAATCGCGTTCAGGTCCGGGCATCTGAATGTGCGGTTCTTCACTGTTCATGTTTATTTGAACACATTCGAACACCGACTGCAACAATTTTTTGTTTGTCTTTGTTCTTTTTTGAACAAATACCGTTTACGGATGATTGCTGACCGTTTGGAATCGGGAAAAACCTAGCCTGCCACGTATTCATCAAACAAAAAGGGCGGCCGAGAACGCATCTCGGCCGCCCTTCGGCGGTATATCCCGGTATATACAGCTGTTTTAGTTACTCAGACCGTACGCTCTTCTTGGCGTGCTTGGACGGAGCGCTCAGAAAGCGGCCCGTCAAATAGTTCGCGGGACCGGAGATATCAATCCCCAACAGCGTGTGTCCCAGCCACAAAAACGCCGCGAGCACCAGCAATGGAATCACGCACGAGGTCACGATCATCACGATGACGCCTTCGATAAGGTCGGTCACCTGCTGCACAATTTCATTGGTCATCTGCTTGGCACCGCTGGTCACCGATGTGACGAGACCCGAGGCGCCGTCGGCAAGCTGCTCAAGCACATTCTTGGACTCTGTGGACTCGGTCTTTTTCTTGCTTGCTTTGGAGCTGTCGCTATCTGCCGCACCCGCAGCGTCAGCCGCCTTTTGCTCGGCTTGCTCGATGCTAACGCGATACGTTTCGTCGACCTTCTGCGACACCCAAACGCTTGCAGGCACCAACGCCATGCCAATTATGGCGACCACCAGCACACGCGTTGCCACGCGGCGAATGACCGTGCTCGTACTCCAGCGTCCGTGAATGCCAAGCGACACTGCAAAGAGCACCAGCGCAAACGGAATCAGGATGCCCAGACCAACCGACCACAAAATGGTCAGCAGGTATTTCTCGAGGTAGAGCACGGCAAGCACGATGCCCAAGTTACCCGAAAGCTGTGCGAGCTGCTCGGCAACCGGCGTTCCCGTATCACCCGGCAGTGCAGTGATACCCGCAGATAGGGCGACGCACGAGGTCGTGAGCGCCAAAACATTGCCCTTCTTTTGATCGATGACCTCGATGGTGGAGTCCCAAGTTTTGGTATCGGCGAAATGCGGACGAGCCACAAAGCCCGACAGCAGCGCCAGTACCACGAGCGCAACGATAAAGCCAATCTGCAGTTTTTTGTTTGCGCACACGACATCGGACAGACTGGGCTGCAGCTCGGTTACCGTCGTGTGCTCGGTTATCTGGACAGGACGTCCATAAGCCATCTCGTGCGCGTCTCTTTTTTGTATTGACCCGTTATCCGGCATTTGGATACCTCCTCAGTCCGGTCTGTATTGCGGATGGAAGTATACCCACCCATCGAAAAACCGAACGGGAGGGCGTGCAGAAGCTCCAAGACTGTCCCCAATGACTAGTCGTTTAAGAACGTCCCCAATGACTGTCTCGGGATGAGTTGCGGTGGAATAGGGATTGTTTTGCGCCCGTCGGCCCCTATTCAGTCCCTATTTCACCGCAACTTGGAGGAGGACAGAAAAAGCCCTGCCGCGGGTAGCGGCAGAGCTTTTGGAAGGGGACTTGGTTGTGAGGGCTCGTTAGGCGAGCTTGGCCTCGAGCTCGGCGATGCGCTTGTAGGCATCGATGGTAAAGCGGGCCTGCTTCTCCAGGATCATAGTGGTCATGAGAGTGTCCTGAGCGTGAGCCATGATGAAGGTCATCTCCATCTCGCCACCGCCGGCCTCCTGCGAAAGCAGCTTGGTCTGCGTGTCGTGGGCGCCGATAAGTGCATCGCTGGCATCCTTGTGCAGCTGTTCGGCCTTCTCAAAATCGCCCTCGCGAGCAGCATCGAGCGCTGCAAGCAGATCGGTCTGGGCGTCACCTGCGTATGCGACAATCTCGAATCCAACCATCGAGATTTCTTCTTTGGTTGCCATATTGCGTTCCTTTCACATATGAACCAATGGAGAGCATCGCGTCCGGGCATACGCGCTGCGTTCTGTATGACAGAAACATTAACATTCAAACAAAAAAGAACAGCGCAAAACGCAATTTCAAGCTATGAACGGTCACTTTTCGCCCGTGAACGGTTTTTAAACCAATCTGAACAATATCGAACACAGTTAGTGACAACCCAAACAGGACCGCACCCTAACGCAAATCGCGCACCGTATCGCCCTCTACGAGCACACCGGGGATCAGCATGTGCTCCACGCCAGACGCACCCCCATCGGCGCCGGCAATCTTGTCGACCGCCCACATGCCGACGCGCTTGTTGTCAAAGCGCACCGTGGTCAGGCGACGGTCGGGCACGATATCGCCCAGACTATCGTCAACACCCGCCACGCTCACGTCCTGGGGCACGCACTTCCCGCGCGACTCGAGCCCACGGATACAGCCATATGCCATGGCATCGTTGGAAGCATAAATGGCCGTGCAGGTCGGATCATCCGCCAGAGCCTGGCCTGCGGCATACCCGCTCTGTGCCGTCCAGTCGCCGCGCACGAGCTGCGGGGGCTCAATGCCATGCGCGCGCAATGTCTCGCGCCAGCCTTCCTCGCGCCGCATGCCCGAAAGCGAGCGCTCGGGGCATGAGATAAAGTGCACAGTCTTGTGCCCCCTCCCCAGCAAATACTCGACCACCTGGCGCGAGCAATCGAACTGGTCGTTATCGACCGTTGAACAGAGCGGGTGCTCCAGCATGGTAACGAGCACCGTCTGCATGCCAGGTAGCGGCTCGAAGGTGCCAAAGTCCGCCGGCATGCGATTCATGATCACAACCATACCGTCCACTGGCAGTGCGCTCATGCGTGACGATGCGCTCTCGAGGGTATACGGATGCCCGTCTACTTTAGTGAGGGTGATGGCATAGCCGTGTTTGTCGGCCGCGGCGGCAAAGCCCTCCATACGGTCGAGGTTGCCGGTGCCGGTAATGTTGAACATGGCGACGCCGACGGTCTTAAACTTACCGCGGCGCAGCGATCGACCGGCAAAGTTTGGGCGATACCCCAGCTCGCGCATGGCGGCACGCACGCGTTCCTTGGTCTCGGGGCGCACGCTGGGCGAATCGTGCACGGTGCGCGAGACCGTCTGCTCCGAGACGCCCGCGAGACGCGCCACATCCTTAACGGATACCGATTTTTTAACAGCGGCCATAGGTCGATCTTTCTATGTCAACGATGCCATTGATGGCACCTTGCGCAGTCATTTTTACCGCCTTCAAGTATATCCAACGCCTCCCCCACCATACGCTCACCACCCAAAACCTACCGTTCACCGACATTTTTGCTTCCCCAAACGACTTTTGTCGACCAAATGTTAACGTTGCCATTGTGCAAACACAGAGCCACCGGGCGGCTCAAACGTTTACGCGTAAGGAATCGACGGTTCGCAGGCACAGGAACCACCGGTTCGCTTCTTTTTTTGTGTCACAAAATGGCAACGTCAACATTTTGGCAACCGAAAGTCAAAAGCTACCATCGTTGCTAACCCACCGACTCTTAGGAGCATTGCATGGAGCAACTCATCGCCATCATCGAAAAGGGCCAGCCCTTTTTCAACGCGATCGCCCGCAACAAGTACCTCAAGGCGATCCGCGACGGCTTTATCTCCGTCATCCCCATCATCATCTTCTCGTCCATCTTTTGCCTGGTAGCCTCGGTCCCCAACATCTGGGGTTTCTACTGGCCCGATGACATCAACAACGCCCTGTGGAAGTGCTACAACTACTCCATGGGCATCCTGGCCATCGCCTGCGCCGCCACCACGGCCAAGCACTTCGCCGACGCGCAGAACCGCGACCTGCCCAAGAACAACCAGATCAACTTTATCTCGTGCATGTGCGCGGCCATCATCGGCTTCTTGCTCCTTTCGAGCGACACGATCGCCACGGACGCTGCCAGCGGCTTCAACACCACCTACCTTGGTTCCAAGGGCCTGCTGACCGCCTTCATCGCTGCGTTTGTGACCGGCATCATCTACAAGTTCTTCATTAAGCGCAACATCACCGTCAAGATGCCCGAGCAGGTTCCGCCCAACATCTCGCAGACCTTTAAGGACATCATCCCCTTCTCCGTCTGCATCACCGTCTTTTGGGTCTTTGACATAGCCTTCCGCGCTGCTTTTGGCTTCTGCTTTGCCCAGGGCGTCATCCAGGTGTTCCAGCCCCTGTTCACCGCTGCCGACGGCTACATCGGCCTCGCTGTGATCTACGGCGCCATGAGCCTGTTCTGGTTCGTCGGCGTCCACGGCCCCTCGATCGTCGAGCCCGCCATCGCTGCCGCTCTCGTTGCCAATATGACCGACAACCTGGCTGCGTTCCAGGCCGGTCAGCACGCTTCCGCTGTCCTGACCCAGGGTGCCCAGTACTTCGTCGTCTGCATGGGCGGCACCGGCGCCACGCTCGTCCTGGTCTTTATGTTCTGCTTCTTGGCCAAGTCTCAGGAGATGCGCGCCGTCGGTAAGGCCGCTATCGTCCCCGTGTGCTTTGCCGTCAACGAGCCGCTACTGTTCGCCGCACCCATCGTGCTCAATCCCGTCTTCTTTGTCCCGTTTGTCTTTGCCCCGATCGCCAACATCTGGATCCTCAAGATCTTTATCGACTTCTTGGGCATGAACGGCTTTATGTACACCCTGCCCTGGACCGTCCCCGGCCCCATCGGCACCATCATGGGCCTGGGCTTCCAGCCGCTCGCCTTTGTGATGCTCGCCCTTATCCTGGTTGTCGACTTTGCCCTGTACTATCCGTTCTTCCGTGCCTATGACGCCCAGAAGTGCGCCGAGGAGGCCGAGATCTCCCAGGAGGAGCTCGCCGCCAAGAACGCCGAGAAGGCTGCCAAGCTCAACGACGCTTTCCAGGGCAAGGCCGATGCCAAGAGCGTTGCCGCCGGCGCCGCTGCCGAGGCTGTAAAGACCGATGCTCCCGCCGCTGTCGCCGTTGAGGCAACGACCGCCAGCGACCTCAACGGCAAGCGCGTACTCGTGCTCTGCCAGGGTGGCGGAACCTCGGGCCTGCTCGCCAACGCGCTGGCCAAGGCCGCCAAGGAGCGCGGCATTGATCTTGAGACCGCTGCCGAGGCCTATGGCAACCACGTGGACATGCTCCCCGACTTCGATCTGGTCGTCCTGGCCCCGCAGGCCGCAAGCTACCTGGCCGACCTGCAGAAGGACTGCGAGCGCGTGGGCAACAAGTGCGTCGCCTGCCGTGGCAAGCAGTATATCGAGCTCTCCCAGAACGGCGATAAGTCTCTCGCCTTCGTCTCCGAGCAGCCTTCGAAGTAAGTAACGCTCAGGGCCAGCCGACCATCCACAGCCGGCTGGCCCTTCGATTTAGACGATTGGATCATCATGTCCGTTAACCCTGCTAGCGTCACCAACCCGCCCGCGCAGTTTCCCGAGAACTTTGTCTTTGGCGGCGCCACCGCTGCCTACCAGGTAGAGGGCGAGACCCGCACCCACGGTAAGGGCAAGGTTGCCTGGGACGACTTCCTGGAGGCCCAGGGGCGCTTCTCCCCCGATCCCGCTTCGGACTTCTACAACCAGTACCCCGTCGACTTGGAGCTGTGCGAGGAGTTCGGTATCAACGGCATCCGCCTCTCCATCGCCTGGAGCCGCATCTTCCCCAACGGTACCGGCGAAATCAACCCCGAGGGTGTCCAGTTCTACCACGACCTCTTCGCCGAGTGCCACAAGCACCACGTTGAGCCGTTTGTCACGCTGCATCACTTCGATACGCCGCTTCCCCTCTTTGAGAAGGGCGACTTCCTCAACCGCGAGACCATCGACGCCTTTGTGGACTTTGCCACCTTCTGCTTTAAGGAGTACGCCGACCAGGTAACCTACTGGTTCACCTTTAACGAGATCTGGGCCGACGCCTCCAACACCTACATTGAGGGCACCTTCCCCGGTGGCGTCAAGGCGCATCTGGCCGAGGCCTTCCAGTGCGAGCACAACATGATGCTCGCCCACGCCAAGGCCGTGCTGGCCTTCCACAACGGCGGCTTTAAGGGCAAGATCGGCGTCATTCAGTCGCTGGAGTTTAAGTATCCGCTCAACGAGAACGACCCCGCCGACATCAAAGCCGCCAACAACGAGCACGTGCTGCAGAACCAGTTTCTGCTCGACGCCACCTTCCGCGGCGACTATGCCCCCGACACCCTCGAGTGCGCCAACCGCCTGGCTGCCGTCTCGGGCGGCACCATCGAGATCCTGGACGAGGACCTCGAGATTATGCGCGAGGCCGCGCTCTACAACGACTACCTGGGCGTTAACAACTACCAGTGCCGCTTCTTGAAGGCTTACGATGGCGAGAACGACCTGCACCACAACGGTACGGGCGAGAAGGGCACCGGCCGCTGGCGCGTTAAGGGTATTGGCGAGCATGTGAACAAGCCTGGTATCCCCACCACCGACTGGGACTGGATCATCTATCCCGAGGGCCTGTTCGATCTGCTCGTCTACATTAAGCAGCGCTACCCCAACTACAAGCAGATCTTCATCACCGAGAACGGCATGGGCTACAAGGACCCCTACAAGGACGGTTTTGTGGACGACCAGCCGCGCATCGACTACATCGAGCAGCACCTGCGCTGGTTGCTCAAGGCCATGGAGGTTGGCGTCAACGTAGACGGCTACTTCCTGTGGAGCCTGCAGGATCAGTTCTCCTGGACCAATGGCTACAACAAGCGTTACGGCTTCTTCTACGTTGACTTTGAAACCCAGAAGCGCACGCCCAAGGCAAGCGCCTACTGGTATAAGCACGTGGCGCAGACCCGTCGTCTGGACTAGCGGCTTGCGGCGAGCGGTTGGCGGAGTTGCACCGCCCACATAACCTGTCCCCATTTCTCAGCCGGGGGCGGCACGTCACACGGCGCGCCGCCCCCGGCCTTTTTGGGCGGTTCGGGGTCCGTTTGTCTCAATCTGTAACATCTAGCCGAGTTTTTGGGTCCTAGCTGTTACAGATTGAGACGAACAGGATTGCTCTTGGTAGCGCGCAGAGATGTGGTGTAA
>DAWDVX010000022.1:0-38911 GCA_052346145.1 Collinsella sp.
AGAGAAGAGGCGGGGCATGCCCCGCCTCTTACACCACATCTCTGCGCGCTACCCCAGCGAGGTCCCATTGGGAAAGTTTGACCCAGAATTTGCCTGGATAGTGGGACACACTTTCCGGAGGGCTGTTCCACCGCAACTTCGAAGAGTGGCTATACGCTGTATTACAACGGCGTAAATCTGCTACACTAGTACAACATGCCTCCGTAGCTCAGGGGATAGAGCACCGCTCTCCTAAAGCGGGTGTCGACGGTTCGAATCCGCCCGGGGGCACCAGAAGATTATGACGGCGTCGCGAGAGCGGCGCCGTTTCTGGTTTGTGGGGACCGCCGGCAGGATTCGAGCCGTCGACACCCGCGTCAGCAATTTCCCCGCGGGGGGGGGTCGAATCCGCCCGGAGCACCAGAGATTTGTCGAGCCCGGTACCGCTACGGTGCCGGGCTCTTCTGGTTCAATGCCATGTCAAAAACGAAGCGCCCGCTTGCTGGGGGAGCAAGCGGGCGCCTGTGAGCGAATATGTTTGCGGCGAAAGCCGCGATAAGCGGTGGGGTGGCGACTAGTTGGTCGTACCGGAATCGTCGCCCGTGCTCGTGCCCGAGCCCGAGCCCGAACCAGAAAGTGCGACCGTCAGCGTGATCGTGCTGTCGGTGGACTGCTTGCCGGTGGGGGAGACGCCCGTAACGGTGGCATCCTCGTTACCGCTCACGGGATTGCCGTTCTGGTCACAGAAGCCAATGTTATAGAAACCGGCGTTGTTGAGCGCGGTGACGGCGGCGGAAATGCTCTTGCCGTACAGGTTGCCCGGAACACTGGCCTTGCCGGACTTCTTGGCAATGACGACGGTAATCGTGGCGCCGGGCTTCTGCTTGCCGCTGGGGTTCCAGCTGATCACGGTGCCCTCGGTAACCGAGTCGTTCTCCTGGTAGCTCACGTCGACGCCAAAGCCTGCCATATCGAGGGCGTTGCGCGCCTGGGCCTCGGTCATGTCGGTCAGGTCGGGGACGGACGTGGTATCCGGGCCGCCCGAGACCTTGTACGAGATGGTCGTGCCTTTCTCGACTTCCTTACCGGCTTCAGTGCCCTGCTCAAAGACCTGGCCCTCATCGGCCTCGTTGGCCTCCTCGGAGGCGTTGCCCTTCAGGCCAACGCTTGCCAGCGCGGCTTCTGCCTGGTCCTTGGTCAGGCCGACAAGCCGGGGAACCTCAACCTTCTCGGAGGGCTTGGGGCCCTTGGAGATTACCAGGTTCACCTTGGTGCCCTTGGCCTTCTTGGTGTTGCCGTTGGGCGTCTGCTCGGCGACCTTGCCCTCGTCGACATCGTCGTTGTAGCTTTGGTCGATGGTGCCGACCTCGAGGCCGGCTTCCTTGATCAGCTCGACGGCAGTCTGCTGGTCCTTGCCCAGCACATCGGGCACGGTGACCTGCTCGCCGCCAAAGAGTCCTGTGGCAAAGGCCACCACGATGCCGATGACGGCAACGGCTGCCACCACGGCGGCGATGATCTTGTTCTTGTTGGATTTGGGCTTTTCGACCTCGTAGGAGCCGGTGGAGCCCGAAACCGAGCTACGGGCGGTATTCTGGCCGCTCACGCCCGAGACGGGACGCACCATGGCGCGCGTTTGATCGGAAAGCTCGCGAGTCTTGGTGGCGCCCAGCTCACCGGGGGCACCGATGATGCGCGTGGGCTCCGAGACGTTGACGGCACGGCCCGACAGGTAGCTATTGAGCACCTGACGAAGCTCGTCGGCGGTCTGGAAGCGGTTTGCCGGGTCCTTCTCCATGCACTTGAGGATGATGCGCTCAAGGTCGGCGTCGACACCGGAGTTGATCTGGCTCGGCGGAATAGGCAACTCGTTGACTTGCTTGAGTGCGACCGAGATGGCGTCGTCACCGTCAAAGGGAACGCGGCCGGTGGCGCACTCGTACATCACGACGCCCAGCGAGTAGATATCCGAGGTGGGGCCGAGGTCCTGACCGCGGGTCTGCTCGGGGCTGACGTAGTGGGCGGTTCCCAGCACGTTGTTGTCTTGCGTGAGGTGGCTGTTCTTGGCGCGCGCGATGCCAAAGTCCATCACCTTGATGTTGCCGTCGGGCAGCACCATGATGTTCTGCGGCTTAATGTCGCGGTGGATGATCTCGTGCTTGTGGGCGACCGAAAGCGCGGAGCTGATCTGCGAGCCGATCTGGGCGACCTTCTTGGGGTCGAGGGCGCCGTGGCTCTTGATGCCGCTCTTAAGGTCGGTACCGCGCAGGTACTCCATGACGATGTAATAGGTGTCGCCGTCCTTGCCCCAATCGTAGACGCCCACGATATAAGGGGAGGAGAGACCGGCTGCTGCCTGGGCCTCCTGCTTAAAGCGTGCGGCGAAGGTTGCGTCGCCAGCATACTGCGGCAGCATGATCTTGACGGCTACCGTGCGGTCGAGGACCTGGTCCTGTGCACGGTAGACGGTCGCCATGCCGCCTGTTCCCACCTTATCCTTGAGGAGGTATCTTCCCCCGAGGACCCTCTGTTCCATTCCTGCTCCTAACATAACTATTCGCTCAACGATGTGTGTAGTACCTACGATGCGGCCGCTGGGGCCGTGTGGCGCGTTGCCGCTAACTCTTCGGCCGCGGCGCGCCTCGGGTGTCCGATTCGATCATGGGCATCACGCTCCCTGTGCGGCAAGCGCCGCGGTCAGGACGATGCCGGCGATCTTGGCGGCCTCGACGTCATGCTTGTCGAAATCCTCCAAGGCCACCGAGATGGCGACCGTGGGTGAATCGTAAGGTGCAAAGCCAACGAACATCGAGTTGACGTTGGTGCCGCCAGTCTCGGCCGAGCCGGTCTTGCCGGCAACCTTGACGCCGGGGATTTGGGCATCGGTGCCGGTGCCGGACTGGACGACGGCAAGCATGGCCTGCTTGACCTGGTCGGCCGTGGCGGAGCTGACGGCCTGACCCAGCGAGCGGGACTGCGTGGTCTTGACCACGGTTCCGTCCGGGGCGAGTACCTGGGCTACAAAGTACGGGTCCATGACCACGCCGCTGTTAGCGATGGCGGCGGCAATCACGGCGTTTTGCATGACGGTGGTCTGCGGGCCGGGCGTGTGGTCCATGCCGACAGGCTGGCCGGCGCCGGCCCAGGCGGTCTCCCACTCGGTCATGAGCGACGGGTCGGCCATGATGGAGGCCGCGGAGGTCAGGTCCTGGCCGAGCTTTTGGCCGTAGCCAAAGGCGTTGGCAAACTGCACGAGCGTGTTTGCGCCAACTTCGTTTGCCACCTGGCCGAAGACGACGTTGGAGGACACGGCAAAGGCCTGCTGCAGGCTGATGGTGCCGTAGCTCTCGTTGGCAGAGTTGGTGACCGGTGCGTTGCCGATGTCCATGGAGCCGGGCGCCTGGTAGGTGCTGGTAAGGCTGGCGGTACCGGTCTCGAGTGCCGCGGAAAGCGTAACGACCTTAAACGTTGAGCCCGGCGTGTACAGCGCGTCCATGGCGCGATTGTACATGGAGCCGTCCTCGCCGCCGCCCGCCTGCAGCAGGGCGTCGATGTTGGTGTTGTCGTAGGTGGGCGAGCTGGCACATGCGAGCACCGCGCCGGTACGCGGGTCGATGACCACTACAGCGCCCTTAAAGCCCTCGAGCGCCTGCTCAGCAGCCGTCTGGATGCGCGAGTCGATGGTGAGCTTGGCGGTGTTGCCCGGCTGGGTTTGGCCCGCGAGCGACGCGATGGCGTTGTTCCAGCTAGAGTAGTCCTTAGAACCGGTGAGCGTGTCGTTCATGACGCTCTCGATGGCGGTGGTGCCATACTGCTGGCTCACGTAGCCAACCACGTGCGCTGCCAGGTTACCGTTGGGGTAGGAGCGTACGTAGGTGCCGTCCTCCTGCTGCAGCGACTCGGCCAGCGTCACGCCGTCGGACGTGATGATGGAGCCGCGCTGGATGTACTTGGAGCGGGCGATGGTGTGGTTGTTGGTCGGCATGTCCTGATAGTCCTTGGCCTTAATGACCTGGACATAGGTGAGGTTGCCGATAAGGATGGCGAACAGCGCCGTAAAGGCGAGCACCGCACGGGTTAGACGGTTGGCGAGCGCCACGCGACCGAGCACACCGGATTCAGGCGTGTCGAGCAGGCGACGGCGCATGCGCGAGCCGACGGAATGGCTGCCGCTGCCGTAGGAAGACGAGGTGGCAAAGCGCGTGCCCGTCGGGGCGGCGGCAGATGCGACCTGATCATCGGTGATGGCGGCCATGGTGCCGGTGCCGGTAAGCTCGGCCTCGCGTCCGGTCGCCTCGTCACCGGCGCGCAGCAGGAGCGCGACGATGATAAAGCTCGCCAGCAGAGAGGAGCCGCCCTGGCTCATAAAGGGCAGGGTGACGCCGGTCAGCGGGATCAGGCGGGTTACGCCGCCAACGATCAAGAAGGCCTGGAAGCTGATGGCGGCCGTAAGGCCCGTGGCGCTAAAGGCAGCGAGGTCGGATTTAGCGCGGGCAGCCGTGGTCAGGCCGCGAACGGCAAAGAGCATAAAAAGGATGAGCACGGCGCCGCCGCCCAAAAGGCCCATCTCTTCGCCGATAGCCGAGAAGATAAAGTCGGACTCGACGACAGGGATGTTGTTGGCCATGCCGTTGCCGATGCCAACACCGACCAGGCCGCCATCGGCAAGCGAGAAGAGCGACTGGACGATCTGGTAGCCCTGCCCCTGGGCGTCCTTAAACGGATCGACCCAAACTTGGAAGCGCACCTGAACGTGAGACAGGAACTTGTAGGCGCCCACGGCTCCGACGGCTAAGAGCGCAAGGCCGATAACGACATACGAAAAGCGCCCCGTGGCAACGTAGAGCATCAGCAAGAAGATGGTGTAGAACAGCACGGCCGAACCCAGATCGCGTTCGAAGACGACGACGAGCAGGCACACACCCCACACGGCAAACAGCGGCAGCAGCAGTCGCAGGCGAGGGATCTTAAAGCCCAGGATCTTGCGGTTGGAGATGGAGAGCAGCTCGCGGTTCTCGGCCAGGTACCCGGCCAGGAACAGCACGATAAAGACCTTGGCGAACTCGCCAGGCTGGATGGTAAAGCCCGCGATGCGAATCCACAGTTTGGAGCCCGAGATTGTGGTGCCGATAAAGATGGGCAGCATCAGCAGGATGATGCCGATAATGCCAAAGGTGTACTTGTAGCGCATGACCACGTCGAGGTTTTTGACCAGTGCGAGCGTTCCCACCATCAGGGCCACCGAGACAAACAGGATGATGAGCTGTGAGATGGCGAGAGCGGGGGCGAGACGCGTCACGAACGTGATGCCGATGCCCGAAAGCACAAAGACAATGGGCAGGATGGCGGGGTCGGCACCGGGCGCCAAGATGCGCACGGCAATGTGGGCCGCGGCAAAGGCGGCAAAGAGGCCGATCGGCACGGCGAGCGTCTCAAAGGAGATGGCGGCGCCCGCGGTGAGCACGTACATCGCATATAGCAGGATGACGGGGAACGCCGAGGCGATGAGCAAGAGCAGCTCGGTGTTGCGGCGACTCATAAGCGGCACTCCCTTTCTAATTCTTATCGGAGGCTTCGGCCTCGGCGGACTGTTCGGCGGTTTTCTCGGAATCTGATTCGGAGGTCGATCCCTGATTGGTGTTGTCGCGAATCGTTTGCGCGTCGATCACCTGGCGGGTCTGCTCCTCGTCGATCTGGTGGCGGTACTTGGATATCGTGTCCTGCGCATCGTCGACACTTGTTTGCGGAATGCCCGCCTTGAGGCGGTTTTGCGTGTCTTCGGGCAGGTCGGACAGCTTGATGCTGGTTTCGCTTTCGAGCCAGTGGAGCTTGAGTCCGAGTGGCTTGCCGGGCAGGCCGCGCCAGACGGCGACATTGCCCTGGTAGGTACCAAGGTAGTACGAGCCGGTGACACCCGTGTAGGCCCAGATGCCAGCTGCCAGCACAAAGACGAGGGCCAGGATGGCGGCGATAGTAACGTTGCGGCGACGCACGCGTTGCGCCTCGCGCATGACGCCATCGTCAACCAGGTCAACGACTACTACGGTCACGTTGTCGTGGCCGCCGGCGGCAAGCGCTGCGTCCACTAGGTTATCGACACAGATTTGCGCGGTTGAGGACTGCGTGGCGATGTTCTCGATATCGCTATCGGGAATCATGCTCGAAAGGCCGTCGGAGCACAGGATCAGACGGTCGCCTTCCTCGATATGCAGAGTGAAGTGGTCGGCATACATAGCGGGGTCCGAGCCCAGCGCGCGGGTGATGACCGAACGGTTGGGGTGGACGCGAGCCTCATCTGCCGTGATCTCGCCGGCGTCCACGAGCTCCTCCACGTAGGAGTGGTCGCGGGTCACGCGGATGAGCGTGCCCTCGTGGAGCAGATAGGCGCGAGAGTCGCCCACGTGGGCGATGGCGAGCGTGTCGTTTTCGATGTAGGCGCAGGTGGCTGTGCAGCCCATGCCGGGCTTGCCCAGGCCGTTCAGGGCCGCCTCGATTACGGCGGCGTTGGCTGCCTCGACGGCTGCGGCCAGGTGTGCTGCGTCGGCGGACTGTGGGGCCGTCTTGGCAATAGTCTCGACGGCGATGGAAGAGGCTACCTCGCCGGCAGCGTGACCACCCATGCCGTCGCATACGCAAAAGAGCGGCGACTGCACCAGGTAGGAATCCTCATTGTGCGGACGCACGCAGCCAACGTCGGAGCGGGCGCCCCACATGAGTTGCGTGGTGGTGCCGGCATCATAGGTCGAGTCGGTCTCGATGCGCTCCTCGGTCAGGGGCTCAAAGCTCATGGTCGAGCCGGGGTCTTTGAGCTTGGCCTCAACGGCGGCAACGTCGATCTCTGCTGTGTCACCGGGAGAGACGGTGTCGGTCTCGGCGTTTGATTCAGAATCACCGGTGTCCGGGGAGTCGGGCTCCTCGGAAACGCGGGCGGTCGACTCGTCATCTTGCGGGCTGACGTCTATAGGATCGGGCGCCGGCGTAGACGCGGGCGCAACCTCGGATGCCGGGGCTATGGGAAACGCCGGCGCGGCGGGCTCGGGTGCCGCAAACACCGCAGCGCTCTCGTTGATTGCCGCGGCGACGGGCTCTGCAAAGTGAGCCGGCGCCGGGGTTGCTTCGGGCGCTGTGGGCTGTTCCGCAGCATGTGCGCCGATGGGCGCCGCTACGGCATCCTCTTCGTCCTCGTTATCGGCGAGATCCGAAATATCATGCGTTACATGCGAAAGAGGCAGGGAGAACACGGTGTCCTCGGGTTCCACGGGTGCGGAGCCCGCCGGAGCGGCGTGGGCCGGCGCAGCTGCGGCGGCAGCCGGTGCCTCGGTCATAGTTGCGGACTTGTTCTCCTCGTCGATCATCGACGGTTCACCTTCATGACCACGTCGCCAATCTGGACTTCGTCGCCCTCACGCAGCGTCGCGGGCTCCACGAGCTGGCGGCCGTTGACGAGCGTGCCGTTAAGCGAGTTGAGGTCCTCGATGATGAGCGCCGGGCCCTGCAGCGAAAAGCGCGCATGCGAGGCCGAGACGAACGGTTCGTTGATGCAGATGTCCGAAGATGGCGAGCGACCGACGATGACGGGGCCGAGCATGTCTACGTGGATGCCGCGGATACCGCGCGGACCCTTGTCCACATCAATCGTCCAGATAGCCGAGTCGCGGCGCTGCCCGCGCACAAGTCCCACGCCGGTCTTCATGACGGCGAACAGGAAGATATAGAGCAGGGCGACCAGGACGATGCGGCCTGCAAAAAGGACGATATCGATGTTCATAAGCGACTATCCCCTAAATTCAAAGGTGCTCAGGCCAAACGTCAGCAGATCGCCGTTGCGCAGCGGGCAGCGCGTAATGCGGCGGTTGTTGACGAGCGTGCCGTTGGTGGAATTGAGGTCCTCGATCGACCAATCCGAGCCCGTAAAGGTGAGCTGGGCGTGGCGGCGCGACACGTTGGGGTCGCGCAGGGCAATGTCGGAAACTGAGCGCTCGCGACCGATGGTTACCTGTGCGGAGGTGATGCTATGGCTCTCGCCGCTCACGACGTCGACGAGCTGGGCGAGCGGGCGCTGCGGGGCGCGAGTGCTCGCCATGTTGGAGGCGATGCCGGCTGCGGCGCCTAGGCCCACGGCGGCACCGGTCGCGGCGGCTCCGCCCATGCCGGCAAGCGCGTCGCGCGAGACGGTCTGAGGCACCGGGATGGGTGCGGCGGCGGGGTCGGGGACGCTAGGCGCGAAGGGGTCTGCCACGGCAAGCGGGTCGGGAGCGGCGGCGCGAGGCGTCGGCTGCTGCTGGGGCATGGCGGCGGGGCGCTGCTGCTGCGGGGCAGCAAACTGCTGCTGGCCGGCGCGCGGGGCGCTGGCGGCACGGCTTGCCGCGGAGTTGTTCTGGCCCAGGCCGTTTTGATAGGCACGCTCTTCTTCGTACAGGCGGCCGAGCGTGGGGGCATCGACGTTCTCGGCAAAGACCGAGAACTTGCCGGCGCGCAGCTGCGGATCGATCATAAAGCGCACGAGGGGCTCGCCGACAAAGACATAGCGGCGCTTTTCGGCCTGCGCCTTCACAAACTCGCGGACCTCGCGCGAAAGCTCGGGGTAGAACGGGGCGAGCATGGGATCGTCGTCGGCGGCGATCAGGATGGTATAGAGTGCCGGCGCCGTGTTGACGCCGTTGATCACCAGAGTCTGATCCTCCATGTCGCGAGCGGCCTGCTTGGCAAGCTTCTTAAAGGAGAACGGGGCACGGGTGGCACCGAAGATGCCGGCCACGTGGTCCTCGAAGATGTTCAGGAAGTTCACGAAAGATCACTCTCCGTATAGGTTCTTTGGTATCCGAGCAAATATAGGCATATCCCAACGATTATAGAGGATAGGGTTCCCGCAACCGACGCCTTGGCGACGACCGCGGCTGCAAGGCTGGCAATTTCCATATGGTGTGCAAGACAGGACGCCGCTGCGCAGCCGATGCCGGTGACAGCGATGGCGGCGATTGCGGCAAGGTTTGAGCCCTGATCGGCACGCTTGGCGTGGACATTGAGCAGCGCAGATGACGCCGCGGCAGTTGCCGCGACCAGCACAAAGGCAGCCCAAAGGAGCGGGTCTCCCAGCGCTGCGGCAACGTTACCGAGCCCCAGCACGCCTCCGGCTGAAAGCGCGACCGTGGCCAGACGGGCAAAAAGCGCGCCCATGCCCGTTGCCGCGGCGGCGCTTGTCGGGCCGAGCCAAAATGACGCGACGCCGGCGGCGACCCCAGCTGCCAGGAAGGTATTGCCGGTCAGACAGCCAAGCGCGAGTGCACAGGTGAGCGCGGCGCTCGCGGCAGCCTCGGTACGACCCCAGGCGATCCACCAACCGGACATGGCGGCGGCAAAGATCACCGCGACGGGCAGCATCGACAGGATGCCCTGTGCCTGCATGGTGGCGTTGGCCATGAGCACCAAAAAGCCCACAGCCGAGATGGCCGAGCCAATCTGGGGGGCCAGGCCAGCCGCCGCGCCGATCGCGATGGCCGCAATGACCAGGCCGGGAAGCGCCGCGACCCCGGCCGTTTGCATCAGCAAAAAGCTAAAGGTGCCGCACGTTAGCGCCGAGATAGCGCGCATGGTGTAGTCGCGCGCATGGCTCCAGCGCGTGCCCGCCCAGCCGAGTGCGGGGTCGACCTCGATGGCGTCGTCCTCGTAGTGCGACGGCTCGATACCGTCGAGCTCCTGCTCGTCATCCGAAAGCTCGCCAACCATTTGCTCCAGGCTGCGACGGCCCTCGCGCACGCTGCCCAGACCGGCAAGGAGCTGGTCGCAAAATGCCTCGATGCTGTTGGGGCGGTCCTGCGGCATGGGGGAGAGCGCGCTCATGAGCGCGCTCTCGGCTCCCGGGGGAAAGTGTGGTATCAGCTCGCTGGGATAGGTGGCGCCGCCGATGATGCGGTCGAGCGAGTCGGCGGGCGTGGCCGCCATAAAGGGAGCGCTGCCGCACAGGCCCTCATAGATCACACAGGCGAGGGCAAAGACATCGGCGCGCTCGTCGACCGTGCCGGTCTCGATATCGAGCTGCTCGGGCGGCATGTAGCCGATGGTGCCGCCGCGCGAGCCGCCAAAGCCACCGGCGGACGACAGCCGCGCCATGCCAAAGTCGGTGAGCTTTACATTGCCCGAGTGGTCGATAAGCACGTTGGCGGGCTTAATATCCAGGTGGAGTACGCCGTTGCTATGGGCGAAGGTGAGCGCTTGGCCCAGGGCATCGGCAATGGCCGCGGTCTCGTCAAAGGTGAGCGAATGGCCGTCCACGCGATGCAAAAACTCGGCTAGCGACATGCCGTCGACATATTCCATGACCAGGTAGGCATAGGCGGTGTCGTGCGTAAAGTCGATAACCTGCACGATATTGGGATGTTGAAGCATGGCTGCGGTGTGCGCCTCGCGCAGCACATCCATGATGTCGCTGGCAGGCATGCCGGCGCCGCCTGTGAGGGGGATGCGCTTAATGGCGACGCAGCGGCGCAGGTGCGTGTCGCGGCAGATCTCAATGGAGCCAAAACCGCCGGTCGCAAGCGTCTCGAGCGGCTGGTACCGCTTGAGCAGCTCGCGAGAGCTGGTGCCCTCCAAGGGAACGTCCGGCGAGAACCGGGCGGTATGTTGCGAGAAAAGCGGCATGGCCAACCCTCGTGCGTTTAAAGTTCGTTTGCGAGCGGTAGGCGCGGGGCCGGTCCGTTCGCGGTGGCATAGATGCTGCTAGTGTAGCACGCTCGGATGGATGGGGAGGATAACGGGATGCGAGGCTGCCTGTCTGGTTTGGCCTTAGCGCTTCTTCTTGTTCTTCTTCTGCTTGCGCTGCTTGCCCTTGGTCTCCTGGGGCTTGTCGCCCTGCTTGGCCTCGGCGGCGGCCTTCTCGGCCTTCATTTTCTTCTTCTTGGTCTCGATGCGGAGTTTTTTGTTGATGCGGGCCTTGAGGAAGGGACCGAACTGCTCGGCATCGCCACGGACGAAGGTGTCCTTGGGGATCGTCACGCCCTGGTCGGCGAACATGGCCACAAAGATGCGCTCGCCGTCGAGTACGTGGTCGAGCTTGTCAAACGGGAAGAACTGCGACTTGCCGCTCTTGCCCCAAACCATCAGGCCGTCCTCGTTGGCGGCGACGCGGCGATAGCGGCCACCCATGGACTCGTCGGCCTCGACGGCGTCGATAAAGTCGCGGGCGAGCGTGTGGTGAAGGTTCTTGCTCCACCAGGCCAAAAAGGCGCCGAATACGATCAGCACGACGCCAAACTTGATCCAGTTGCCGCCGGCCACCAGCATGCCGATGCCGATGAGCGCGGCAATTGCCGCGGCGACATACAGCGAGCCGCGACGCCTGGGCGAGGCGACCAGACGGGCGAAGTCGGTGACCAGGTCGTTTTCGTACTGGTACTCGTTGAGGTACAGGATGCCGTCGTCGGCTGCTGCCTGCGCCTCGAGCGCGACCTCGACCTGGTCGGCTGCTTCGGAGGGAACGAGGTTGCTCTCTGCGTCTGCCATGCTCTTTGGACTCCTATCGCGGCGGGCTCGCCGTACGGGTTATTATGAATGCAGTATGCCGTGCGACCGCATGGCCGTCGCGGCAACAAGTCTCAGTATACCCGGGGGAGCACCCATGGAATCGTTGTACCGAAAGTATCGCCCGCTCACCTTCGACTCCGTGGTGGGCCAGCAGCATATCGTCTCGACGCTCGAGCACGCTATCACCGAGGGACGCCTGTCCCACGCCTACCTGTTCTGCGGACCGCGCGGCACGGGCAAGACCACCATGGCGCGCATCCTTGCCAAGGCGCTGCTGTGCCGCAATGCCGAGGCGGCGCGCGCCGAGGGTGCAAGCGGCTGCATGCCCGACGGCACTTGCGAGGAGTGCGAGCTCATCGCCGAGGGCAACCACCCCGATGTCTACGAGCTCGATGCCGCAAGCCGTACCGGCGTGGACAACGTGCGCGAGGAGATCATCAACTCCGTCAACTTTGCCCCGGTGCGCGGCAAGTACAAGATCTATATCATCGACGAGGTCCACATGCTCACGACGGCGGCGTTCAACGCGCTGCTCAAGACGCTCGAGGAGCCGCCGGCGCACGTGATCTTTGTGCTGTGCACCACCGACCCACAAAAGATTCTGGAGACCATCCTCTCGCGCTGCCAGCGTTTCGATTTCCATCGCATCGGCAACGAGGATATTGAGCATCGCCTGGCATACGTATGCGAGCAGGAGGGCTTCGATTACGACGACGAGGCGCTCGCCATCGTGGCGCGCCATGCCAAGGGCGGCATGCGCGACGCGCTCTCCACGCTGGAGCAGCTGAGCGTTTTTGGCAACGGTTCTGTGCATGCGGACGATGCCCGCTCGCTTTTAGGCGAGGTTTCGGACCAGATTCTGGGCGAGTTTTCCCGCGCCATTGCCGATCGCGATGTTGCCGAGCTCTATGGACTGATCCGTGCGCAGGTCGAGGAAGGAAACGACCTGCTGGAGCTGACGCGCGACCTGGTAGCGCATGTGCGTGACGTGTACGTTGCCTGCGTTGCCGGTGCCCGTGCCGAGCTGTTTGAGGGCGGCTCCGAGCAGGCCGAGGCGCTTGCTGCCGAGGCCGCTGCCTTTGGCGAGCATCCTGCCGACCGCCTGGCCCGCGTGCTGACGGTGCTCGACGATGCCGCACTGGAGATGAGGGGCGCGAGCGACGTGCGCCTGGTGCTCGAGATTGCCTGTACGCGTCTGGCGCGTCCCGAGACTGATTTAACGATTGAGGCATTGGCCGAGCGCGTGGCACGCCTGGAGGCCATGGTTGCCAACGCCGCCGTGCCGGCGAGCGTGGCTGCTGCTCAAGCGAGTGCGCCTGCGGCTGTCGCGGCTGCGCCTGCGACGACACAACAACCGACGCTGATCTCGGGTGCCCGAGCTGCTACTCCCGCGGCGACTGCCGCCCCCGCTGCTACGCCCGCGCATCAGGGTGGCATGCCTTGGGACCGCGGCGCTGCTGTTCCGGCGGCCCAGCCTGCGCCCAAGTCCGCAGCTCCGGCTCCCGCGCCCAAACCTGTAACGCCTGCACCTCAACCCGTTGTGGCTCCGGCTCCCGCGCCTGCTGCATCGACCGTGTCGGTGTCCAAGCCCAACAACGCCGCCCAGGTTGCCGCCGCCGGTGCTGCCGAGACCCCTGCGGTCGAGGACGCCGGCGAGCTCCAGCGCAAATGGGCCGAGGTCGTCGAGCGCGTCAAGGCTCGTCAGGCTTCCTATGCAGGCCTGCTACTCAACGCCCGCGCCACGGCCGACGACGGCTCCAAGCTCACGGTCTCGTTTCCCGCGGGCTCGACCTTTGCCATCAAGATGCTCGGTCGCGCCGACACGCAGTCGGTGGTCCTGCCGACAGTCAGTGCGGTCTTCGGTCGTCGTACCGTCGACTATGTCCTGGATGGGGGTGGCACGCCGGCTCCTCAACATGAGGAGCATTCTCCATCTGCACGGGCTGCGGTATCTGCGGACCCGCAACCCGTGTCCTCGGCGGCCCCTGCATCCTCGAACGCCAACGCGCCGCAGCAACAGACGGCACCGGTAGCGGCGCCGATTCCGTCGGCGCCTAAGCCCGTTACGCCAAAACCTGCCGCCCCAGCGCCCGCGCCTAAGCCTGCCGCACCTGCGCCTAAGTCGTCTGACCTGGGCAAGGCCCCCTGGCTGCGCTCGGACAACCCTGCCGGCGCTCCCGCCACGGGCGAGCTCCCGACTGAGCCCGCGCCCCGCGCGCCCGAGCGCGCGTCCGCTCCCAAGGCTCAGCCGTCCGCGCAGTCTGCACCGTGGGAATCCGAGCAGGTGCCCTACGACGATGCCATGGTCGCCGGTTTTGCCGCCGATGCAGGCGGGGACGATCTGCCCCCGTTCGACGTGCCGGCCACGGCGTCCGCGCCCAAGCCCACTGCAACTGCCCCCAAAGAGGAGGACGCTCCTGCAGCTCCCTGGGAGTCCAACCTCGGCGCGGGCAGTCCCTTCGGCCATCAGGGCGCAGCCCCAAGCATCCCGCAGACCGAGGACGAGGCCAAAGCCCTCATCCGCAGCGTCTTCGGTCAGTCCACCATCTTCAAGCCGGTGGAGTAACCGTGCGGGCGGGTATACTGCTCAAGAAGAGAACCCCTTGCCCGGGCGCATTTGTATTTCGGACATGTGTAGTGTGGTGCCGCGTATATCGCATTCGAGCAAACAGGTGCGCGACGGCCGGCCTAGGATGCTGAGGTCGATACGATACGCCGCATAGCTGTCCGTGTTCTCGACTTGCTCGGCGTTGAGGGTTGCTCCGATTGTCAAGAAAGCGCCTGGTTCGGCATTGACAATCTTGGAGTCCTTTATCTTGACCTTGAACTCTTGGTAGAGGGACGGGCTGTTGTAGTAAATGGTTCGGGTTCCATCGGTGCACTCATCGGTCGCTTCCCATTTGACGGTGGGCTGGTCCGAGTTGGCTATCAGCAGTTCTGCTCCAAAGGCTATAGCATGGGTGATGACAACCAGCAATGCCCAGCCGACAAAGAGATAGAGAACCACATATGCGACGGGGTGTTTTGAGCGGATGTTTTGGAGCGCGTCGGGGGCATTCATGGGGCACCTCCAAATTGCTATCTATGGCAATCAAATTATACCCTGCCGCCATGTGCGCCGCCTCGAGTAGTGGCTCGGCATTTAGCCATTTAGTGGTACGCATTAAATGTCGGATTCCGGCTCTACAAGATTTAGCTTTCAATATTATGCAGATGCGAATTATTCAACTTTGCATAATCTTGGGGGCGCATCACGCTCCAGGACATGTATATCGACTGAGGTAGCGTGTCCGCCCCGCTCTCTGGCTTCGCGCCGTGGTACGATTTTTGAGTTTGAAAGTCCCGCCGTGCTCCGGCTGCCCTTGCAGCTCGGCGCGCGGCCGCACGTAAAGGAGCCATCATGGCCGGTATGAACATGCAGCAGATGATGAAGCAGGCCCGCAAGATGCAGGAGCAGCTTGCCGCCGCGCAGGAGAACCTCAAGTCCCAGACCGTCGACGCCTCTGCCGGCGGCGGCATGGTCAAGGTGACCGTTAACGGCGAGATGGAGCTCGTCAACCTCACCATCGATCCCGATGCCCTCGATCCCGAGGACGTCGATATGCTGCAGGATATGATCATGGCTGCCGTCAACGAGGCCGTCCGCGGCGTCAACGAGCTCGCCAACAAGCAGATGGGCGCCATCACCGGCGGCCTCAACATCCCGGGCATGCCGTTCTAAGACACGCATATATATGAGTGCGAATCACAGTCTGCAAAAACTGCTCGATGAACTGGGTCGTCTGCCGGGCATTGGTCCCAAGTCGGCCCAGCGCATCGCCTATTACCTGCTCGAGGCCGATGCCGAGGAGGCCCGCCGCCTGGCTGAGGCCATCCTGGAGGTCAAGCAGGAGGTCCACTTTTGCAGCCGTTGCTTTAACTACGCCACGGCCGACGAGTGCTCCATCTGCCAGGACCCGATGCGCGATACCACTCGCATTTGCGTTGTGGGCGAGCCGCGCGATGTCCAGGCGATCGAGCGCACGGGCAGCTACCACGGTCTCTACCACGTATTGGGCGGCGTGATCAGTCCCATGGACAAGATTGGCCCCGAGCAGCTGCACATTCGCGAGCTGCTGGCACGCTTGGGCCACGAGGACATCCACGAGGTCATCATCGCCACCAACCCCAATATTGAGGGCGAGACCACGGCGAGCTATCTGGCCCGCACTATCAAGCCGCTGGGCGTCGAGGTATCGCGTCTGGCGAGCGGCCTGCCCGTGGGCGGCGACCTGGAGTATGCCGACGAGCTTACGCTTGGCCGCGCCATCGAGGCCCGTCGCGCGATTTAGGTGGCGAGCCTGCCCCTGCCGTATGTTCTCCTCGCGACGCACGGGGTAGCCATAATTTCCCCGTGCGACTGTGAGTTTGTTGTGCAACAAAGATGCTTCGTATCCGCTTATCGCATGGATGCTTCCGCTCGCATCCTTAATTTGCCCATTCGTTGCGCAACCTTTTGGGTTCGCTGATACACTCAAATATGGATTTGAATGAATGCGCCGCTTCTGAGCGGCGTGTTTTTGTTGGAGGAGAACGCATGCGGCCCGGTGGCACTCAGACAAAGCGCGGCGCCGCGGTGCGCATCCGACGCCGACTGGGCTTGGCGCCTCGGGCGTACGTGCTGCTGTCGTGCTCGCTGGTGCTGGTCATAGCTGGCGTTACTGCCTATGGCATGACCGTGCCGTCTATGGTGCAGGCGCACGCCGCGCGCGAGGCGCATGTGGGAAGCAAGGCGAAAAGCGACCTGGGAACTACAACCGGATATGCCTGGGCGAGCGTGGTCGCACACGTTGTGTTTGGCGTTGACGACGCAGATGGCGCCGAGGCTCCGGACAACGAGGTTACGCTGCCAAACGGCAAGACCATCGTGCTCACCAACACCAAGATCATCGATCGTCTTTCCAATAACAGTGTTTCGGCCGTTGTAAACAAGGCCGAGCAGCAAAAGGGACAGGATACGCAGCAGTCGGGGAAGCCCGGCGGCTCGGATGCCTCTAGCTCCGGCTCCAGCTCGGATTCGGCGAGCGCGGGCGGCGGGTCCGGGTCGGACTCCTCTGCCGGCGGGTCTGGGAGCGGCGGCTCGACAGGCGGCAACGCTGGTAACGACGCGAGCTCTGACGGACTCTCGGCAGCTGAGGAGGAGAGCATCCACAGCTGGCTCGTGACCAAGTACAACATGCTCGACGGCTATGTTTCTCGTGCCAATGACGTGGTCTCGACCTATAACTCTACGGGAGATCCCAGGCCGTGCGACAGCCTGGTCGGGGAGATGTTTGTCATTCGAGCCGAGTTCGGTCGTCAGACATTCTCGCCCCGGTCAAGGTGGTATCAGCAGTATGCCAATCTGTGGGGCTGTTACACCAACCTATGTCAATGGGTCGGCCATTACGGCGATGATGACGTCGCGCTCGGTAACTTCAACAATAACGTGGCGGCGCTTGCCCTATGATGACCGATCTTGCATCCACCACACCACAATCGCTCGGTCGCGATCCCATGGTCGGCCTGCGCCTGGCGCGTGTCGACGGGTTTGAGCCGGCCATTGCGCTCGGTCAGGACGAACTGCCTGCCTATCTGCGTCGTTTTACGATACTGTTTGCCGACGATGCCACCATGCGCCGTGGCGGTATCGGCCGCGTGACGCGTGCTGTCAACGCCCAAGGCGAGGACGTAGCACTCAAACAGCTCATCTTGCCGACGCGCGATGAGTTTGACGACGATGCCGCCCATGAGTCGCTGGTCGCCAAGTTCAAAGCGGCATTTCGCGAGGAATATGAATGCCATCGCGCCCTTTCGGGCCTTAAGGGCTTTCCCCGCCTCTATGGCTGGGGCGAGGTTGACGGTGTGCCTGCAATTGTCATGGAATGGGTCGAGGGCGAGACGCTCGCCCGCTTGCGCTCGCGACTCGCCGTGGACGATGCCGGACGCCTATCGCCGCTTGTGGCGGCGCGCTTGGGGCGCGACCTGTTCGACCTGCTCTGCCGCATGAGCCTGGTGGGGGAGGGCTTTGTCCATCGCGATATCTCGCCCGCTAATATTATGGTGCGTACGGCGCGTTTACCGCTTGACCGGCAGCTTGCCGAGGGCACCTTTGACCTGTGCCTGATCGACTTTGGCTCGTCGCTGGCGCTCGAGCCTGCGTCGGCCGTGGCCGGTACCGGCGGCAAGGCATCCTTTACCGAGCGCTATGCCACGCTGCGTCGCGCGACGGTGGCCTACGCTCCGCCCGAGATGCTCACCGACGATATTCCCGACCTGCGCGCTTTGCGTATGTCGCCGGCGATCGACGTCTATGCCGCGGCAAGCACGGTTTACGAGCTCATTGCCGGCGTCGCGCCATACGAAGCTGCGCCGAGCACTTCGGGCACCTCGGGTTCGCGCAAAAAGACGCGCGACATCGCCAGCCCCTACCGTCTCAAGATGGACACGCTGCCCGACTATCCCATTGGTGCCCATGCGCCCGGTTGCGATTTGACTCAGCTGCTTCGTCGTGAGCCCGATGTGGCGCTCGCCGCGGCTGAGCAGGCCCAGCAGTTGGGGGCTTGAGCCGGATTCCGAGGAGCTACGCGATACGCTGGCGTTTGTCGATGCCCAGCTGTTCGACGTGGTGATGGCCTGTCTGTCCAGCCATCAAAAAGATCGTCCCGAGCCGGCAGCGGTCGAGGCGGCGCTCTCGGCGTTTTGTGACCACTATGCGCAAAATGTCGGTCGTTCGCTCCGCGGCGAGCCGCTCACGCCGTGCCCCATGGATGCGTCTGGCCGCGCGGTTCGTCGCGCGGCGATGATCGGTGCGGCGGTCGTTTGCAGCGTGGTTTGGGCTGTGGTCGTGGTTTCGGCCGCGCTGCTGGCGTCGGGCGCTCGCGTGACGGCGACTTTGGGATCGCTCGTGTGGTCTGGGTCGCTACCGGGTATTATTGCCGCACTGGCGTTGGCGCTGCCAGGCATAGCCGGCGTTGCCGCGGGGGCACTTGCGCGCGATCGGCGCTCGGGGTTCCTGCAGGGTGTGCTTGCGCTTTCTGCCTGCGAGGTTCCGGTGCTGGTTGTGGCTGCATGTAGCGTATTTTCCCAACGCGCCGTGACGGGCGGCCTTGTTGCCGCTCTGGTTGCAACCTATACGCTTACGTGGTTTTTGCTTGCGATGGGCTTTGCCTTTGAACTTCCCGTTTCGGCACCGCGACGCACAAAAGCCCAGATGGCGACTCCGCTTGCCGGTGGAGCCGCAGCTGCCCGTACTTTTGGCGGACCTGTCGAAGTATCGTCCGATTCTATTTCTACGACCAAGGAGGCCTAGGTCATGGCATCTCAAGTTGAGCTCACCCCATGCGGGGCCATGTTTGACATCTTTAAGCGCGCGGCGCATCTGAGCCATATCGAGCTGTGCGGCTTGGTGCTTTCGTCCCGTCCGCTCGCCGACGGCCGCAGCCCGCAGAGCCGAGCCGCCGATCGCTCTTGGGTTTCCCGCTTTATCGTTCGCGCGCCGGTCGGCACGCTTCAGCAGCGCTACTTTGCCGAATACGGTACCTCGGCTGCGCGTATTATGTCGCAACTGGCCCTGCGCCAGCGCAATCCCATGGACTCCACGGCTGTGATCAATATGGTGTGCGGTCCTGCAGGTGAACCGATGGTACGCGCGCTCGAAGAGTGCCACCAGGACACGAATCTCTATCGCAACGCGCTCGATCGCCTGTCCCAGGCGGCGGAACTCATGCCCGCCGAGCGCGCCGAGGCCGTGCTGGTGCTGTTTGTCGCCGTCGGTTGTTCGGCGGATGTGCGGTCCTCGGTGAACTATGCCATCGACTACGCGCACGCGACCTGTGGCGGAGGCACATCCACGCCGCGTTCGCTTGGCATGTCGATGACCGCGGGCGAACGCGAACCCGCCCCGGCGCACCCCTTGGGCTTGCTGCGCGTACAAAACAGTTTTGTCGTGAGCGCCCCGCGCTGGATTCAGCCGAGTGAGCAGGGTGTTGAGATTGGCGCGCTGGCCACTGGCGAGGGCGATATCACCGACGTCGGCGATGACGTCTCGGCTCGCCATGCCCACATCTGGTGTGATGCTCAAAATACCTGGCACGTCGAGGACCTGTCGTCTACCAACGGGACCGTGGTGGTAAACGGGGTCACGAGCGTCTGCATCCAGGTCGAGCCCGGCCGCTCCGCCCAACTTAATCCCGGCGACGAGCTCAAGCTCGGCGAATCCACCACCTACGCCATCCTCTTCGGTGCCCTCTAGCCAACCCTCAATAAGTTGCGGTGAAATACGGACTGTTTAAGGCTCTGAGCAGCAAAAACAGTCCCTATTTCACCGCAACTGCCGTATGGTTCCCGGGGGACATTTTGCTCGGCGCTGGGCATTCGATAGTCACCCGAGGTAAACCTTTACCGCCCGCCTATATTTGCCGAAATTACACTTGACGGCGGGGTACAATAAACCCGCATGCGGATTTTCGTTGCGGGCGCTTCCCATCGCCGGGGCGTGCCCGGGAGCATCCGGCATGCAGCCTTTGCGGCGCTCGGTCATGTGCAAGACGGGCGGTCGGGTCTGTGGGGCGCATCAGCTGGCCCTCGCCTCGGCATGCCTTCTCTCCACGCCATGTACCTGCTGCTGAGCCTGCCTGCCAGATGATTGGAAGCAACAGCGAAAATCCCATCACGCCAACATCCCGGCGATCGCCGGGGCCTGTATACCTATATGAGAGGAGAGGGGTATATGGCGCGTAAGTTTAAGTCTATGGACGGCAACGAGGCGGCCGCATATGTTTCGTATGCGTACACCGAGGTAGCGGGAATCTATCCCATTACGCCGTCCAGCCCGATGGCCGACCATGTCGACCAGTGGGCGGCCCAGGGTCGCAAGAATATCTTCGGCACCCCGGTCAAGGTCGTCGAGATGGAGTCCGAGGCAGGTGCAGCCGGTACCGTTCACGGTTCGCTGGGCGCCGGTGCTCTGACCACCACCTACACGGCTTCTCAGGGTCTGCTCCTGATGATCCCGAACATGTACAAGATCGCGGGCGAGCAGCTCCCGGGCGTCTTCCACGTCTCCGCGCGTTGCGTCGCTTCCCACGCCCTGAACATTTTTGGCGATCACTCCGACGTCATGGCCTGTCGTCAGACCGGCTTCGCCATGCTCGCCGAGGGCAACGTCCAGGAGGTCATGGACCTCTCGCCGGTGGCTCACCTTGCCGCCATCGAGGGTAAGACCCCGTTCCTTAACTTCTTCGACGGCTTCCGCACCAGCCACGAGATCCAGAAGGTCGCCATGTGGGACTACAAGGATCTGGCTGAGATGTGCGACATGGACGCCGTCCAGGCTTTCCGCGATCACGCGCTCAACCCTGAGCACCCGCACACCCGCGGCAGCCACGAGAACGGCGACATCTTCTTCCAGAACCGCGAGGCCTGCAACAAGGTCTACGACGAGCTCCCTGCCGTCGTCGAGGGCTACATGAAGAAGATCAACGAGAAGCTCGGCACCGATTACGGCCTGTTCAACTACTACGGCGCTCCCGACGCCGATCGTGTCGTCGTGTGCATGGGCTCCTTCTGCGACGTGCTCGAGGAAGTCATCGACTACCTCAACGCTCACGGCGAGAAGGTCGGCCTGGTCAAGGTCCGTCTGTTCCGTCCGTTCTCCATCAAGCACTTCGTCGACGTTCTCCCCGAGACCGTCCAGAAGATCGCCGTCATGGACCGCACCAAGGAGCCGGGTTCCATCGGCGAGCCGCTCTACCAGGACGTCGTCTCCGCTCTCTACGAGGCCGGCAAGACGGGCATCAAGGTCGTCGGCGGCCGTTACGGCCTGGGCAGCAAGGACACGCCTCCCGCGTCCGCGTTCGCTGTCTTCGAGGAGCTTAAGAAGGACGAGCCCAAGCGCGAGTTCACCATCGGCATTGTCGATGACGTGACCAACCTGAGCCTGCCCGAGGCCGAGGATGCGCCCAACACCGCAGCCCCCGGCACCATCGAGTGCAAGTTCTGGGGTCTGGGTGGCGACGGTACCGTCGGCGCCAACAAGAACTCGATCAAGATCATCGGCGACCACACCGACAAGTACGTCCAGGCCTACTTCCAGTACGACTCCAAGAAGACCGGCGGCGTCACCGTCTCGCACCTGCGCTTTGGTGATTCCCCGATCCGTTCGCCGTACTACGTGACCAAGGCCGACTTTGTCGCCTGCCATAACCCCAGCTACATCGTTAAGGGCTTCAAGATGGTCCGCGACGTCAAGCCGGGCGGCACCTTCCTGGTCAACTGCCAGTGGAGCGACGAGGAGTTCGCCGAGCACATGCCCGCCGTGGCCAAGCGCTACATCGCGAACAACAACGTCAACGTCTACCTGATCGACGCTATCGACCTGGCGGCCAAGGTCGGCATGGGCAAGCGCACCAACACGGTGCTTCAGTCCGCCTTCTTCGCGCTGGCCAAGGTCCTGCCCGCCGAGGACGCCCTGCAGTACATGAAGGACGCTGCTACCAAGTCCTACATGAAGAAGGGCCAGGCCATCGTCGACGCCAACCACAAGGCCATCGATGCCGGCGCTACCGCCTTCCGTAAGTTCGAGGTCCCGGCCGACTGGGCAACCGCCGAGGACGCCGCTCCCGTCGAGCTTTCCGAGGAGACCAAGTCCGCCATCGCCCAGCAGGTCAAGAACCTGCTCGAGCCCATCGATCGCATGGATGGCGACAGCCTGCCTGTTTCCGCCTTCGTCGATTGCGCCGACGGCCAGTTTGAGCTGGGCGCCTCCGCATACGAGAAGCGCGGCGTCGCCGTCGTCGTTCCCCACTGGGACGAGACTAAGTGCATCCAGTGCAACCAGTGCGCCTACGTGTGCCCGCATGCCACCATCCGTCCGTTCGCGATGACCGAGGACGAGGCTGCCGCCGCGCCCGAGGCTACCCGCACGCTCGACGCTATGGGCCCCAAGGCCAAGGGCATGAAGTTCACCATGGCCGTGTCCCCGCTCGACTGCATGGGCTGCACCAACTGCGTCAAGGTCTGCCCCAAGGGCGCCCTCGAGATGGTTCCCACCGAGCAGGAGATGGACCAGCAGCCCGTTTGGGACTACATGGTCGAGAACGTCTCCGAGAAGAAGGAGCTCATCGCGGCCAACGTCAAGGGCAGCCAGTTTAAGCAGCCCTACCTGGAGTTCTCTGGCTCCTGCGCCGGCTGCGCCGAGACCGCCTATGCACGTCTGGTGACCCAGGTCGCCGGCGACCGCATGTTCATCTCCAACGCCACCGGCTGCTCCTCCATTTGGGGCAACCCCGCTGCCACCGCTCCTTACTGCAAGGACAAGGATGGTCACGGCCCGGCGTGGAACAACTCCCTGTTCGAGGACAATGCCGAGCACGGTCTGGGCATGGCCGTTGGCTATGAGGCCGTTCAGCACAAGCTGATCGCCGCTACCCAGGACATCATCGCTGCCGATGGTCCGTCCGACGAGCTCAAGGCCGCCGGCCAGGCTTGGATCGACTCCGTCAACGACGCCGAGGCCTCCAAGACCGCTGCTGCTGCCTACGTTGCCGAGCTCGAGAAGTGCGGCTGCGACGCTTCCAAGGCGATCCTCGCCGACAAGGCTTACCTCACCAAGAAGTCCTTCTGGATCTTCGGCGGCGACGGTTGGGCCTACGACATCGGCTTCGGCGGCCTGGATCACGTCCTGGCTTCCGGCCACAACGTCAACGTCTTCGTCTTCGACACCGAGGTTTACTCCAACACCGGCGGTCAGGCCTCCAAGGCCTCGAACCTGGGCCAGGTCGCTCAGTTCGCTGCTGCCGGTAAGGTGACCAAGAAGAAGTCTCTGGCCGAGATCGCCATGAGCTACGGCTACGTCTACGTGGCACAGGTCGCCATGGGCGCCAACCCGGCTCAGACCCTCAAGGCCATCCACGAGGCCGAGGCCTACGACGGCCCGTCCCTCATCATCGGCTACAGCCCCTGCGAGATGCACTCCATCAAGAAGGGCGGCATGCAGAACTGCCAGGCCGAGATGAAGAAGGCTGTCGAGTGCGGTTACTGGAACCTCTTCCGCTTCAACCCCGAGGCTGCTGCCGGCAAGAAGTTCTCGCTCGATTCCAAGGAGCCCGCGGGCGGTTATCAGGAGTTCCTGATGAACGAGGCCCGTTACGCTTCGCTGACGCGTTCCTTCCCCGAGCGCGCCGAGGAGCTCTTCAAGGAGAACGAGCAGGCCGCTATGGATCGCTATCAGCACCTGCTGAAGCTCAAGACGGTGTACAACGAGGCCTAGGTCTCCCACCGCAGGATCTGAGGGCTGACCTTCGCGGACGTCCTCGGACATGAAAGAACCCCCGCTGCGCACTACGTGCGGCGGGGGTTCTTTCGTCCTGCGGAGTGTCCGCGAAGGTCAGCCCTCAGATCCTGCTACGACTACGTCCTCGGATTGTGTGGGCGGATGAAGGACGTAGTTGGTCGGGTATTCCGTCCCCTTCGCTGTTTCGCGGCTTTGCCGCGAAACCTCGCGCCACTTAGGGGATGGATGGAGGATTTGGCTGTTGCTGCTTTTTGTCCCCGTGCATTGGGGCTGGTTGCCTTTTCGGAGCTCTTCTTTATTCCTTATGCTGGATGAAAAGCCCCATGTTTTTGCAGGGGTGCATACTCGTCTTATAAGTGCATAGAATCTCGTATAGTGCGAGTAAGATTTTGCGCTGTCCGTTTTGTGTTTAGCAAAGATATAGTTTGCATAATCCAGTCTAATCCCTGCTCTATTTAAATAAAGTTGCACGTAAATGGCGTAGATATGCGTGAACTGGGGTTCTTTACGCTGAGCGGGTAAAAACGACCGTTCACCGTTCCGCTATTTTCAAAATGAATAAAATGAGCGATAAAGAGAATATAAACCTTAATAAACTCGCGTATCGCACGGACGCGGGTTATTAATGGGTTGTAGGCCTTTTACAGAAAGGATTCCAGCAATGTCTAAGCCTCTTGGCAAGCCCGATCGTATTGTCGTCGCCCTTGGCGGCAACGCCCTCGGCAACAACCCCGTCGAGCAGATCGAGGCCGTGAGCAACACCGCCCACGCTCTCCTTGGTCTCATCGAGCAGGGCAACGAGATCATCATCACCCACGGCAACGGCCCGCAGGTCGGCATGATCCAGAACGCCTTCGCTGCTGCCCACGACGCCATCGGCACCCCCGAGATGCCGCTGCCCGAGTGCGGCGCCATGTCCCAGGGCTACATTGGTTATCACCTGCAGCAGGGCATCGGGCGCGAGATGCACAAGCGCTATAAGCGTTGGCACGCCGCCACCGTCGTCACCCAGATCGAGTGCGACCCGGATGATCCCGCGTTCAAGAACCCGACCAAGCCGATCGGCCCCTTCTATACCGAGGAGCAGGCCAAGGAGTTCATGGCCGAGGATCCCTCCAAGGTCTTCGTCGAGGATTCCGGCCGCGGCTGGCGTCGCGTCGTCGCTTCCCCCGATCCCAAGAAGATCGTCGAGGCTGACTCCATCCTCAACCTGCTCGACAACGAGTTCATCGTCATCGCCTGCGGTGGCGGCGGCATCCCCGTCGTCCGCGACTACGAGAACAAGGGCTGCTACAAGGGCGTTCCCGCCGTCATCGACAAGGACCTGGGCGGCGAGCTGCTGGCCGAGGACTGCGACGCCGACGTCCTGTTCCTGCTGACCGCCGTTGAGCATGTCGCCATCAACTTTGGAAAGCCCAACCAGGAGGAGCTCGAGGACATCACCGCCGACGAGGCCGAGCGCCTGGCCGACGAGGGTCAGTTCGGCAAGGGTTCCATGGAGCCCAAGGTTCGCGCTGCCATCAAGTTCGCGCGTTCCCGCAAGGGCCGCACCTGCATCATCGGCGCCTTGGACAAGGCCGCCGAGACCATGGCTGGCCTCTCCGGTACCCGCATTCACGAGTAGTCTCTACTCTGTTGCCTCTCTCGTGGGCGCCAGGCAAAGCGCCCACAAACTAGCCTCTCTTCATGAGCCCCGCAGTCCGCTCCGACTGCGGGGCTTTTGCTATTGAGGTAGCTGTTCATGAAACCCGGCACTTGGGGACGTTCCCTTTCTGCCGGCAGCTTGGGACAGTCCTTAAAGGTAGCTCCTGACAGCTGGGAATGGGCCTATTCGTCCGCCCATGAGCGGCATCCGCAAGGGCTGTCCACAGTGGCTGGTCATTTATGTCTGTCCCCAATGACCACTCATTTATGTCTGTCCCCAATGACTAGTAGTAGGCCCACATGGCTTCGACTTCGTTGAGGACCTCTACGACGCCCCAGCGACGGGCGCTGCGGCTGGCCGAGTTGGGGTCGTAGACGCCAATCTGATTGGCATCGTCGATGCCGTAGAGCACGATGTAGTGGCCTACGTTGGTAAACGTACCGGGGCGCACTGCGGCGATGACGGGCGCACCCGAGCGAAGTGCTTGAGTAATCGATTCGCGATCGTTATAGAGCTGTGTTCCGTTGAGCCCCAGCTGCCACGCACCGCCTGTCATAAACGACCACTCGGTGGCACCAGTGGGGGCGTAGTTGCTGGCTTCGGCCAGCGCGCATATATCGACCGGCGTCTTATCGGTATGGCCGGTCTTAAAGATATAGACCATGGTGAGGCAGGTAGGACCGCAAGCGTTTTCGCGAATAGTGCCACCGGCATAGGGCAGCTCCGACCATGCGGGGTCAATTTGGTAGATGTGGGGCATGGTGCCGGCCTGCCATTGCGAGCGTGGGGTCGAGAACGCAAAGGAGTAACCGGGCGCGACGGGAGCTTTAAGCAGCTTGTCCTCGGCAGTGGGCTCAAGACCGGCTGATCCGTGGGAGATACAGGATCCCAAAAACACAAAGACGAGGCAGGCGGCGATGGAGCAAAGCGCAAGGCGTAGGCGGCGGGCCGGAAGCGCGTGGCTTGTGGTGTGCGACGCGGGGTGAGGGGAGGAATTGCCGCGATCGCGTTGAGGTCGCGAAAAGGAACGCTTGACGTAGTAGTCGGTCTTACGGCGATCGTAGCGGCGTGGCTGCGATGTGTCGGTCTGACGTTGGCGTGTGCTCGTACTCACGCGGTCTGACTGCTGCACGGTACGGCTTTGCTGCCGCGAAGAAGCCCCGGGCTGCTCTTGGGGGCGCTGCGGGTTGTCGTTGTCGGAGGTGCTTCTGGGCGTTGGCGTGGTGCGGCCGGCAAGGCGCACGCTTTGTGGCCGTTGGTCGCCGTCATTGTATCCGTATGCCATTCGAATCACCTTGCCTCATGTGTAACTTGTCTATCCTACATAAAAAGATGCACGACACATGGGTATGTGCGCCAAAAGCCTGACAAATGGTATGAACGTTGCCGCGCCGCGCGCCAAGCGTCACGGCAACAGGTCTTCAAAAGCAGACAAGATGAAAGCGTCCAAGACGAATGACGTCTCCCGCCGTTCGTCCCAAAAACGGTGCCGCTCGTTTTGCAGTTCTGCCTTCGGTCGAGCTGCGAGCGGCGCTGCTGCGCCAAGGCCGTATCTTAAAGCCATGGAATAAAAGCGCGCGGCAAAACGGACCGCGCAAGGGGTGACGCCAAGGGCGTCAAAAAGGAAAGGAGGGGAACAATGGCGGACAAGAACGCAGAAGTTGCAGTCGAGGATAACGGCGGCATGAAGAAAACGCTCTCGCTCTGGAACTTCTTCACCATCGGCTTTGGTGCCATTATCGGTACCGGTTGGGTTCTGCAGGTCGGCGACTGGATGGTCGTGGGCGGCGGTCCCGTTCCCGCTATGATCGCATTCCTCTTGGGTGCAATCTTCCTCGTGCCCGTCGGAGCTGTTTTCGGTGAGCTCACGGCTGCTATCCCCATCTCGGGCGGCATCGTCGAGTATGTCGATCGTAGCTTTGGCCGTACACTGAGCTACATCACCGGATGGCTTTTGGCCCTGGGCAACGGCATCCTGTGCCCGTGGGAGGCCATCGCCATTTCGACCCTCGTGTCCGAGATGTTCGGCAGCCTACCCGGTCTTGAGTGGCTGCGCGCCGTCAAGCTCTACACCATCCTGGGGGCCGACGTCTACCTGTTCCCGACGCTGATCGCGCTCGGCTTTGCAGTCTACGTCATCTTCCTCAACTTCCGCGGCGCCAGCTCGGCCGCCAAGCTCCAGGCCTTCCTGACCAAGGCCCTGCTCTGCGGCATGCTGCTCGCCATGGGCGTCTCGCTGTTCACCGGCTCGCCGGACAACGCCATGCCCGTGTTCTCCCAGGTCACCGGCGCTGGCGGCGGCAAGGCCGCTACCGAGAGCACCAGCCTGTTTGCCGGCATCGTGTCGGTCCTGGTTCTGACCCCGTTCTTCTACGCCGGCTTCGACACCATTCCTCAGCAGGCTGAGGAAGCAGCCGAGGGCCTCAACTGGAACAAGTTCGGCAAGATCATCTCCCTGGCCCTGCTGGCCGCCGGCGGTTTCTACATGGTCTGCATCTACTCGTTCGGTACCATTCTCGACTGGCATGAGTTTGTTAAGAGCCCGGTTCCCGCGCTTGCCTGTCTCAAGGGCATCAACATGCTCCTGTACCTGGCCATGCTCGTCATCGCCACGCTTGGACCCATGGGCCCGATGAACTCCTTCTACGGCGCAACGAGCCGCATCATGCTCGCCATGGGCCGCAAGGGCCAGCTGCCCGAGAAGTTCGCCGAGGTCGACCCCAAGTCCGGCGCTCCCAAGCTCGCCTGCGTTGTTCTGGGCGTCATCACCGTCGTCGGTCCGTTCCTGGGCAAGAACATGCTTATCCCTCTGACCAACGTGTCGGCTCTCGCCTTCATCTTCTCCTGCGGCATGGTCGCCCTCGCCTGCCTGCGCATGCGCTTCACCGAGCCCGACCTGCCTCGTCCCTACGAGGTGCCCGGTGGCAAGTTTGGCATCTCCCTCGCTATCGCTGCCTGCGCCATCATCATCGGCCTGCTTGTGATTCCGTTCTCTCCCGCCTCCCTCAACATGGTGGAGTGGAGCATCGTGATCGGCTGGTTGGCTATTGGCCTGGCCCTCATGGCTTTCACCAATTCCCGCAAAAAGTAACGCCGAGCCGGGGCGGATCAGGTGCGCGGGACCCTCTCTTCCGCGCGCCGAACCCGGCGCCACTTGGGTAGCTTTGTGAGGCCTTAACCCAACACGGCCTCGCCCACTATATGGATCCATAAGGAGGAACCATGTCCACTAAGTATGCAATCGTTGGCGGCAAGCTCATCGACGGTACCGGTGCCGAGCCGGTCGAGAACTCCCTCGTTCTCGTCGACGACAACGGCAAGATCGAGTACGCCGGCGCCATGCAGGACCTTCCCGAGGGCGTTGAGGTCATCGACGCCGCCGGCAAGACCGTCCTTCCCGGCCTGATCGACACCCACCTGCACTTCTCGGGCAACTTGACCGACGATGACACCGACTGGGTCATGCAGCCGCTTCTCGAGAAGCAGGCCGTCGCCGTCAAGCAGGCCTACGACTGCCTCACCCACGGCCTCACCACCGTCTGCGAGATCGGCCGCTTTGGTATCCAGATCCGTGACTGCATCGACAAGGGCGTCTTCAAGGGCCCGCGCGTTCTGGCCACCGGCCTTGGCTTCTGCCGCGTTGCCGGCCACGGCGACTCCCACCACTGCAGCCAGGAGCTCAACAAGGAATCGCACCCCTGGGGCGATCAGGTCGACGGTCCTTGGGATCTGCGCAAGGCCGTCCGTCGTCGCCTGCGCGAGAACCCCGATGCCATCAAGATCTGGGCTACCGGTGGCGGCATCTGGCGCTGGGACTCCGGCCGCGACCAGCACTACTGCTCCGAGGAGATTCAGGCTGTGGTCGAAGAGGCCAAGATGGTCGGCATCCCCGTGTGGAGCCACTGCTACAACAACCACGCCGCTGCCTACGATTCCGTCCGCTTTGGCTGCGAGCAGCTGATCCACGGCTTCGATATCGATGAGCGCACCATGGACCTCATGGCCGAGCAGGGCACCTTCTTCACCCCGACGATCGCCTTCCTGCCCACCTGGTACGCCACCTATCCGCCCGTCTACGTCCCCGAGCTGCACGACAAGTACGAGGGCACCCTGGTCGAGAAGGAGCTGCAGCGCAACTACGACTGCCTGCGCGAGGCCAAGAAGCGCGGCGTCGTCATGACGATCGGCTCCGATTCCTTCTCCTTCGTCACCCCGTACGGCACCTGCTCCATCGAGGAGATGTACGAGTTCGTCGACAAGATCGGCTTCACTCCGGTCGAGACCATCACCTGCGCCACCCTCAACGGTGCCAAGATGTGTCACATCGAGGACGAGACCGGTTCCATCGAGGCCGGCAAGTGCGCCGACCTGCTGGTCGTCAACGGTGACGTCGCCGCCGACATCCACGTGCTCAACACCGACAACATGGACGTCATCATGAAGGATGGCTGGATCGTCGAGGCTGGCACCTTTGGCGAGGCCAACAAATACAGCGCCTAAGATACCGTTTGTCGATGGCTGGATGTAAAACACAGTTTTTGATTGCATAATGCAATGGAGAGGGTCGCTTGCGGCCCTCTTTATTGCTATGGGTGCGATAGATAAAAGGGGATGACGGTGGATTTAAACAGGCTGATTCTGGGCAAGAGCTACAACTCTACCAAGGTCTTTCGCACGGCCCAGCATGTGGTCCAGGCCATCCTGCTCGGTATTGTCGTTCCGGCGCTTATCCTGCTGCTTATCTGGGATTTAACCGATAATCCCAATCCCGTTCCGGGCGTTGTCGTTATTGCCGGCCTGGTCATGCTGTGCTTCTTTTTCTCGTATGTCTTTGTGGTCCCCGACGACCTCACATCGAGCGCAACCGACCGTACGCTCGCCATCGCATCAAAAATATTTGCCTACACGTCGCGCGGCCTTACGCCCGAAGCGGCCCTGGGCGCCTCTAAAATTATCCTGTCCGAGACCATCGCCTCTGCCATCTGCTTTACCGATGGCAAACAGGTGTTGGCAAGCTGGGGCGAGGACTCGGCAAAGTGCCCTGCCGGCACCCCGGTCGTGCTCAAGACCACGCTCAGTGTGATTGAGACGGGCGAGCAGAGCGTGTTTTCGCGTGACACCTCCAATGAGACGGGTGGCTATTTTCCCCGTCTGCGCGCCGGCATCGTCGCGCCGCTTACCGTGCGCGGGCATTGCGTGGGCACACTCGAGCTGTATTACCCCCGCCTGAGCAGCATCGATATGCGTCAGACGGCCCTTGCCTCGGGTTTTGCCGATCTCATTTCCACGCAGCTCGCCAGCTTTGAGCTCGAGCGCCAGGACGAGCTCACGGCCCGCGTTGAGCTTCGTGCCCTGCAGTCGCAGGTCGACCCGCATTTTCTATTCAATACCATTAGCACGATCGTGTCGCTCGTTCGAACCGAGCCCGACAAGGCGCGGTCGCTGCTGATCGACTTTTCCAATTACTATCGTCAGACGCTTTCTGACTCCGAAACGCTCACCACGCTCGAGCACGAGGTGGAACAGGGCACCCGTTATATCAACCTTATGCAGGCCCGGTATGGCGACGGCCGTCTGCGCGTTTCGGTCGACATCGACTTTGAGGTGCGCGACAGCCTGGTACCGCCGTTTATCTTGCAGCCGCTGCTCGAAAACTGCATCAAGCATGCGCAGCGCGAGACCGAGCCGCTTTCTATTCGTGTTAGGGCTTTTGAGACCGATGACGGCTTGGAGATCATCGTCGAAGATGACGGCATCGGGATGAGCGAAGAAGTCTGTGCGCATCTGTTTGAGCAGCATCGCCGAGAGGAGCCCGAGAGCATTACCGCCGACGGTTCCGTCAAGCGAGGTTGCGGCCTGGCGCTCTTCAACGTGCTTCAGCGCATCCATTTCTTTTACGGAGAAGATTCTGGCATGCGCGTGAAGTCCCAGGAGGGCGTGGGAACGCAGGTCATCGTTGAGTTGAACGGCGAGCCGCATGAGCCGGCGCCGCTAACGGTGTAGCGCGCGGTTGGATTGAGAGAAAAAAGAGGGGAAGCGCATATGTCCGAAGGCTGGAACATCCTGGTGGTTGATGACGAGCCCCCAATTAGGGCTGAGCTACGCTATCTGTTGGAAAAGGATACGCGTGTGGGTCAGATTGCCGAGGCGGGCAATGTCACCGAAGCCGTGGAGTTGATTCTGTCGAACAAGCCCGACGTGCTGTTTTTAGACATTACCATGCCCGGTCGCTCGGGAATTGAGCTTGCCGAGACCATGCAAAACCTAAAGAGGCCGCCGGTCGTGGTGTTTGTGACGGCATTTGCCGAGTATGCGGCCGATGCCTATAACCTCGATGCTGTCGATTATGTCGTCAAACCGGTTGAGGATGCCCGCTTGTCAAAGGCGCTCGACAAGATCGAGACTGCCCTGGGCGCTCGCCGTGTCGTCCATGCTCCGCGCCAGCCTTTGCGCCTGACGGTGGATCGCGGGGGCAAAAGGGTGTTCATTCCCGTGGCGGATGTCTGCTACTTTGAGGCGCGCGCCGATTTTTGCAACGCCGTCTGTGCCGAGGGAACATACCTGATCAATGAGTCGATTTCCTCGCTCGAGCGCCGCCTGGCCTCCGAGGGCTTTATCCGCGTCCACCGCAGCTATCTGGTCAATTTGGAAGACGTGCACAATGTCGAGATCGGCTCCACGGGCCTGATGGAGCTCAGGCTCGATCGCGTAACCTCGACGGTGCCCGTGTCCCGCCGTCGCGCTGCCGAGGTCAAATCACACTTGGGGCTTGCGTAAGGGTCGGTGTGCCATCGTTTGCCGTTACAGGTTTGGCATGACTGTGCGGTGGGCATAATGGATTGCATCGAATGAAATCGAAAGGATCATTATGCCCGCGCTCATTACGCATCATCTGTTTGGCGAGGAAAGCATCGACCGTCTTCCGCAGGGCGTTATCGCGTCCGACGAGGAGCGCATCGCCTTTATCCTGGGAAACCAAGGTCCCGACCCGTTTTTCTTCCACATGCTCACGCCGCGCATTTCCGACTGTATGTCGCTTGCTCAGGTCATGCACCGCTCGCGCATGTCGCGCCAGTTCTCGTGCCTGCGCGACGGCGTGTCACACCTGCAGCCGCGCGATGCCAATCTGGGTCGCGCCTTTGCGCTGGGCCTGCTGTCTCACTATGTGCTCGATCGCAATGCCCACCCCTTTGTCTACGAGCAGCAGTTTGGCATTGTCGAGTCCGATCCCGAGCTCGAGGCTTCGGGCAGTCAAGTTCATGCCGTGCTCGAAAGCGACTTGGACGTGCTGATGCTGCAGCTCAAGCGCGATGGGGCAACGGTCGAGGATTATCCGCCGGCGGGCGAGATCGTCACCACCGATCGCATCAACCGTGTGGCCGGCGTGCTGATGAGCTATGTTGCCGGACGCGTGTACGGCATCGATATCCCGGTGGGGGAGTACGGCGGCGCCGTAGCTGACATGCAGCTGCTCTACCGCACTATCGAGCCCGCCGGTTCGGCCAAGACGCGCGCGATTGCCCTGCTTGAGGGCTTGGTGCACGATTATTCGCTGCTCGACGGCCTTGCGCACCGCGTGACGACCGAGCTGCCCGAGCGTACCGGCAATCTGGGCCACTTGGCATGGAAGAACCCCTTTACCGGCGAGGTCTCGAACGAGAGCTTCCCCGAGGTCTTTGACCGCGCGCTGCTCGATTACGAGTGCACGGTTGCCCGCTTTATCGAGACCGGCGATATAGAAGCCGTGACCAACCACGTCAATTACAGCGGTCGCGTGCTCGGCGCCGACGAAGAGTTCGACCGCGAGGAGTAGGGCTCGTGCGTGCCCCTTTGCCGAATCCTTACCGGTGCCTCTGGACAATTGGGGTACGATGAACTAACTGCATATCGGGCGAATACGAAGGGGCCCTGTCCATGAAATACACCAAGCTCGAGCGTAACTGGGTTATGTATGATGTGGGCAATTCGGCCCTCGTGCTGCTCAATACCTCGGTGGTGCCCATCTACTTTAACGCCATCAATACCGGTGCTTCTTCGGCCGACCTGGTGGTCGCTTGGGGCAACGCGCAGACGATTGCCTCGCTGGTCATTGCCATGCTCATGCCCATTCTGGGCGCGCTTGCCGATTACGCCGGCAACAAGATCAAGTTCTTCTTGGGCTTCTTCCTCACGGGCCTGGTTCTTTGCCTGGCGCAGGCTATCCCCATGTCCGCCATGGCATTTTTGACCGTGTACGTGCTGTGCACCATCGGCCTTAACTCTTCTATGACGTTCTACGACGCCATGCTGCCCGACATTACCACCGACGAGCGCATGGACGCCGTGTCCAGCTCGGGCTATGCCTGGGGCTACATCGGTTCCACCGTGCCGTTCATCATCTGCCTGGCACTTATCATGGGTGGCCCCGCTCTTGGCGTCCCCACCATGCTGGCAACGCGTCTGTCGTTTGTCATCACCGGTGCCTGGTGGCTCATCTTTACCCTGCCGCTCATTCGCACCTATAAGCAAAAGTACGGTCGCGAGCGCGGTCCCCAGGACACCATCGGCCACATCGTGGGCGGCGTGTTCTCCGAGGTCGGACACACCATGCGCGAGATCGCCCACAACAAGACCGTGCTGGTCTACATGATCGCGTTCTTCTTCTACATCGACGGTGTGCACACGGTCATTTCCATGGCAACCAGCTACGGATCGGCTCTGGGCATCGACTCGACCCAACTGGTGCTGGCTTTGCTCGTTACGCAGTTTGTGGCCTTCCCGTCCGCCATCATCTACGGCAAGCTCGCCGGTCGCGTGGGCACGCTCAACATGATCATGGTGGCCGTCGCCGCCTACATGGGCATCGTGCTCTTTGCCGCGTTTTTCTTAAAGACCGCCTTTGAGTTTTGGGTGCTCGCTATTTTGGTCGGCTTGTTCCAGGGCGGCGTGCAGGCGCTCAGCCGCAGCTATTTTGGCCGCATCATCCCCAAGGAAAAGTCCAACGAGTACTACGGCTTCTTCGATATCTTTGGCCGTTACGCAAGCGTTATGGGCACCTTCCTGGTGTCGGTTGTCACCTCGCTGACCGGCAACCCGTCGCTGGGCGTCCTTTCTATTGGCGTTCTGCTGGTTGTTGGCTTTGTGCTGCTGGTCCGTCTGTCCCGCATGGCTCAGGCGGCAGAGCATGCCGCATAGGAGCGAGCGGCTATTGTGCCTGTCCACGGTACTCTTTTGGGGTTATCCGCAATAAACATTGCGACTTGCGAGCAATGATTTGCCCAAGTGGGTATGATGGAATCAGCTAGGTCGCGGGGCGTCGCCTGTGTTTGGCGGCGTCCCGTTTTTGTGTTGCAGGGAGGGTAAGGCATGAACGCCACAGTCGTGATTCCAACGTATTGGGCGGGCGATGACGCTTGCGCAAACGCCCCTGGCACCTATGACCATTCGACGCGACTCAACGCCGACAATCCCGAACTCGACCGCTGCCTGGCCTCGCTTGAGCAGGTACGTGACATCCCGCGCATCATCCTTTTGGTGGTCTGTCCCGTTTCTGCCACAGCCGATGTGTCGCTGCACGTGCGCGAGATTGTCGACGCGCATCCCACGCTCAAGGTCACCGTTGTCACCAACACCCAGGCCTCGCGCATTGCAGACCGGGTTGCTCAGATCGCGCCCAAGGGTTCGGGCGAGTGCGTGAGCCTGCGAGGCTACGGTGCCATCCGCAACATGGGGCTAGCCTGTGCCGCTGTGCTGGGGCATGACGCGGTTATCTTTTTGGATGACGATGAGACTGTCATCGACGCCGACTTTATGAAGCGCGCGACCTATGCGTTGGGGCAGCAGACGCGTCAGGGCTTGCCGATCTTGGTCAAGAGCGGTTATTTCTACGATCGCGACGGCTCGCCGCTGGCTCCCACGGACAAGGCGGGCATCTGCCATCGTTGGTGGACCAAGCGCATCGAGTTCAACCGTTGGATGAAAAAGGCGCTCTCGGGCACCCGCATCTCGCGTTCCAACTACGTGTGCGGCGGCCTGATGGCCCTGCACGCCCGCGCCTTTACGCGTGTGGCCTTTGACCCGTTTATCACCCGCGGCGAGGACCTGGATTACCTCTTTAACATGCGCATGTTTGGCTACGACGTGTGGTTCGATAACGAGTGGACCGTGCGCCATCTGCCTCCGGAGTCCGAAAAGCGCTCACCGCGCTTTATGCAGGATGTATACCGTTGGTACTACGAACGGGCCAAGTTGACATTCGCCGCGCATCAAAAGGAGCTCATTCCCGTTACGGCGGCATCGCTCATGCCCTACCCGGGCCCTTGGATTTCGCGCGAGCTCGACGACCGCGTGCGCAAGACCGCTATGGTCCGCAGCGTGTTTACCCGCGAGCATGAGGGCTACCTGCGCATCTGGCGCCATGGTATCGACGAGGCAAAGGCCTATGCGCGCCAAAACGCTGCAAGCTACCTGCGTTTCCAGAGCTTTTGGCCCAAGATCATGGACGGGCTTTGGCGTGACGCACAACTGATCAGTATCCTGGAGGGGGCCGAATGATCGACCGCCGCGCCCAGCGCGATAGTTCAATATCAATCTTTCGCATCATTGCCGTTGCCTGCGCCATTTGCGTGCTGGTGTACTTTATTTTTGCCTTGGTGACCGGTATCGAGCCGATCGCCACGGTGATTGCCTGCGCGCTGCTGTGCATCTTTCTGTGCATCTTTATCTTTTTGACGCTCAATCCCGATTCGGTGCGCTCCCAGTACACCGAGGAGACGCTCTCGGTGGCCTCGGCCATGCTCGAGGACATTAAGGGCGGTCTGACGCAGGAGTCGGCGCGTTTGGTGTGCCGGCGCATTTTGCCCGAGACGCGCGCCATGACGGTGGCCATCACCGACGAGGACAACGTGCTTGCCTGCGCGGGCGAGTTTGAGGAAAAACTGCTGCCCGATACTCCCATCCACACGCTTGCCACACGCTACGTTATCGAACATGGCATCGTGCAGTCGTTCAACCGTATGGTGGATGTCGTGGGCTCGGACGGCTCGCACAACCAAGTCCCCGCCGGCATTATCGCCCCCATCAAGGTGGGCGATCGTACCGTCGGCACGCTCAAGTTCTACTACAAGACCCCGCGCGCCGTCGACCGTACCCAGTATGCGCTTGCCTCGGGCTTTGTCGAGATCTTGTCCACACAGCTCGCCATCCACGAGCTCGAGGTGCAAAAGGAACTCACGGCGCGCGCCGAGGTGCGTGCGCTGCAGGCGCAGATCAACCCGCACTTCCTGTTCAACACGCTGAACACCATTGCATCGTTTACGCGTACCGACCCGCTGCGTGCCCGCGAGCTGCTGCGCGAGTTTTCCTCGTTCTATCGCGCCACGCTCGACAACTCGGGGTCGCTTATCCCGGTCTCGCGCGAGGTTGCCCAGACCAAGCGCTACCTGACGTTTGAGAAGGCGCGCTTTGGCGAGGACCGCGTACTGGCGACCTTCGATGTCTCCGAGGATGTCGAGGACACGTTGGTCCCGGCCTTTGTAATCCAGCCCATTGTCGAGAACGCTGTGCGGCATGGCATGGGCGATGACGACGCCCTGCGGATCGACGTGACCGTCCATCAAGACGGCGACGATGCAATCCTGATTGCCGTGGCCGACAACGGCGTGGGCATGGACGAGGGCACCGCCGCCAGGCTGTTTGATGAACGCTCCGCCCGTCCCGATGCCAGTTCGCCGCAAGGCGGCGGCGCCGGCGTGGCCATGCACAATATTTCTGAGCGCATCCATCGCTTTTATGGACCGCACTCTTATACGCGCGTCGAATCGGCGCCGGGCAAGGGCACCAAAGTGCTCCTGCATCTTGATTTGTCAGAGAGCATCTTTGATATTCAAGAGTAAAATAAAAGGCTATGGGCTCAACGCCAAGCGGCGGATGCCCAGCGTAGTTTGTTGACGAAAGGTTTAATCCCTATGCTGCGTGCGATGATTGTGGATGACGAGGCCCCGGCCCGTTCGGAACTTCGCTTCTTGCTCGAGCAGACGGGCAAGATCGGCACGATCACTGAGGCGTCGAGCGTTCGCTCCGCCATTGAGATGTTGATGGAAAGCCGCGTCGATGTCGTATTTCTCGATATCTCGATGCCCGGCGCTTCAGGTCTGCAGCTTGCCGAGGCACTGCATAAGCTTAAGAATCCGCCGGCGATTGTGTTTGTGACCGCGTATAGCGATCATGCCGTCGAGGCGTTCGACGTAGATGCCGTCGATTACCTAATGAAGCCGGTTGAGGAGGCGCGCCTGGATCGCGCGATCGAGAAGGTCATGCAGCACTCCAAGCCCGTCACGGACAGCAAAGCCACCATCGAGCGCATTCCGGTGGAAAAGGGCGGCCGTAAGGTCCTCATCCCCGTGGATGACATTCGCTTCATCATGGCCAAGGACGATTACTCCTGTATCTATACCGTCGATGATCGTTTTCTATCGACGACTTCGCTGGCGCAGTTCGAGGCCAAGCTTTGCGACTTTGGCTTCTTTCGCGTTCATCGCCGCTATATCGTCAACTTGGCGTGCGTCACGGATGTCGAGACGGTGCCCTCGGGCGCTATCCAACTGGGCATTACGGGCGTCGACGAACGGGTGCCGGTCTCGCGCCGCCGCGTTGTGCCGCTCAAGAAGGCCTTGAGCCTCTAGTACACTGGCCCCGCAGCCCTGTAGACCAATTGTCTGCGGAGCCGTGGGGCCTTTTTGTATGTATCTGCCGAATCGTTTTTTGCGGAAGGGATCCCATGAACAGGGCAAGCGCCAAGCGTATCGACATCATCTCGGACACCCACGGCTATCTTTCGCCTGCGCTCCTGGATGAGCTTGAGGGCGCAGACCTGATTATCCACGCCGGCGACCTCACGTCAGAGATGGACTACGAGCACCTATGCACCATCGCCCCCGTGCGGGCCGTACTGGGCAACAACGATTACTACCGCGACTACGGCCCCGATGTAGACCGTCTTGCGCTCTTTACCTACGAAGGACTCAAGTTCGCCGTAGCCCACTACCGCGAAGATCTTCCCGTGGGATCCGTAGACGTAGCCATCAACGGCCACACCCACGTAACCAAAGAAACCCAAGTAGGCCGCTGCCTAGTCCTCAACCCCGGCAGCGCCAGCTACCCCAGAGGCACCAGAGGCCCCACCATGGCCAGAATGCTTGTCAAAGACGGCAAGATCCTGAGCACCAAGTTTATTGACCTAGAGTAAACGCAACAAAAACGGGGGATGCACAATGCATTCCCCGTTTTTTATGAGCCAAAGGCAAGGTCCCAACAAGAACCTAAGACAACTCCGCCACGGAGAACGGGGTCGCCGAGCCGCGAAGCGGCGAGCAACAAGAAGTGGTTGAACATAGTGACGGCAGGGAGGGTCTCCGGGGCTGGGGGCGGGGGTTAAGTTTGTCGCGAGTTCCGCACGCAAAGGAAAGCACTTAATG
>DAWDVX010000023.1:0-9519 GCA_052346145.1 Collinsella sp.
AGGGAAAAGAGCCGCCCTTTCGGACGACTCAAACTGTAATGGGGCTTTTTTGACTGCTATCATGGGTGGGATTGTTGCGACCAGCTAAAAGAGCCCTGTCCCAAATTGACTACCGAGAGGATCTGCCATGGAGCGCATCGCGAGCTTTTCCGTTGACCATCTGCTGCTTGAACCCGGCGCGTATGTGAGCCGCATCGACCGCGATCCGGCGACCGGCGCCGCCGTCACCACCTTTGACCTGCGCCTGACCACACCCAATAAGGAGCCGGTCATGAACACGGCCGAGTGCCACACCATCGAGCACCTGGGCGCGACGTTCCTTCGCAATCATGCCGAGTGGTCGAGCCGTATTGTCTACTTTGGCCCCATGGGCTGCCGCACGGGCTTTTACCTGGTTGTGTTTGGCGAGGTGACGAGTGAGGAGATCTTGCCGCTCGTGCGCGAGTTGTTCGAGTTTGTTGCTGGCTTCGAGGGCGATGTCCCCGGTGCCGCTCCCGAAGAGTGCGGTAACTACCTGGACCAGAATCTCCCTATGGCAAATTGGCTCGCGCGTCGCTATCTCGACCGCGATCTGATCGATATCGATGAGGCACACCTGCACTATCAGCAGGCGTAAAGGTTTCGTCGCTCAAAATGAGTTCACTGGGCGCCTTCGCTTATGCGGGGGTGCCTTTTTGTTGAGCGGACATGGCGGACGTTTAAAACCGCGCGTGATTGTTCTAGAATGTTCGTAATATCACACAAACGAACAGGAGCGAACATGCATATCTACTCTGTTACCGACCCCGAATTCAAACCCTATGGCCGCGTGTGGGATGACGTCCCGTCCAGCCTGACCGCCCCGCTCGTCGAGGCGCTCTCCGCAACGCCCATCCCCGAGGGCAGCAAGTACGTGGCCTCCGCGCCTGAGCTGGAGCAGGTCGAGGGCGCCGATGCGCTCGGCCTGCTCATGTATGGCGGCCGTCCGTTCCAGCTGGGCTGGTGCAACGGCCACAACACGAAGCTCAACTGCTTGGAGTATCACCGCGCGAGCGAGTTCAACCTGGGTGCTCGCGACTTTATTCTGCTGCTCGCCAAGCGTGAGCAGATTGTCGACGGCAAGCTCGACACCGCGCAGGTCAAGGCGTTCCGCGCGCCCGCCGGCACGCTCGTCGAGGTCTACGCCACCACGTTGCACTACACGCCGTGCATGGTCGACGACGGTGGCTTCCAGGTGATGGTTGCGCTGCCCGCCGGCACCAACGGTCCGCGCCCCGAGGCTGCGGCCGACATGCCCGCGGCCGGTGATAGCTACTGCTACTGGAAGGCCGACAAGTGGGTTCTCTGCCACGCAGATAGTCCCAAGGCTGCCGAGGGCGGCTACGTAGGTCTCGTCGGCAAGAACCTCGACATCACCGTGGACTAGGGTCTTCCGTCTCAATCTGTAACAGTTGGCGCGCTAAATCGTCTCTATCTGTTACAGATCAAGACGAACCACGGGGGCCGCCCGAACAATCTCAATCTGTAACGCCAAGCCCGGTTTTGACGGCCTAACTGTTACAGATCGAGACAAGCGGGCCCAACCCACCACAAAGGTGCCTGTCCCCTTTGCGGTGGTTGCCTAGAGCTGGCTGCGCAGGTAATCGGCCATATAGGGGACGGCGAAGCGCACGTAGCCGCGGCGCGCCTGCTCGATAACGCCGGCGTCGATGAGGCGCCGGCGATACTTTTGCGCATAGTCGGGTGTGACTGACATGCGCTTCGCAACATCAGAAATGCGAGACACAGCGTCTTCGTCATCAGTCATTGCGGAGAGAAACGCGACGTCTTGGTCTGACAGCGCGGCGAGCGTCGTTTCGCACACATCGTTTTCGAAATCGACTTTCGACGCCTCGATGGCTCCGTCGATTAACCCTTGCGTCGCACGTTCGCCTGTCCTGCAGCGATTGGCGATGTTATAGCCGATGAGTTGCAGCATATAGGGCGAGCCTTGGGTTGCGCGAGCGGCACGGAGGCGAAGATCGCTTGGAATATCAAGGCCGAGCTCATCGAAAGCCCGCTGGTAATAGGTATCGACATCTCCGACCGAAAGTGGCTCGAGCGTGACCTTTCGAGCGCGGTTGAGAAATGTCAGCACACGGTCATTGAGTGTTGCACAGACGGCTCCCGGAAGGCCCGCCATGACGAGCGCGACGTTGAGTCGTTCGCCGACCAGCTCTTGATAGGCGGTGACGAGCTGTCTGATCTCGGGTGAATTTGCTTGGAGCTCGTCGATGAGGATGAGGATGCCGTGCCCCTGCTCGGTCAGTTTGCGCGCGAGCTGCGTGAGCTTGAACTGAAAGCTCTTGGTCTCCTGCACGTCTCGTGTGAACTCGAGGCCTGCCGAGAGCCCGAAAACACTTAGGCTGCCGCTCGCGAGTTTGGGAAGGCGGCGTTTGTTGACGTAAGGTTTGCCTGCTTCTTGGATTTTCTCGACAATGCGCTCGAGCATATCCTCGGAGGCTACGGTAGGCGTGGCGACAACAAAGCCGAGCTTGCGTGCGCGGTCGGCAAGTTCCCACAGAAGAACTGTCTTGCCGCTGCCTCGCTGTCCAAGCATGAGCATGGCTCGGTCGCGATTGCCCGGTTCCTGCTCAAGGCCGGATATGAATGTCGAAATTACAGTTTCGCGCCCGACGAGATAGGATGGGCGATTTCCAAATGAGGGGGAGAAGATGGTTTCAGTCATAAGTCTCCTTTCCTTTCTTTCCTATTTTTTCCTTTCTTTCCTATTCAGTCAAATGGTCTGCCACCCGAGGGCGCCTTCGCTGTTGTGGAGGCGCCCTTTTTTGCAAGTGAGTAGACTTTTTGGCTTAGTCTGACCACGCCGGAACATGCCAGGTAAGCTACCTGCGGTTTTGATGGCGTCAAAGGCGGGTCTGGTTGAGTTTTGCCAAAAAGTCTACTCACTTGACGTTCGCGGCGTGTGGGCGGGTGCTTTTTCGTGCACGCGAGGTATCAAAAAGTGTCAGGAGCGCACCGTCTGCCGATATGCGGGAGCGAAAAGAAGTGTCGACCTGCGCCGTTGCCGTTGAGCGACGTGCCGTTTATAGAGATACTGAGCCTATGACAAACAGCGTGTGAAAGGATCGATGTATGGCTTTCCGTAAAGACTTCCTGTGGGGCGGCGCGACGGCTGCCAACCAGTGCGAGGGTGCCTACGACGTGGACGGTCGCGGCTTGGCTAACGTGGACGTGGCGCCGCACGGCGCTGAGCGCTACGCGGTGGTCTCCGGCCAGCGTAAGATGCTCGACTTCGAGGATGGCTGCTACTATCCCGCGCAGACCGGCATCGATTTCTACCATCACTACAAGGAGGACATCGCCCTCTTCGCCGAGATGGGCTTTAAGACCTTCCGCATGAGCCTGGCATGGACCCGCATCTTCCCCAACGGTGACGAGGCTGAGCCCAACGAGGCCGGCCTGGCTTTCTATGAAGATGTGTTCCGCGAGTGCCAAAAGTACGGCATCGAGCCGCTCGTGACCATCACGCACTTCGACTGCCCGATCCACCTCATCAAGGAATACGGCGGCTGGCGCAACCGCAAGCTCATCGACTTCTACAAGAACCTCGCAACCACAATCTTCACCCGCTACAAGGGCCTGGTGAAGTACTGGCTCACCTTTAACGAGATCAATATGATCCTGCACCTGCCGTTTATGGGCGCGGGTCTGGTCTTTGAGGAGGGCGAGAACAAGGAGGCCGTTGAGTACCTGGCCGCCCACAACGAGCTCGTCGCCAGCGCTTGGGCCACCAAGATCGCCCACGAGATCGACCCCGAGGTCAAGATCGGCTGCATGCTCGCTGCCGGTAGCTACTACCCCTACAGCTGCCGCCCGGGCGACGTGCGCCAGGCACAGCTCGACAACCAGGACAACTACTTCTTCGTCGACGTCCAGAGCCGTGGCTATTACCCGGCCTATGCCGTCAAGAAGCTTGAGCGTCTGGGCATCGACGTGGGCATGACCGACGAGGACCGCGAGATTCTGGCCGCCAACACCGTCGACTTCATCAGCTTTAGCTACTACAGCACCCGCTGCTCCGCGGGCGCCGACAATCCCGATGTCGAGAAAACCCAGGGCAACGCCTTCGCCGGCGCCAAGAACCCCTACCTGCAGCAGAGCCAGTGGGGCTGGGCCATCGATCCGCTGGGCTTCCGCATCACCCTCAACGACCTGTACGACCGCTATCAGAAGCCGCTGTTCGTGGTTGAAAACGGTCTGGGCGCCAAGGACGTTGTCGAGGAGGACGGCTCCATCAACGACGACTACCGTATCGACTACCTGCGCCAGCACATCGCTGCGATGCGCGACGCGGTGACTGAGGACGGTGTCGACCTGCTTGGCTACACCACCTGGGGCCCGATCGACCTGGTCTCGGCCGGCACGGGCGAGATGTCCAAGCGCTACGGCTTCATCTACGTCGACCGCGACGATGCCGGCAACGGTACCCTCAAGCGCTCCAAGAAGAAGAGCTTCGACTGGTACAAGAAAGTTATTGCTTCGAATGGCGAGGACCTGTCCTAAGGGCACCGAGCCCCCAACCTCATAGTCTCCTAACCAAAGCGCCCGGCGAGCAGTTTGTGCTCGCCGGGCGCTTTGCCGTCTGCGGATTTTGGGACATGCGGCCCGTTTTTTGAGCCCGCCTGTCGGTACACTAAAAGTACTATGGGTACCCGCGAGCGACATATTGGCCATGTGGCCGCCCGATCCGCGCCGGTAGCGGATCCCAGGGGCGGCAGGCTCTTCGCCATGCCGCGATTCCTCGTTGGCATAACGCACCTGGTGTACCGTCGCCGCGCCTTCGTCATTGCCGGCGTCATAACCGCACTGTTTCTTCTGCTTTTGGCGGTCTTGCCGGCGTCATTCGCTTCCGATCCCAAGCTCTCCAACACCGTGCCCAGCTATAACGAGGTGTCCAAAGAAGTCGTGGACGGGCTTATCCATTCGAGCTCGATTCCGCTGCTCCTCGCTGCCGTCGCGTTCTCAATCTGGGGTGTGCTGGTCTATCTGCGCTGTCTTGATTACATCCTGCGCCGGCGCCTCGTTGCCGTTGCCACCATCAGCGCCTTGTGGATGATCGAGGTCATCCTCAAGTACAAGTCGTTCACGCCGTTCTATGCCACCGTGCTGTGGTACCTGTACTACGTGCCCATGACGCTCATTCCGCTCCTCTACCAGCTGTGCGGCCTGCGCCTTGCAGGGTTGGAGCAACATCGTGCGGGTCGCCGCTACCGCACAGCCCTGTGGATCGCGGCCATCCTGCTCATTGGGTTTGTGCTCACCAACGATTTCCACCGGCAGGCATTCCACTTTGACCGCACAAGCGACACCTGGAGCAACGACTACACGTACGGCTGGGGTTATTTTGCCGTTCTGATATGGACGGCCTTTAACTTCGTGGCCTTTTTCATTTTGGTGGGGCGCTCCTCGTCCTTCCGTATCCAACGTTTTTCGAGCACGGCGGCACTCGTGCTGCTGGGCGGCGCGTTCTTTGCCATTTCGTACGCCCTGCGCGTGCCTTGGGCATGGAAGCTCAACTTTTCGCTCGTCTACTGCGTGCTGTGCGTGGTGACGCTCGAGATTTGCCTCGATTGCGGCGTTATACCGTCGTACCACGGTATTGCCAACATTTTCGACACCCTGCCGCTCGATCTGAAGGTTATAACGCGCGACCTGCAGGAAGTCTATGCCACGCCGGTATCAAAGCCGATTCCGGCAGGCGTGCGTGAAGAGCTGCGCATTCAGGAGCACGGGCATTCCCACGCCTTTACCGTGGCGTCCGATCCCGATGTGATGTACCGCGCCTTTCCACTGCTGGGCGGATCGGCATTGCTCGCCCAAGACGTATCGGAGCTCAACGAGCTCAATCGCGAGCTGGCGTACCGGCGCATGGAATTGCAGCGCCAAAACGAACTGCTTACGGCCGACTACGATCTTAAGACGCATCTTGCCGACCAGGAGGCCGAGGCCTTGCTGATCAAAGATGTTGACCAGGCGCTTGCCCGCGCGCTCGATGAGATGTATGGGCTGCTGAGCTCGCTGCCGCCGTTAACCGATGAGGCATCCTCGCACGAGCGCTATCGCATGCTGCAATGTGCCAAGATGCTCGTCGCCTATTGCAAACGCAAGGGCTCGCTCACGTTGGCGCAGCATGGGGAAAGCGGATTTGACCGCGATCGCATCCAACTCATTGCCAACGAGCTGGCAAGTGACTTGCGCACCATCGATGTCGACTGCGCTTCGATCATCGCCATACAGCGTCCGATGCATGCCAGTACGGTAAGCGCGCTGTACGACTGCGTGTATGACTTTGCGTTTTTCGCCTACACCACCGATCATCCGGCACTCATGTACCATCTGAGCGAACACGATTCGTGCAGCGTGGAGCTGCGTGCCACACTCTTTTCCAACGACGAGGAAGACTTGTCGCAGACGCCCGCCGCGCACGAGCTCGAGGTTGCACTGCAGGGGCGTAACGTGGCGTATCGTCTTGAGGGCGAGGCCGGTCAGCTGCGTATGATCGTGCTGATGCCGCGGGCGGGTGAGTGATGATGCAGATGCCGCTTATCCTTCCCCAGATCGTTGCGCTCGATGTGCTCTTTGCCTTGGTGGCATGCCTGCAGACCATCCATGTTCCGCTCATCGCATCGCGTCGTTCGTCTTACAACCGCAAAGTGATTTGCGTCTACGAGGCGAGCCTTGTGCTGCACTTGATTATCTCGGCCGTCATCTTGTTCGCGTCGAGCGGGTCGCATCTGGTGGCGCCGCTCTATGTCGTCGCCGAGGCGGCGGGCGCGCTGCTATGGCTCAACGCCGCGATTGCCGCCTATGGCGTAGTCCTTATGGTGCATTATCGCCGTCCCGTTATGATGGCTGAGCTGCTGCTTGTTGCCGCCGCGACGCCGCCGGTTGTTTACGTCATGGGCTCGACATGGCCTGCAGTCCTTATCGCGGAGGGCGCGTTCTTCCTGTTCCGCTCCATCGCGGCGCTTTTGATGGACGTGCGCAACCGCCAGGAGGACATCACGGCGTTTTCGACAATCGAGACCATTAACGTGATCCCCGTCGGCATTCTGTATCTGGATTCGAAAGGCCGCCCGTTGCTCATGAACCGCTGCATGCGCAGGAACCTCGTGGAGCTTCACATGCCCACCGACCTGCACGACATGAGCGATACGTGGAACGGCCTTCGAAAACTCAGTGCGCAGATGCCCGAGAGCAGCAAAAATCGCGTTCGAATCGACCTGGACCGCTTTGGGGAGTCGCGTGCGGTGGCCGAGGTTTCCTCCTCCGAGATTCGTCTGTTCGCATGTGATGAGGTTATGGTTTCGGGCCGTCCCTTTGAGCGCATTATCGGCTTGGACGTGACGGAGTACGCGCATGCCCACGACCGTCTGGCGCAGGCCAATCACCTGCTTGAGCTTGCGGGTCAAGAGCTCCAGGCCCAGATCGAGGAAGTCAAAAAAGTTGCCGACAATGCGGCCTATCTGCGTATGCGCGCTCGCGTGCACGACGTGATCGGGCAGCGCCTGTCCATCCTCCATCGCTATCTGGAGGAGGGGCGCCTGGATGACGAGTCACTCGAGCAGATCGACCCGCTGCTGCGCTCAATCGCTGCCGATCTGCGCAGCGGGGGCGACACCGAACCGGCAGAGCAACTGGGCGATATCGTCCATGCCTTTGGCCTGGTGAGTGTGCAGATCGATGTTGAGGGTGCGCTGCCTGAGGACGCGCGTGTCGCGGCGGCCTTTTTGCAGATTATCCGCGAGGCCTCGGCCAACGCCACCAAGCACGCGCAGGCCCACCAGGTCCATGTGCACCTGTGGCAGGAGGAGTCGAACGGATGCGACATCGCGCGCATGACCATCTCTAATGACGGCGCGCCGGCCCCCGTATCGTATCGCGAGGGAACGGGTATCCCTGGTATGAGGCATGTCGCACGGAATCTGGGCGGCAGCCTTGAGGTCCATGCCGCCCCACCCTTTACGCTTACGGTATCCATTCCGCTTAACACCAACGCCACGTCCCAAAGGAGAAGCTCATGATCCGCGTGTTGATCGTCGAAGACCAGGCCATTCTGCGCGAGAGCCTGGCGCGCTCCGTTGGCGACCAGCTCGATATGACTGTTGTTTCCGCCATCGCCGATGCCTCCGAGGCCTTGGGTGTCGCGCTCAAGGAGCGCCCGGACATGATACTGATGGACGTATGCACCGAGCATGATTCCAACGGCATCGTGGCGGCGGCACGCATCAAGGAGCAGCTGCCCGAGTGTCGCATCATTATCATGACCGGCATGCCCGAGATCACCTTTGTCGATCAGGCCCGCGAGGCGGGCGTCGATAGCTTTGTGTACAAGAACGTCGGTATCGACGAGCTGTTCGCCGTGATGCGCTCCACGCTGGCGGGCTATTGCACGTTTCCCAAGCCGCCCGAAAGCATTTTTTCGGGTACGGCGGCACTCGACGATGTCGAGCTGTCGATCTTGCGCCTTGCCTGCGAGGGCAAAAGCCGTCGCGAGATCGCGGCCGAGCTGTTTATGAGCGAGGGCACCATCAAGCGTCGCATCTCGGAGATCCTCAACAAGACCGGCTACGACAACATCATGCGCCTGGCCGTGCACGCAGTAACGGAGGGCAGCATCGTTCCCAACATGGAGCGCTAGCGCTCGTTACGCATCGGCATAAAAACGACGGGGCCGCAGGAACAACTCCTGCGGCCCCGTCTGGTGTGCGCGGATGTGTCCGCCAATCCGCGGCTGTCGGTGTCTGTCGCTACGCGATGGTCGCGGTGTAGGAAGCGACGTCCTCGTAGGAATCGGTCAGGTAGGCGTCGATGCCAATGGTCGTGTTGACCAGGTCGTCGAGGCTATCGAGCTCGCCGCTCGAGAACGTGAATTCCTCGGTGGCGTTGGTGCCGGGCATCAGGTGAGCCGAGAACCAGGGTTCCTTCATGGTGCCGTTGACGTTGGTCTTACCGCTGGGAGCGTAGAAGGTCAGGTCCTTGTCGCTCTTGTTGGTGATGTTGACGACAAAGCCGATGTCGCCCCAGTCGTCCTTGAACTTCTCGGTGACGGTGATGGTGCACAGATCGTCATCGGCGACGGTGACGGCGGGGGAGATTTCGGCGCGCTGGACGTTGTCGTCTTCGACGGCCTCATCGATCTCCTCTTCCTTCTCGGCCGCCTCGCGATCCTTCTTCACCGTACCGGACAGGTCCTTGTCGGACTTGGTGAAGATGAGCTTGTCGCCGTCCACCTCCAGGACGAGCTTGTCGTCCTTGAGCTTCAGGTCGTGCGACTCATCTTCGGCGGTAATCGTTACGGTGGTGGCGTCCTTGGCCTCCCATTTCAGGTCGGCGACCTCAAGGAACATGTCGAGGACGCCCGTGCCGTCTTCGTCAAGGATCAGGATACAGTTGAGGCCCCACTCCTTGAGCATATCCATGTACTCATCGGTGAGCTCTTCGCCGTCCAAGGTTCCACCCGAGTACTGCCAGCTG
>DAWDVX010000023.1:9529-10045 GCA_052346145.1 Collinsella sp.
GAGCGCCAGGACGCATGTCAGGAATGCGAGTACGGACTTTTTGAACGTTGTCTTCATGGTGTCCTCCTTTATCGAACGAAACCCATAGAAGCAAATGCGGGGGCGGCGGATCCCCCGCCAATTACCAGATGGAGGGGCTAGGGCCTGGGTGTTCCGCAGTTGCTGCAGAACTTGCCGCCGTTTTCGCTGCCGCAGTTGGGGCAGAACCACTTGGCCGGTGCCGGGGCGGGTGCGGGACTGCCGCACTCGGGGCAGAACTTGCCGGTGTTGGTGGCACCGCAACTGCAGGTCCACGTGCCGGCCGCAGGTGCGGCGGCGGGAGCCGGGGCGGGTGCGGACGCCGGAGCCGGCTGCGGGGCGGCCTGCTGCTGTGCCTGGCCGGCGGCGAACAGCTGGCTGGCATTCATGCCGCCCATGCCACCTGCCATGCCCATGCCCATAAAGCCGGCCATAGCGCCGTTGGGGTTGGCGGCTGCCGCCCGCATCGCATCGCTCTGGGCGCTGGCGATGTTGGCG
>DAWDVX010000023.1:10055-38671 GCA_052346145.1 Collinsella sp.
TGTTGGCGGCTGCCATGGTGGGATCGCGCATGACCGCGGCCTTCTGCAGGTCCTTGATCATCTGCTCGTCTTCTTGCGAGGCGGCGATGGAGTTAACGCCAAAGCTCACGATCTCGACGCCGCGCAGATCGCGCCAGTCGGCGGAGAGGACCTCGTTGAGCGCGCGGGCGAGCTCGGTGGTGTGACCGGGGATAGCGCTGTAGCGGATGCCCATCTCCGAAATCTTGGCAAAGGCGGACTGCAGGGCGGTGAGCAGCTCGGACTTAAGCTGGCTGTCGATCTTGTCGCGCGTATAGCTATCGGTCACGTTGCCGCACACATTGGTGTAGAACAGCAGCGGGTTGGTGATGCGGTACGAATACTCGCCGTTGCAGCGCACAGAGATGTCGACGTCCAGACCAATGTTGTTGTCGACCACGCGGAAGGGCACGGGCGAGGCGGTGCCGTACTTGTTGCCGATGATCTCCTTGGTGTTGATGAAGTAGACGCGCTGGTCCTTGCCCGCGTCGCCGCCAAAGGCAAAGCGGCTGCCGATATTGGCGAAGGTCTCCTTGATGGAATCGCCCAGGTTGCCGCTAAAGACGCTCGGCTCGCTGCCGGTGTCGAAGACGAACTCACCGGGCTCCAGCGCGACTTCGATGATCTTGCCGTTTTGCACCACGAGCATGCCCTGGCCGTCGTTGACGGCGATGACGGAACCGTTGGAGATGACGTTGTCCTCGCCGCGCGTGTTGGAGCTGCGGCCGCCGGTGCGCTTACTGCCCTTGCAGGCCAAGACGTCAGCGGGCATCGATTCGCAATAGATAAATTCCTTCCACTGGTCGGCCATGACGCCGCCGGCAGCACCCAATCCAGCTTTCAAGAGTCCCATGGTGATCTTCCTTTCTCGTCAAAGGCCGGGTGGTATTGGTCAGAATGGCTAATCGTCCTTGTTGTCCTTCATGACAACGGTGGTCTCGGTGTGGCTGAAGGTGTCGTGCTTCTCGGTCAGATCGAGCTCGCCGCAGTACTCATCGGCATGGGTGGCCTCGTTGGCTGTCTTGAGCTGGCCTACCAGCAGCACGTCTGCAATGATCACGATGATCAGCGGCGCGACGATGTTGATGAGGATGCCCTCCACATCAAAGGCGAGGTAGTCCGGATCGAAGGCGTTCTCTCCCATAAAGAGAATCTGGGAGAGGACAAACCCGATCACAAAGAACAGCACCGAGGCGATGGCGAGCTTGGGCTTGGAGCAGGGGAGCTCGCCGACCATGCGGCCGGTTTGGCCGTTCATGGCAAACAGGTAGCTCTTGCCGTTCCACGAGGTAGAGAGCATCCACACGGGAAACAGGGCGTAGTCGCTGTCTTCCCAGGTGTAGTCGAGCTGCTTGCTTTCGACCGTGGCGTCGTCATACTCGTCGACGACGGTCTCGCGCAGGGCCGAGATCGTGCTCTCCTCCATGCGGCGCTCGGCGCGCGCCTTGCAGGTCTCGCAATCCTCGTCGTAGCGGTTGGCGATGTAGCCGGGCATATACGCGACCGAAAACGGGCGCAGCGCGTCGTAGTCAAACGGCTCGATGGCGTCCATGTGGCCGTCGGGCATCTTGGACGATCCGTCGACGGGCACGCGCTTAAACGAGATATTTCCCTTGCGGTAGGCATCGTAGTGGTCGGTGGTCGTGACGGTGCGGTCGGATTCCTCGGTCACGGTCTCGTTGGTCGCATCAAAGTACACTTCGCCGTCCACACGGGCGCCGTAGAGCCAAAACGGCACGTAAACGCCTTGGACCTCGTCGATGTGGTTGCCGGTGACAAAGCTCTTGGGCAGCAAGATCTTGCCCTTGTAGTGTTCCTTGAGCGCGGCCATGACATCGTCGCGCCCGAGCTTAAACGGAATCACCAGGTCGGGTGAGAAGTCGCCCGAGAGCTGGCCGGGTGCCACGGCGGAGTTGCCGCAGTATGGGCAGGTGGTAACGGCGACGGTGCCGTCCGAGACCAGCTCGGCGCCGCACGACGAGCAGATGTAGCCGGCGTTTTGGGCCAGCTCCTGCACGGCGTCGTCGGCAGCAGGCTTGGGGGCCGCGGCTGCGGCATCAGCTTTGGCATCTGCCTTGTCCTGGCGCTCGCGATAGAGGGCCTCGACTTCTTCGACTTCAAAGCGCGAATCGCAGTAGTCGCAGACGAGCTTTTGCTCGGCACTGGCAAAGTGAAGGGGGCCGCCACACGCGGGGCACTGATAGTTGACGCTCTCGAAGGCCATGATCGGTCCTTTCGCTGCCGGAGGCTATGCGCCGCCGGCGCCGCCGCAGTATTCGCAGCGCCCACTGGCATCGGGAATGGTGGTGGCTCCGCAGAAGGGGCAGGTCACCGCGGTCTTGGGGGCCTTGGCGGCCACGACGCTGTCGCGTGTCTCCTGACGCAGCTGCACCAACGCATCGCGGACTTCGGTTGCCTGGCGCTTGGCCTCGCGGTATTCGATGGAACCGCGCTGATCGATGGTGGAGTCGTTCACGCGCAGGTTGATCTCGGTAAAGTACGGCGTGTTGACGTGAATGGTCAGGTTAAAGTCGTAATCCAGGTCGTAGCGCGGCGGATTGTAGCTCTCGCGTTCGCCGTCTTTGGTCTCGCGATAGATCTCGGTGCGATGCTCGTCGATATCCATATCGCAGCCGAGTACCTGTGAGAACTCGATGATGTCGGGATTGGCGTCGCGCCAGCGGCTCTGCGAGGTAATGATCAGCAGGCCCGCGTCCTCATCGAGCATAATATTGGTGCGCCCGGCAGAGAGCGTACGCGTGGGGTTGAACGAGGCCAGGCGCTCGGCGTTGGCCTCGCGGTAGGCGAGTTGCTCGCGAATGTCGTCCGCGGTGCTAGAGCGATAGCCTCCAAAGAAGGGAGAGAGCTTGCCGACGCACTCTTTGCACAGGTAGCCTTCGTTGATCTTGGTCTTACCTAGAAGTCCCAGCTCGGTACCGCAAATCGCGCACTCTTTCTTCTCGAACATCTTGTCAAAGAAGCCCATGATTGCCTCCCATCAACAGGTAGCGTGTGTCACTTTTGATGATGGGGGAGTGTGCGATCTTTCACGATACCCAGACGGCTCAAGAGGTCTCCACAACTGGGACACATGGCCCATTTTTCATCCCCAAATAACTTGCGGTGAAATAGTTCCTAAATGGCGGCTTTAGAAGGCCAAACAGGAACTATTCCACCGCAACTTCTGGGTAGTCATTGGGGACGTACTTAAATGAGTAGCAGTTGGGGGCACTCCATGTCGAATGTGGGTGTCGCCGCTTACTACGCGACGGTGATGGCGACCTGGGCGTAGCGGGTGCAGGGGCGCTCGGCGCGCGTCTGCACGCCGAGGGTGAGCACGATGCGGTCACCGGGTTGTGCATCGGTGGGTACGGTGAACGTGGCGTTCGTCGCGCATTCCTGTCACAGCGACAGATCTTGAGCGCCTGCATAGCGCGACGGCTCCACGGCGACATCCCAGTGCGCGTCGAAGCCCCTACCATCGGGGTCGACGATGGTCGCTGCAAGAGCAACGCGCTCGCCGGCCGCGGCGCTCATGTCGCCCGTGACCTCGGCAACATACGCCGGATGCGAGCAGTCCGCGGGCCCATGGGCGCACCACTGCGCACGAGCGGCGAAGTCTTCCTGATAGGCGCGCAGATGGGGATTAGGATTGCCATCGACGGGCGTGCCTATGGCTGCAAAGCCGGCAGGTGCGTCCGAGTCGGGATGCCCGTCGAGGAACATGCGGCCGAGCAACGTGTCAAAGTCGCGGTTATCGATGCCGCGCAGGCCAAACGGCAGCAGCGGAATATAGGTCATCGAGTCGCCCTCGGCCATAAAATCGCCGCGCTCAAACTGCATCGCAGGCATGCCCTCCAGGCCCCAGTCCAAGCGCGCATGCTTGCCAAACTGAAAGCGCTCGGGCTCGTTTTCGTACACCTTGCCATCGCCATAGAGCATATAGCGCGCCATAAGGGGACCGTTGCCCTGCGTGAGATTCTGTTCGGGCCAGGGAGCCTGGAACAGCGGCAGTGTATCGGGCTGAGCCATCTTGGCATCGACATAGCCGCCATACATATAGGGCACACACCAAAAGATGAGATCGGGGAAGAGCTCATGCCCATGGTCGAGCCAAGAATTGTCCTGCCCCACGCCATCGGCAACGCCCATCACGCGCACCTTCTGATAGACACGCTGCTGCACAGAAGGCCATTCGGGCGTATCACGATAGCGCTCAGCAATGCTCATGAGCGCACGAACAATGGTATTCATACCGCCCCAACTGAGCAGCCAAAGCGTGCGCGGTTCATCATCCAAAATCGCCTGAGCAATCACGCGCGAACCCTCAGACTCCTCACGCACATCGCCTTCAAAGGCAACATTGCCCACAAACGTACGCTCAATCATCTGAGCAGGCGAGGGAAACGACGGCTCGCCGGCAGCAGCCGCATTAGCCTGCAACTGCGGCCAAGCCTGGGCATATTCATTGCTCCAGAGGCTCTCAATCCAATGCTCGGGAAACGGCCGATACTCACGAAGCTCGCCGGCTAGTGGATCGGGTTCATGAGGCACAACAGCCCACTCATAAGAGCGCCGCCCTTTGGTCCGCCAATGCGAATTCACCTCGCCGAGCGTATGAACCCCATCCCCAAGAAAGTGATACTGCGAAGCCGTATACACCACAGCCTGAACATCAAGCAAGTTGAGATACAGAGCCAAATGAACAAGCGAGTTCATATCATCGACTTCCATATCAGTGGTAACAATCACTCGAGTCAACTTCTGGGACATAGGAACAGCTCCAATCAAAATTAATTCAGCCAGTTACGCGCAAGGCAAGACGGGACCCACGCCCCCATCGCCCGCGACCCGGCGGCCCGCCGGAAGCGGCCGACCAGCGTTTCGAACAACGTTAACTTAGGGGGCTCTGACCTTTAGTTTTGTAAACATTCCGCAGCGCGAGCTCCGCTTATCCGATGCTCCGAAGGAGCAGGATAAGCGGAGCTCATGCGCGAGGACGTTTACAAAACTAAAGGTCAGAGCCCCCGATGGGACGGTTACCTCGAAACCCTGGCCGACCACTCCCAACAGCCCACCGGCTCGCCGTCGATGAGTACGTTGCCCCCGTCGAAGTCTTGATAACACAGGTCGTTGAATTGGTGGATCCACACGCCGTGGTTGAACGTCTTCTTGGCCGAGCCGTCAGCCTCGCGATAGCGCCCGGTCAGGTCCTCGACATGGCTAAAGTAGGTGAGATGCACGTTGGCGCCGGCAGCGCGCAGGCGAGCCGTGAGCGGCAGCACGGTCTCCTGCGGCATCACGAGCTCATCGCCCTTGGAGTGCGTAAACCACAGCGGTGTCTTGGCAAGGGCAGCAACGTCCTCGTCCGTGGCGTTGTACCACGGCGCGCAGCAGGGAAGGCCCGCGGCGAAGAACTCGGGGTAGTCGGCGCACAGGCGCAGCGTCATAAAGCCGCCGTTGGAAAGGCCAGCGACCACGATGCGGTCGGTGTCGATGCGGTCGGCATGCTCGGAAACGAACTCGTCGATGAGCGCCTTGAGCACGGGGGAGTAGATGCTCTGGTTGGAGTGGCCGAGCTGCTCGACGCCGTTGTCCATCCAAAACGTGGGCGACTGCGGCACGAGCACCCAGGCAAAGCCGCCAAAGTAGCGTTGGATCTGCGCCTGGCTGATGGCCGTCACGCGGTTGCCGATATAAGCGCGCGTGGCGCCCTCGCCTTGCGTAGCGCCCTTGCCCTCGCCAGCGCCGTGCAGGTACACCACGAGCGGGGCCTTCTGGGGCACGACTGTCGTTTCGGGCGCGAAGGGGTTGAAGCAGGCGGAGTCCTCGGCCTTAAAGCTGGGCTCAAAGAAGCCGTACTCGAGCGCGATGCCGTTGACGGCGGTCTTTTGCGTGGCATTGCTCCAGCCCTTGAGCGCGGGACAGATGTCGCCGCGGCAGGTGTCAAAGACCAGGCCGCAGGTTGGATCGTCACCGTCATTGCCGGGAAGGGCCGCGAGCTGCGTGATGCGCAGCTGGTTATCGAGCAAGCGCGAGCCCATCACGCTGCCCTCGATCTTCTTGGTCAGGCGCTGCTCGGCGATCTCGAGCGCCACATGGGTGCCAAAGGCGAGCTTGCGTCCGCACTCATCGCACGGATAGGCGGCAAGTACCTCGACATAGCCTACGGAAGGTGCGGCGTGGTCGGCGCCGCGCTCTTTGCGCATGAGGACCTCGCCCGTGCGCTCGTGGCGCTCTACATATATATGGAAGGTGCGCGCATCGATATCGTTGGCGCGAACGGTGCACGGCAGGTCGAGCACAACCTTGCTAATCCAGGGGCCAAAGTCGCCCAAGGTGGTGACGGTTGCGTAGGTACACGATTTGAGTTCCATGAGCTATCTCCTTTGCGCCGAGAGTGGTAAACATCTGCGGCAATACAATCTAAACATGTTTAGTGTAATGCAGAATTACAGAACAAGCAGATGAACTCGGTAAACGGTCTAAATGAACACTCAACAAACTACTAAACAATCGTTTAACACTATCTATCAGGGCTTTTGTTGATGAGTAAACATAGTGCAGAGGCGTCAATCAAAGTAAAAGACCACGTAAATAGCCATATAGCGATAAAGCGACAAATAGGCAATCCCCTGCCATTCAATTACGTTCACCCCCGATTTCCTACCGTTCACCGGACTGTAGACGGCAAAATTGCCACAAATTAGGGTCTCCGTGTAAACTAAAGCCCGTAAACGTTCAGTAAACACATTGTTTACGACAGCGTATCCAAGGGTTTGGCAACCGTAAGGGGTTATAGTCGCCGAGCCAAAGGCGTGCCTACGCCCAAACGAGTAGGCACACGATGATATGGGGAGGGGTCCCATGGCAGTAGATAACAAGCAGATTGCCACCGATGTCCTCGAGCTCGTGGGCGGTGCGGAAAACGTCACCGTCGCCACCAACTGCATGACGCGCCTGCGTCTGACGCTCAAGGACAACAACAAGGCCGACGTGGAGAAGATCAAGAAGGTCAAGGGTGTTCTGGGTTGCCAGCTCGCCGGCAGCCAGCTCCAGGTCATCATCGGCCAGAACGTGCCCAAGGTGCTTGCCGAGTTCGTCGCCATGTCCGGCGTCAAGCAGGGTGCCGCGGTCGACGAGAACCTCGACGCTCCCAAGGAGAAGTTCGAGCTCAAGAACCTGCCGAACATCATCCTCGACTATCTGTCGGGCTCCATGACCCAGCTGATCCCGCTGCTCATGGCCGGCGGTCTGTTCCGCACCATCGCTGCGGTCCTCGGTCCCACCATGCTCGGCGTTCTCTCTGACACCGATCCGACCTACACGTTCCTCTACACCACCCTGTACGAGGCCACGTTCACCTTTATCCCCATCTACCTGGGCTATGCCGCCGCTAAGAAGCTCGGCGCCTCCCCGGTTCTGGGCATGCTCCTCGGCGGCGCCCTCATGGCCCCGTCCGTCGTGAGTGTCGCGACCCAGGATGGCGGCGGAATCATCTCCGTCTACGGCATTCAGATCGCCGCTGCCAACTATCAGCAGTCCGTCCTGCCGATTATCCTTTCGGTGCCTGTCCTCTACTTCGTCGAGAAGTTCTTTAAGAAGGTCATGCCCGACGTGCTCTCCACGGTCTTCACGCCGTTCTGCACCATGATCGTTACCATCCCCATCGCCTTCATCGTCCTCGCCCCGCTCGGCAACGAGATCGGCAGCCTCATCGCTAACGCCCTCTTCGGTCTCGCTGACATGGGTGGCATCGGTATCCTGCTCGTCATGGCCGTCCTCGGCGCCTTCTGGCAGCTCTTCGTGGTCTGCGGTATGCACATGCCCGTCATCCTGCTCGCTCAGGTTCAGATCATCGCTGCCGGCTACGATCCCTTCGTCTTCGTTTCCACCAACTGCGCTATGGCCGCTGTCTGGGGCTGCGCCTTCGGTGCCTTCCTCAAGATGAAGAACCCCGACGAGAAGGGTCTTGCCCTGGGCTACGTCATCTCCGCCATCGCCGGCGGCGTCACCGAGCCCGCACTCTTCGGTATCCTCATGCGCTTCCGTCGCACCATGTTCGGTATGTTCATCGGCGGTGCCATCGGCGCTGTGTTCTCCGGCCTCATGGGCGTTACCTATTACCTCGCTGGCGGTGCCTCCAACTTCCTGGTCTTCACCAACTACCTGCAGGGTGGCCAGATGAACACCGTCTGGGCTATCGTCGGTATGGCAATCTCCTTTGTCATCGCCGCTGCCGTCGTCTTCGTCGCCGGCTTCTCCAAGGAGGAGCTCGCCGAGATGGAGGCCTAAGGCCAAGCCATTCGGTCGCATACGACCTTACCTACACGACAGGGCCCCGTCAGGCGCAAGCCCGGCGGGGCCCTTCTTGCAAGGTAGACTGGAGTGGGCAAGTGGTGTCCGCCCGCAGGGGTTTGTTAAACGGCGGGGGCTTTCGCATCAGGGGTTACCGCGAAAGCTTCTGCCGGTTCGCAATTCCTTTATCGAGCGAAAGGACATGCAGATGAGTTTGGGAAAACTGACCGTCAACGGTCGTCAGGACGGTTTTTTGTGCGAGGGCAAGCCGTTCTTTTGGTTTGCCGATACGTGCTGGAGTGCGTTTACCAGCATCCCCGAGGCCGACTGGGACTACTATCTGACCCGCCGCGCCGAGCAGGGCATGAACGTGCTGCAGATTAACACGCTGCCGCAGTGGGATCGCTGCTGCCCCGATCTGGGCATTTGGCCCTATGCCAGCGAGGATGGCGTGCGCTTTGATTGGTCTCAACCCAACCAGGCGTATTGGGATCGCGCCGCCGCCATGTGCCGCGCTGCCGTCGAGCACGGCATTCGTCCGGCGCTCGTGCTCATGTGGTGCAACTACGTGCCCGGTACCTGGGGCGCTAAGATCGCCGAGCGTTGCGGTGCCGAGGTTATGCCGCGCGAGGAGGTCCGTGCCCACGTTGCCCGCGTCGTCGAGAACCTGGGCGAGTTCGATCCCGTCTATGTGGTGACGGGCGACACGGACTTTGCCGGTGACGAGGCGATTGCCTATTACGAGGATGCGCTCGACGAGGTTGCGAAGCGCGCGCCCGAGGCCCTGCGTACCATGCACATCAATCGCGGTAACCGCACGATTCCCGCGCAGTATTTGGACCGCCTGGACTTCTATATGTTCCAGCCCGGCCACAACTACGAAGGCCAGCCCGAGGCCTGGCACCTGCCGCAGGACTTTATCGCCAGCTATCCCAAAAAGCCGATGGTCAACTCCGAGCCCTGCTACGAGCAGATGGGTGCGTCGCGCAACGTGTACTGGCGTTTTACCGCGCAGGACTGTCGCGCGAGCGTGTGGTCTTCGATCCTTGCCGGCGCCAGCGCGGGCGTGACCTACGGCGCCCACGGCGTTTGGAACTGGCAGACATCGCGCAGCCAGGGTTCGGTGCTGGGCGAGGGCTTTGACATGCCGTTCCGCTGGCAGGAGTGTCTGCAGTTTGCGGGCGTGTGGGATTTTGCCGCCATCGAGCACGTGCTTGCCGGCCTGGGTGCCACGGCTAGCGACGACGCTCTCGCCGTTATCCCGGCACAGGAGCTGCTCGATGACGCGCGCGAGTCCATCCGTGTGGCGCGTATTGGCGAGCGTGTCGTCACCTATCTGCCGCGCACCACGGCACTTACGTTTAAGCTCGATAGTGCGCGCGGCTGGTCGGCGACGGCCCTCGACATGGAGGCCAAGCGTATCGCCAAGCTGCCCGTTCGCGACAATGGCGACGGCACCGTGCGCGTGGCTCAGCATTCCTTTGAGCACGACGCCCTGGTGATCCTGACGCCCGAGCACTAACGCTTACGCTCCAACGCCCGAGCTCTAACACCTCCGATCTCTCCACCTCCTCCATCGCATGCGACCCAGTCCCTCAATAAGTTGCGGTGGAATAGTTCCTAAAAAGCACCCCCAGCCGGACAAACGGGAACTATTCCACCGCAACTGAGCGCGCGATCGGAGAAGGGCTCTTTTGGTTGCGGTGAAATACGGTCTAAATCCAGCCTTTTTGGCTGTAAACAGTCCGTATTCCACCGCAACTGCTGTTGAGGGCGGTTGAGGTCTGATGTGTAATACTTCCGGCATTGCGTGTGTAGTAAGACCGGTTCTCCATTAAAATGGTTCTCCGGACATCTAAGCGGGTGGGGGTTACCATGAGGGACCTGGGAGACACAACCGCATATTTGCGCCGGGGCATACGGGAGATTCTGTGCCTGGCGCTTTTCTTTTTCACGTTTTTGGCCGGCGAGTACTTCTTTGACGTACGCGTGGCCGAGTTTGTGCCAGCGAACGAGGTTGTTATCTACGAGAGCATCGTCGTCGGCGCGAGCGTGATTGGCTATTTTGTGCGTCCTCTCCTGTACTATCGCCGTCCCCAGGCAATCGATGCAACGAGCGATATGACGGGCGTGCTGCTGGTGTCGGCATTGCTGCTGTTGATCATGGCAGTGCAGTTTCAGGTCGTGATTGCTGGCGGTCTGGTGGCGTGCTGCGCCTTGGGCTACTGCGGATCGACCGCCCATGCCAATCTGGCGCGGCGTTTTGCGCAGACGCCTTGTTTGGCACGTGCCGTGGCGGTTTCTTATGCTGCGGGCATTTTGGTACAGGTGCTCAACCATATGGTGATGCCTGCGGGCATTCCTCAACAGTTTGTCCTTATTGCCTGTGCGATTGCGCTGGTTGGGCTACTTCACGGTACCCGCCGAGCTAAATTACGCGATGAGTCCGCGCCCGAGTTCGAAGCCGAGATTGCCGAGCTATCGGTCGATGCGTCGGAGCATGGCGCCAAGTGGCGCGATAATCCCGAGGCAAAGGCGGCCTTCCAGGGTGCCGTAGTGCGCTTGACGGTGGCGACCGCCTGCCTCACCGGCGTATTCGCGGCTCTCAATGCCGGTCTTACGACCTCGCATGCCGCCGGCGCTATCGATCTGGGTGACTGGCCGCGCTTGCTGCTGGTTGTGAGTGCGCTTGCTGCCGGCGCCCTGTATGACCTGCGCGGACGCTCGTATATGAATATCATCATGACGTGCGCCGCCATGCTGTCCACGCTCTCGTTCTTTGTGCTTATCACCGATGGCAACGGCGGCAATGCGCTCGCCGCCACGATTATCTTTTACCTGGGCACGGGCTTTTTCGTGGTGTTCTTCACCGCGAAGTTCGCCGCGATTTCGATGTATGCCCGCTGGTCGTATCTGTGGCCGTGCATGGGCCGCGTCATCAACAACATTTGCTCAATGCTTGTGACGGCTCCGGCGGTGGCGATCATCTCGAGCCAAAACGTGCTGATGGCGGTGGGTGTCGTACTCGTGCTGTTTGTCGGCATTGCGATCTCGCTGTTGGGGCAGTTTGGACAAGGCGTTGAGGACGAAGCGGGTCACAGGGGGCTGGCGTTTGCCACCGACGATCTTGGCGTGAGCCGTGCGCCCGATCAGGTCGACACGGTGTCCCTGGAGACACCGGAGCTTTCGTTTGACGATCGACTCGACGGTTTTGTAGCCGCCTTTGGACTTACCAAGCGCGAGCGCGATGTACTGGAGGCGCTGGTCGTATCGGACGACAGCGTGCAGGACGTTGCGGCAGCGCTCTTCCTTTCGCGTTCTACGCTCTACCGCCATATCGCCTCGATCAACAAAAAGACCGGTGCCGCCTCGCGCGTGGCCCTCATCAATTTCTTCTGGTCCTGGACACCCCAAGACTAGCCAAAACCACCACGAAGGGGACAGGCACCTTTGTGGTGGTTTTACCTGCAAAAATATGAATATGAGACATTTGTCACCTGCCGTTTTGGCGCTCAAAGGCATATGAATGTGATGTTGAGCGGAGCAGAACGGAAGGGGTGGGCCTATGGCGTCTCGTGGTTGCTCGTCTAATAAAATTGCGGGCGCGCTTATCGCCGTGGTGGTCCTTGCTGCGGCGGTGACGCTTGTGCGGGCATACGGCTTTGGTGCCCGTGCCGACCAGGGAAAGAACGCCGCGCAAACGTTGCTGAACGATTGTGCTGCCGATCCGGTGGCAGTCAAGCTTATCGAGGACGGCGAGGCGCGGACGATCTATGAGACCGACGATGCCGAGCTGGTCGCATCGACTTTTGCCGCGCTCGACGATTGCACCGTGGGAGGTGCGGTGGATGAGCGGATGAGCGATGCCGGTCGCACGCTCGTCTTTGTCTATGAAGACGGCTCGGAGCAATCGGTGGAGTTCGAGGGCGGGAATATCGTGCTCGACAAGACGGCATATCGCCTTGACGGTGCCGATGAACTGTGGCGACAGCTAGCCGCCATCAAGAACAGCCAATGAAATGAGGGGTGTACGGGATGAGTGATTTGAGATTCTGCCCGGCGTGCGGGATGTAGCTGCCGCGGGTCGCCGGCGTGCCGGTGCGATTTTGCCCGGGCTGCGGTGTTCGGCTTGAGAGCGTTGAGGATGACCCGGGTGTCGCGGAACACGCAAATGGGGCGGCTGCCGATGATGGCGCGGGCGAAGGTTGTGAGCCGAGCGCGAACGCGCCGGTCGATGTGCCGATGCAGGATGCCGACGCCGCGTCGCCGGTCCGCGACGTGGCCGCAGCGGATGCTCCCCGCGTCGGCGACCTTGAGCTCCACACCGCATGCGATGCCTCTGGCGGCCAAGCGCTCGCGCAAGTGGCGCTGCCGCGGGGTTGGCGTATCGAAGAGGCGCATCTTGAGCGCAGCAGTAGCTTCGACTGCCCGATTTCAGTTGGCGTGACGGCGGCGGGCCCGGCGGGCGAACGCATCGTGTATCGCTCCGAGCTCTGCTACGTGGACGCGGGCGCCGTTGCCAAGCGTATCCCCACGCAAACCGAGCGCAAGGCGTTTCTGCATGTGGAGGCGGCGTGCGACGAGCTGGCTCAAGCCTGCGCGACGCAATTGGGCGCACGGGCGGAGGTTGTGGCTGAGCAGCCCTATCCATCGAGCGCGGCAGGCGATATCGAGCATGAGCGTGCCCGCGTAAAGCGCGAGGCGGCAAACGACTTTGCGATTCAGGGCTTTTCGATGGAGCCGAGCGATGTGGTCTATGAGTGCCGCATGCGTCGATATCGGCTCGCAGGCGCCCCGGTGCCTACCGAGCTTGCGGTAGCGGCAAAGGTCGAGGGCTATGTGGCCTCGATCGGCGGAGTCGCGGGTTCTGTGGGTAAAGGCGTTGCCGCCGGGGCCGAGGCGCTGCTGGGCGCGGGCCTTTCGAGCGGACTGATCGGTGGCGTTCTGGGCAAGCGCCTGCGCGAGCGCCAGGCGGCTGCGGCGGCGGAGCAGGGCGCCGCGAAAGATCAGGCTCCGGATCAGGGCGATTGCCCAGACGGGGCGCCGTTTAAGCTGGGCGCGGCCGACCTGTTGCAGTGGCGTATCAGGGACAGCTTCTGCCTGGTTGCGCCAGAAGGCCGTCTGGACGAGGCGGCCTCCACGGCGCTTGCCTCAATGGCATCGACCCTGCGGCTCAACCCGTCGATTGCGCGCGAAGCGTGCGCTCAAAAGCAGCAGATGGTGCTCGAGCAGCGTCAGCGCACGCAGATGAACATCGCCCAGCAGCAACAGCAGTTCGCGGCCTGGCAGCAGATGCATGCCTCGCAGCAGGCGGCGTTCGACAGCTACCAGCAGGCTTGGTTTGAGCGCAGCGATCGTCAACACGCCGCGAATATGGCCGCCAGCGCGGCCAATTTCTCCAGCGCAGGTGTGGGAACGGGCGCGGCCTCGTATTCCGATGCTATTCGCGGGGTCAACCATTACACCAGGCCCGACGGTACCGATGTCGAGGTTTCGGTGATGGCGGACCAAGCTTGGGTGAACGGCTCGGGCGACGTGATCGGCACGCGCGATGGCTTTGAGCCCGGTTTTGGCTGGACGGAGCTGCCCCGTCAATAGCGTGAGTGGGCTACGGGAGGATCGGTGTCGAGGCGTTGCTCGGCACCGTGATAAGAAACGGGAAAGGAACAACGATGAGGGAGACGGTTATTTCGCGCACGGCGTTTGTCGCGGCGGCGGGAACGGCGTTGCTGACACTTGCGGGGTGCGGTGGACAGCAGGCGCAGGACACGACGGGTTTTAACGACGATCGTCCGGTGAAGGGCAAGATGGACGCGGGCTCGTCATCGGGCGATTCCGGCGATGTGGGCGGCAGCTCGGATGCGGACGGCGGCTCGACGGATGCGTTTGATACGTGGTCGGACGACTGCTGGGATGCACACCGCAACATCAGCATCGCGGCATTGCTCGAGCTTAAGGGCTGGCAGTTGCAGGAATTTGCGTCGCAACAGGGCTATACCTGGCAAGATGCGCTCGAGATGTACGAGAACGAGGCAGGCCGCGTGCTCAGCGTCTGCAATATCAGCAAGGACGGCGCAACCGAATGGCTCGGTGAGGACGAAATCGGAAAGCTCGACAAGGGCGGAACCGGGAGCACCGTGATGTTTACGCTGCAACTTGCGGGCTATTCGAGCTGCGAGGATGTTATCGCGGGCTTTTCGGTGCCGGTTGAGGACCGGGCGCAGATCACCTCGGGCTCGTGGATTGCGTGCGTCTACGGTTCCAACATGGCGCGTCACGTTGCCATGGTGAGCCCGATGGAAAACGGTGACTACCGCCTGGACCTCATTACCGAGGAGGCTATCAAGACCGGTACGTTTACCCAGGGCGGCGGTGCCCCTACGATTAACGAGTTTTGGCAGGAGAAGACCGGACGCGCGCTCGGCTAAGTGCGATGCGGCCAATAGCATAGCGAAGGACGAACATGATGAACGAGATGACGATGAGCCGTGCGGCTTTTGTGGCGGGCGCGGGCGCGGCGGCTTGCGCGCTGGCTGGCTGCTCGGGCACAACGGGCGGCGCCAAAGCAGCGAGCACGGCAGACGCCGCCTGCGTGGACGACAATGCCAACGTGACGGTCTATGCCGCGATCAACTTGGGTGGTGCCGATCTGGTGCGCCTGCTCAAACATCAAAATTATGAGTGGCAAGGCGAGAACGTGGGCTACGGCGCCGTCGATGACGCGGGATTTTTCGCTTTTACCTTTTCCAAGGTTTCGGACGATGTGGACGAGCTTGCGAACAGCGCGATACCGCTTTCGGAGTCCGAGTACGAGGAGCTTGAACCGGGCGGCGGAGACGAAAACATCGCGATTCTGCTCTCGGTGGGCGGCTATACAAAGGGCGAGCGGGCGCTCATCGGCGCGATTGGCGATGCGGCGATGGTGCAGGAGAAATGCACGATCGATGATGCCCTGTATTGGCTGGTCAAGGCGCTTGACGGCCACCGCTACGTGATTATGGCCGACGACACCGAAGACGATGGCGATAGCGCTCATGACATCTATATCTACAATGAGGCTTTTATTCGAACTGGGTATCTGAGCGGCGGCGACCAGATCGATATCGACGAGCTCTGGAGCCGCCTGACCAACGCCTCGTAACGCCCCAAAACCACCACGAAGGGGATAGGCACCTTTGTGGTGGTTTTGCCTTAGGGTTGTCTGTTACAGCAGTTCGCCGTGGCGGGCTATGAAGCGGCGCTTTGTCAGCTGGGTCAGCGCAATATAGGCGGCGACGATGCCGATGAGCAGCGCAAAGAAGCTCGCCGGCAGCGGCATGAGGCCCAGCGCATCGGCGATGGGGCTTGCCGGCAGCCAGGTGACAAGCGCCAGCCCCAGCACGGTGAGCGTGCACAGGGCGGGGGCGGCGTGATCGCGCGGGCTCGGCAGGTGCGGGGAGCGCAGCATGTGGATTACGAGCGTCTGCGACCACATAGACTCAACGAACCAACCGCTCTGGAAAATCGCCGCAAAGGTTGCCATGCCGGCAACATTGCCCGCGGCGGCAAGCTCGGCCCAGCTCGCGCCCACGGTGGCGGGGCACACCGCAAAGAAGAGCGCGGCGAAGGTCACGATGTCAAACAGCGAGCTCACGGGGCCCAGCTCGAGCATAAAGCCCTTGATGGACGCAGCGTCCCAGGCGCGCGGGCGGGCAGTCCAGGCATCGTCGACGGTGTCCCACGGCAGCGCGATGCACACGATCTCGTAGACCAGCGACAGCAGCACCAGCTGCAGGGCGCTCATGGGCAAAAACGGCAGGAACAGGCTCGCGACGGTCACGGACAGCACGTTGCCAAAGTTGGAGCTCACCGTGGTCTTGAGGTACTTGAGTAGGTTGCCGTAGGTGCGACGGCCTTCGATGATGCCGCGCTCGATCACGCCCAGGTCCTTCTGGAGCAAGATGATGTCGGCGGATTCTTTGGCGATGTCAACGGCCGAATCGACCGAGATGCCGCAGTCGCTCGCACGCATGGCGGCGGCGTCGTTGATGCCATCACCCATAAAGCCCACGGTATGGCCGAGCAGTTCACGCATGACGCGCACCAAGCGCGCCTTCTGCAGCGGCGAGAGCTTGGCAAAGAGATGGGTCTGCTCGGCGCGCTCCGCCAGCTCGGCGTCGTCGAGCGCATCGATCTCGGAGCCCAGCAAAACGTTGCTTGCGTCGATGCCAATCTGCTCGCAGACGGTGGCGGCGACGCGGTCGTTGTCGCCGGTCAGGACTTTTACCGCCACGCCCTTGGCCTCGAGGGTGGCGACGGCGCCCGCGGCGCTCGCTTTGGGCGGATCGAGGAAGGCCAAAAAGCCCATCAGCACCATGTCGCACTCGTCGGCGATGCCAAACTCGCCCACGGTGCGCGGGTTGGTCTTCTGCGCCACGGCGATCACGCGCAGGCCCTCGGCATTGAGTCCTGCCACCTGCTTGCGAATCTGGGCAAGCTTCTCGTCGGTAAGCGGCTGAGCGGTGCCGTCCACCTCGACGTAGGAGCAAATCTCGAGCATTTCCTCGGCAGCGCCCTTGGTGACCATCTGGGTCTTTCCTTGGGCGTCGGCGACGACCACGCTCAGGCGACGACGCGAGAAGTCGAAGGGCACCTCGTCGACCTTGGCGTAGCGGTCGCGCAGGCTCTGGCCCAGCATGGAATCGGGCACGACGGTCGAGAGCGTAACATCGGCGCGGTCGATAACGGCCAGGTCGATGAGGTTCTTGAGGCCGGTCTGGAAGAAGCTGTTCAAGAACGCATGGCGCAGCACGCGCGTATCCTCGTTGCCGTCGGTGTTGAGGTAGCGCTCGAGCACGATGCGGTCCTCGGTGAGGGTGCCGGTCTTGTCGCAGCACAGCACGTCCATGGCGCCGAGGTTTTGGATCGCAGACAGTTCCTTGACGATGACCTGGCGGCGGGCGAGGTCCTTGGCTCCCTGCGACAGACTCGTGGTCACGATGACGGGAAGCATTTGCGGCGTGATGCCCACGGCCACGCTCGTGGCGAACAGCAGCGCATCGATGACGTTGCCCTTGGTGGCGGCGTTGATGGCAAAGACTGCCGGCGCCATGACGAGCATCAGGCGCACCAGCAGCATCGAGACGCTCGAGACGCCGCGGTCGAACGCGCTCTTCTCGCCGCGCCCGTTGAGCATCTTGGCGATGCCGCCCAGGTAGGTGTCCGAACCGGTGGCCACGACAAGCGCCATGGCGGTGCCGTTTTGCACGGAGGTGCCGGTAAAGACGATGTTCTTGCAGGCGGAGAGCGGCAGCGTGGAGCTGTCGGCGCCTTCGACGACGGTGGCGACGGCGGTCTTCTCGACGGCCTCGCTTTCGCCGGTGAGGGCGGACTCGATCACAAACAGGTCGCGTGCGGTGATGATGCGGGCATCGGCCGGCACCATGTCGCCGGCGGAGAGGCGGATCACGTCGCCGGGGACGAGCTCATCGAAGGGTATCTCGATGCGCTCGCCGTCGCGCAGGGCGGTGCAGGTGTTGGAGACCAGGTCCTTGAGGGCCTCTGCCGCATTGCCGCTGCGTGCTTCCTGGATAAACTTCATGCCGCCCGATACCAGTAGCATGATGCCGATGACGATGACCGTGGAGGGGTCGCGCTGCGGCTCGGGCACGGCGAGCACGTCGATGTAGAGCGAGACCAGCGCGAGCGCGGCGAGGATGCCGGCGAAGGGGTCGATGAAGGCGTCGGCGATGCGGCGGGCAAGTGTCTTGGTCGGCGCCTCGATGGTGTTGGGACCGGCGGCGTCCAGGCGCTCGGCGGCCTGCCCGGCGGTGAGGCCGTCAGCCGTGGCGTCGAGCAGCACGAGGGAGTCCTCGGCGCTATGGGTTGCGGCAAAGATGGTGTTCTTGGCAAGGCCGGCGTGAGCGGCAGGGCGCGCCGTGCGGCGGCGCTTGGAGATGACTTCGAGTACCGTGGCGGTTTTGAGCATCAGCATAGGGTCCTCCTTGTTAAAGGGAGTTAGCGTACGTGTCGTATTGAATTGCAAAAAACCTAGATGTCGCTCACGTCATGCTCGCGAATCACCACAAGGGGGGCAGGCACCTTTGTGGTGGTTTTGGTGATCGACTGTTGGCGCTTATGCGTGCGCGGAATCCTCGCGGCGTGCCGAGGGCGACATGCAGGTTTTTCGACTATGGCTGCCTTCCATGGCACACCTCCTTAAGGCCGGGCGCGGCGCGCTTTGGGTATCTCGTACCCGTTTCAATCCGCCGGTATTTTTGACGAGGGGGTTTGCCGTGTCAACCCCATTGTTCGGAAAATCATCGCCCCTGACAAAGCCCTTACAGAGCGCCATGGCTTCAAAGCGCGCCCGCATCGACGTCCTACCTGCGCTAAACTGTGAAGCACGTACGCGATTACGAGAGGAGCCCGCATGGAGGCTTACAAGCAAGAGTTCATCAAGTTTATGGTCGAGTCCGACGTTCTTAAGTTCGGCAGCTTTACGCTCAAGAGCGGCCGTCAGTCCCCGTTCTTTATGAACGCCGGCGCTTACGTGACGGGCTATCAGCTCAAGAAGCTGGGCGAGTACTACGCCCAGGCCATCCACGATAACTTTGGCGACGACTTTGACGTGCTGTTCGGGCCTGCCTACAAGGGTATTCCCCTGGCCGTCGTGACCGCGATTGCCTACCACGAGCTGTACGGCAAGGAGGTCAAGTACTGCTGCGACCGCAAGGAGGCCAAGGACCACGGTGCCGACAAGGGCAACCTGCTGGGCTACGAGCCCCAGGACGGCGACCGTGTGGTCATGGTCGAGGACGTCACCACCAGCGGTAAGTCCATCGATGAGACCTATCCCAAGGTCAAGGCTGCTGCCGATGTCGAGATCAAGGGTCTGATCGTGTCCCTCAACCGCATGGAGGTCGGCAAGGGCGGCGTGACCACCGCACAGAAGGAGATCGAGGCCAAGTACGGTTTCCCCGTCGCGAGCATCGTCTCTATGGCCGAGGTCGTCGAGACCCTCTACAACCACGAGATCGACGGCAAGGTCGTCATCGACGATGAGCTCAAGACCGCCATCGACGCCTACTACGAGCAGTACGGAGTCCGGGAGTAGTTACGCGGTTTTCCAAACCGCGTAACGGCTCGACGCTGCGCGCCGCCCAGAGCGACAATTTGTCATTCAAAAAGGCAAGGCATGACCAGAAGGTCTATGCCTTGCCTTTTTCATGCCAACTTGTTCGCTCTGGACGTCGCTCGCTGTCCGTCCTCTACCTGCGGCGTTGTCTTGCCCCGGATGCGGCAGTAGTCATTGGGGACGTTCTTGTTTGACTAGTCGTTTAAGAACGTCCCCAATGACTAGTCAGAGATGAGCGTGGGTAATCTCCCGGTTTTGGCCTGTGTGGGGGCTCAAAGTGGGAGATTATCCACGCTCGTGATTTGAGTGTCCGAAAATCCACGCTCGTTTGGTCGGTGCATGTCTACGCAGCGTAGGTTGTCGAGGGCTGTCTTCAAATGGATACTGGCTCTTGAACCGGTTCGCTCCATTCTTCCAATCTGATCGGACATCTCATGGACCAGACACCGCAAAGCAATGTCCCCCATACTTTTTTGGCAGCACATGCCATCAAGCGGCTGCGCGAAGATCGCGGCCTCACCCAGCGCGCCCTGGCGGAAAGCCTTGGCGTGACCGATAAAGCCGTCAGCAAGTGGGAGTCCGGCCGCGGCCTTCCCGACATTTCCCTCGTTGAGCCTTTGGCCCAGAGACTCGGCATAAGCGTGGCTGAGCTTTTGGCTGGTGACATTCGGGCCAACGCCAACCGTGCAGGCAATATGCTCAAAGGCGTCTTTTACGTTTGCCCTATCTGCGGAAACGTTGTGCACGCGCTCGGAGAAGGCAGCTTTAGCTGTTGCGGCTCCACGATGTTTCCCCAGGAGGCCGAAGAGCCGGACGCGGATCACGCCTTTTCCATCGAGCGTATCGAGGACGATTGGTACGTCACGCTCGACCATCCCATGACCAAGGATCATTACATTAGCTTTGTGGCATATGCGACTATGGATGGCATCTGCCTCAAGAAGCTCTATCCAGAGCAATCGGTGCAACCGCGTTTTCATATCACCGGACGCGGCAGAATGTACCTCTACTGTAACCAGCACGGACTCTTTGTTTTGCCGACGCCTCGCAAGTAAAAGCCCGCTGTCCGCCCGATGCCCCTGCGCCAACGAGTTGCGGTGGAATAGTTCCTGAAAGTGCTGGTTTAGAGCCTAAACAGGAGCTATTTCACCGCAACTTAGGAGGGCGATTGGAGGCGCGGTGGGGCCGGATTGTTATTTGAGGCCGGGGAGGCGGGTGTAGGGGAACGAGCGCTCTAGGAACTCGGCGCAGCGGGCGTAGTCTTTGGCGAAGTAGCTGCTGTAGAGCGAATCGAGCACGTATTGCACGGCGATGTGGCTGGCGAACTGCGTGATGCGGTGCGTCATGCTCTCGTGGTCGCTCACCGTGAGGTAGGCGGCAAAGCCGGGGTGCAGGCGCGCACAATAAGGCGTGCCGATGACAATGACGGGAACATGTCGGCTGCTGAGGATCGGCAAGATTTCCTTGAGGTTGGGTGCAAGGCCGCTGTAGGAGATGACGATCGCCACATTGCCGGAATCCGAGGCGAGCGCCGTGCGCACCTGGGCCTCGGTGCTGCTGTAGCATGTGGCGCTCTTGCCGGACGAAAGTAGGCGGTCGCGGAACATCCCCGCTGGATAGAGGTTGTGCGAGCCGGTGTAGATATCGACCTGCCGTGCCTTCGCGATCAGTTTGGCGGCGTGGTCGAGCTGCGCGGGGTCGAGCAGCTCCTGCGTCTCGGCCAGCGTGGTCTGGTAGAGCCCTTCCATGCGCTCCATAACCTGCGCGGGCGTGGACGTGGCATCGAAGGGAAAGTTGATGTCCACGTCGCGGCGGTTGCCTGCTTCGGTCGCTAGGCGGATAAGCTCGACCTTGAGGTCCTTAAAGCCCTCGAGGCCGAGCTTTTTGCAAAAACGGTGCACGCTTGCGACCGAAACATTGGCGCGGGCGGCAAACTCCTTAATGGAGAGTCCGCGGATGTCTTCGCCCATGGCGAGGGCCGAGATGCCGAGCTGCTGCTCGGTAGGGGTTAGGCCCTGTGCCTCGGTAATCTTGCGTTTGATATCCATTCGAACTCCCGCACTCGCCAAACCTGCCAAAAAGGGACGGGTTTATTTTGGCAGGTTTTGCCCGAGAAGGGTAACGGGGCCGAGGACACCGCTGGGCGCGACGGGCTCGGTGAGGGCGAAGATGTCGGGAATCGCATGGTCGAGTGTGTTGATGACATCGATGGTGAGCTCGTGCGTGCCGGCGGCAAGCGCGCCTGTCGCAAAGCGATAGGGCGGGCAGATGCGCGTGCCGAGCGTTTGTCCGTCGAGCGTGAGTGTTGCGACTTCGTAGACATCCCCCAGGTCAATGGCGGTGTGGGCGAGGTCGTCGGTCAGCTCGAACGACGTGCGATAGCGGAACGTACCACATACGCCGGGGAACTGCTCGGCCGTGAGGTCGCACAGGCGCTCGAGCTTTTGCGGCTCGCCAAAGGTTCTATCGCTGCCGGCAGGGGAGAGGGCGACGGTCCAGGGGTGGCTGATGTCGAGGGCGAGCGTTGCACGTGTGCTCGTGTCGGTGCAGTCCGCGGGCTCGATTGCGCCGCTTGCCTCCAGAACAACAACGCAGCTCTCGTAAGGCGCCAGCTCCAGCACGCCGTCAAACGCAACGGGCTTGGTGCTGTTCAGCAGGTCGAGGCGCGTTCCGCAAAGACACTTGTCTTGCGGAAGCGAAACCGTGCAGCAAATGCTTTCACGTGGGTGCTCATTGACCAACATGACGTAGGTCTCGCCGGCACGCTCGTAGCGAAGCGCGCGTAGCCAGGGCTGCGGCGTATCGGTCACAACAGTCTGCAGCCCCGCGCGTGCAAGCGCAGCCGCCACATCGGCAAGCGGGGTCGCGGCAAGACCGCTCAGCTCGGCCGCGCCATCCGCGTCGTAAAGCGCGCCGGGCACCTCGTCGACGGCAAGCGCCATAACCCCCGCGGCCATCATGCGCCCGACGGCACGTGCTGTGACAGCGCCAATAAACGAAGCCCCGGGCATAACAAACGCCTGGTAGCGACAGCCATTAACGGCAAACGTCCCATCGGCAATCGAAACCTCGTAACGCTCCTCATTCTCAAAAGCCTCTGCCGGCACAAAATCAAAGTCGATCTGCGCGCGCGTGAGTTCGGCCGCCACGCGCTCGACGGGCATGGCGTTGCCGGCCCATTCGGCGTCGGCATGGTACAGAATGGCGACGGGGCGAGCGGCAGCGCCTTCCGAAAGGAGCGTCGCCGTGCGATTCATATAGCGCATGAGCTGGCCAAAGTGCGGCCATTGCGGGTTGTTGCCGTGCGCGTAAAAGTGCGGCGGGCAGTCCCAATCGGGGAAGGGCGCCATGCTAAACGCGTGCGGCGTAAACCAGTTAATACCGCGGACGAGCATATGGTCGGCGATCCACTTCATCTCGCGCAGGCCCTCGTGCCAGCCAAAGGCGCCAAAGACCTCGGCCATGCAGCGCCCCTGCTTTTTGGGGTCGAGGCGCGCTGCCGAAGATCCCAACTTGGCGAGCGCGTACGTAAAGAACTCCATGTTCCATGCGCCGTGGAAGTAGCTGTAGCGCCCGCGGTCAATTCCGGGGGCAAGCTGGTTGATGACCACATCCACGCCAGCCATGTCCTGCCCCGCGACCGCGCGGAAGTAATGTCCGGCGCCCTGGCCCAGGCGCGTGTGGCAACTCTTGTCCTCGATCACGTGGCCAATGTGCATAACGCCGTGCGCGCGGCACCAATCGCCAATCTGCTCGTCAAAGCAGCTGCGGTAGAGCTGCGTAGCAAGGTCCATATAGGCGTGGCGAACCTGGGCGCCGTCTGCCTCGCGCGTCCAAAGGCCGTGCAACTTGGTAAGCCAATTCTCGCCAAGCGCATCGTGTAGGCGGCGGGCAAGCTCGTCCGACCACGGCAGCGCCAAGTCGCTTCGCCCGATAAAGCTGCTGGTAGAAGCATCGTCGGGCGCGGTGCCCTTCTCGTTCATAAAGCCGGACTCGTCGGTAAAGAAGCCCAAGATCGTTTTGCCGAACTCATCGCCCAGGTGTTCAAACGTGGGCTCGTAGACGGCATCGATCAGCACGCGGCATGAGGCGGCGTCGACCATGTTGATGTACTCATCGCGAAAGCCGGTCTTTTGGCTGGTGACGTACAGCTCAATCGTGGTGATGCCGGTGGGGGCGTCAAAACGCAATCGGGCGGGTGTGCCATCGTCTCCTTGCTCAACAGTGAGCGCAAGGTCGAGCGGCGCACCAGCGGCATCAAAAGCCGCCGCGCCCACAAAGCGCTCGGTGGGGTCCATGAGATTACCGAGCTTGATGGTCGTGGACGGCTGGGGACCAACGACCGTAATCGTGCGATGCTTGAGTACGGTCTTCTTGAGCGCGGGGTCGACGTCATCGCCTTCGAGTGCGCCGCTGGCATAGCCTGTGGGGAAGTGGGCGTCGTCGAGCAGCCAGATCTTTAACCCCAGGCGCTTGCACTCGCCGATGATAAAGCGCAGGTCAGACCACCAGCCGTCGCGACAGAAATCGGGATGCGTGCGCGATTCCAGGCAAACCTCGCGGATGTCGGCCCCGGCAATCTGCTCCAAATACTCGGTAATCGTCTCGCGCGCCTCGCCCTTAAGCCACAAGAACGGAAGCACATGGTTGTCGTAGGTGCCGCCAAGCACCTGCTCAAAATACGCCGCCATATACGCTCCTCCAAAACCAGCCTTTCAAATCCATTGAAGTTAGGGTACGCCGAGTGCGCCGCCCTGCTAATATCAAAACCACGGCAGAATATGACCGAATCAACGATGGTGATGTAATGGATATCGCACGGCTGGACAACCTTCTGCTCGAGCTGACCAACAGTGAGCGAGCCTATCGCGCGGGCGCCCATTACGACCGGAGCGATGCACTCGGTCAAGGTAATCAAGCAGATGTCGATGGTCGGCATATCCGTAAAATCGGCAACCCAGCGCTCGCCCTACGACAAGAAGGCATGCCCGATGGTCTATCGATTGTTCGCAACTCGCGCTTCAATCCCGTGCCGGAACATGTCCACGATTATGTCGAAATCAGCTATATCTATCGAGGACGAGCGCCGCAGATCGTCAACGGCGCGCCGCTCATGCTCGCTCAAAACGAGGTCCTCCTGCTCGATGTCGCCTGCCCGCATGCCGTAGGCGAGCTCGGCGAGCACGACATTATGCTGAGCGTTATCATCTCGCGGCCAATGCTGCGCCGTAGCCTGGAGCAAAGCCTTTCGCCCACAAGCGCGGTCTCGCGGTTCCTGCTCAACGCCCTCACGGACGAAACCGACCACCGCGGACACGTGCATTTCCATACGGGCGGCAGCCGTCGCGTGCGCCGCTAAATGCAGGAGATGCTGTGCGAGCGTCTGGACCCCACGCCAGCGAGCCCCCAGATTGTCTCGAGGCTGTTTGAGCTGCTGTTGGTCGAGCTCATGCAAAGCTACGAAGCCGGCCTGCTGCAAACGGACGCACCCGCGCTGCCATCGGCGCAGGTCGCGGCTGCTATGGGCTATATCGAGCGTCACGCCTGCGATTGCGCGCTCGATGACCTCGCCCGCCACCTGCACCTGAGCCCCAACTACGCAAGCGCCCTACTCAAGCGTCAGACAGGCCGCACGTTTATGCAGCTCGTGCAGGAGAGCCGCCTGGCGCGCGCGGCGACGCTGCTCGACGCCGGCGCCACCGCGGAGGTCGCAGCGCACGAGGCGGGCTATGCCAACATGAGCTTCTTCTACAAAAAGTTTGCCGAGCGCTATGGCTGCACGCCGGCGGCCCATCGTCAGCGTTTGCCCAGATAAAACCGACCAAAATAAACCTGTCCCTTTTTGGCAGGTATCAGGAAGTGTCAGGGGCGGGGTAGCGGCAGGCAGCGGGCGCGAAAAGAAGTGTCGGGTTTGGCACCCCCCGCCCCCGCATGTCTCCCGTGTGGGCGATACTCGGCTTATCGACCCACGATGCAAAGGAGATGCTCATGGCAAACATTAAGTTCCCCGAGGGTTTCTATTGGGGTGGCGCCACCGCCGCCAACCAGTTTGAGGGCGCTTGGAACGTGGACGGCCGCGGCGCTTCCGTCGACGACCACTTCCTGGGCGGCAGCTATAAGGAGCCGCGTCAGATCACGATCGACATCGACCCCAACCGCTTCTACCCCAACCATGACGGCATCGACTTCTACCATCACTACGAGGAGGATATCGCGCTGTTCGCCGAGATGGGCTTCAACATGTTCCGCATGTCCATCTCTTGGAGCCGCATCTTCCCCAACGGCGACGATGCCGAGCCCAACGAGGCCGGCCTCGCCTTCTACGACCGCGTTTTCGACTGCCTGCGCGCTCACAACATCGAGCCGCTCGTGACCCTCGCGCACTACGAGATGCCCTATCACCTGGTCGAGAAGTACAACGGCTGGGCAAGCCGCGAGCTCATCGGCTTCTTTGAGAAGTATTGCCAGACCGTCTTTGACCGCTATCAGGACAAGGTGAAGTTCTGGCTGACCTTCAACGAGATCAACTGCGGCACCATGGACATGGGCGCCATGATGGAGACCGGCCTGATCCAGGGATTCGAGGGCCCGGCGAGCGCCATCAAGACCACCGCCCAGCAGCGCTTCCAGGCCCTGCATCACCAGTTCGTGGCCAGCGGCCGCGTCGTGCGCTACGCCCACGAGCACTATCCGCAGTTCAAGATGGGCAACATGGATTGCTTCATCCTCTCCTACGCCGCTACGTGCGATCCGGTCGACGTGTTCGCCACGCAGCAGCAGATGAACTCCATGAACTGGTACTGCTCCGACGTGCAGGTGCGCGGCAAGTACCCGTTCTATGCCAAGCGCTTCTGGGCCGAGAACGGCGTCGAGCTCGCAATGGAGGACGGCGACCTGCAGGATATCGCCGACGGCAAGGTCGACTTCTACACCTTTAGCTACTACATGTCCGGTACCGTGGGCACCCACAAGGACCACGAGATGACCGAGGGCAACATGACTTTTGGCGGCAAAAACCCCTACCTGGAGTCCACCGACTGGGGTTGGCAGATTGACCCGCTGGGCCTGCGCATCGCCCTCAACGAGATTTACGCCCGTTACGAGATTCCGCTGATGGTGGTCGAGAACGGCATGGGCGCTTACGACGAGGTCGAGGAGGACGGCTCCATTCACGATCCGTACCGCATCGCCTATCTGCAGAGCCACATCAAGGCCATGGGCGAGGCCGTCGCCGATGGTGTTGACCTGATCGCCTACACCTGGTGGGGCCCCATCGACCTGGTGTCCGCCGGTACCGGCGAGATGCGCAAGCGCTACGGCTTCATCCATGTCGATAAGTACGACGACGGCACCGGCACCTACGAGCGCCGCCGCAAGGACAGTTTCTTCGCATACCAGAAGATCATCAAGTCCAACGGCACCGAGGGCTTGGAGTAATTGGGTTCCGGCGATTGAGTTCCGGCGTTCTGACGAACGCCGGACCGGCGGCCGATTTCGTGACCACGAATGTCGACGACGATGGTATCTGGAATGCCTTCGTGCATCTGGGACTCATCGAGGATTAATCAGCAAAACGGGTATCGATGGGGCAAAGACGTCGGCGGAGTTTTCGATTCGACTCCCCACCTTAGTTTTTGGTCCAATTGGCACTATAATCACCATAGGCATGCGCACTACGTTGCGCTTAATCAAGAGGAGAAAACGTATGGGTCTGTTTGACATGTTCAAGAAGAAGGCTGAGCCCGCGGCTGCCGCTGCTCCGGCCTCCATCTCTGCTTCTGCCGGCGCCGACGTGCTGTGCTCGCCCGTCAAGGGCAAGGTCATCAAGATGGCCGACGTGCCCGATCCCGTCTTTGGTGGCGAGGTCCTGGGCAAGGGCTGCGCCGTGTGGCCCGAGGACGATCTGGTCTACGCTCCCTGTGACGGCAAGGTTACCGTCACCATGGGTCACGCTGTGGGCCTGCAGTCCGATGGCGGCATCGAGGTCCTGGTGCACGTTGGCGTCGATACCGTCAACATGAACGGCGACGGCTTCGAGGGCTTCGTCAAGGCCGACGACGTCGTGAAGGCCGGCCAGCCCATGCTCAAGATCGACCGCGCCAAGATTGCCGCTGCCGGTTACAAGGACTGCGTCGTCGTGGCCGTGTCCAACACCGCCGAGTTCGCCGATGTCGAGCTTGCCGTCGAGGCCGACTCCGCTGTCGCCGCCGGTGACGCCATCGTCAAGGTCGTCCGCAAGTAAATCGCGGCATCGCATGATGTCTAAGGGTGGTCGGATTGTCCGGCCACCCTTTTTTATTGCACGGTACGGATGTGTTTTATTGCACGTTGGGCGGGCTTGCAGACCGTTCGGACGCTAAAACGAACCGACCGCGCCTTCGTGCCGTCGAGGGTGTTCATAAGTGGATAGTATGGGCTTACTTATTACAACGTGCGCCGTGTCTGGGAAGCGCGGTGCCGCTTATTGGGAGGAACAACATGAAAAAGAAGCTGCTGCTTGCGCCCCTCATGGCCGTCTTGGTTGCGTGCGTGGTCGTGCTCTCCGGCTGCGGAGGCCCTTCGATCGAAGAGCTCATCACCGAGGACCTTACGACTCAGTTCGATGAGGTCAAAAACGGTGGTGACGATTTCCTCTCTGGCCTGGAAGAGGCTTCGGGCGACGAGTTCGAGCAGCTGGGCATCGATCCCAAGGAGTATGCCAAGACCTATCTCGAGGGTTTTGATTACGAGATCGGCGACGTGACGGTCGACGAGGACAAGGGTGTCGCGACCGCCGAGGTCTCCATCACCTGCAAGTCCATGAACAAGATTGTCGAGGACTTCTCCACCCAGTATCAGGAGAAGGTTGCCGCGCTTGATACGGTTCCTTCCGATGACGAGCTGTACAAGATGGCAGGTCAGGTTATGGTCGATGTGACCAAGGCCACCGAGCCCAGGAAGACCACGGTTATCTTCAAGTACACCTGCAACGACGACGGCGAGTGGTCTGCCGACGACTCCGTCAACTCCGAGATGATGGATGCAATGCTGAGCTAGTTCGTTGCGGCGTTTTACCAAACGCCGCAACTGCTCGACGCTGCAAGCCCGCCAGAGCGGCAATCTGCCTTTCAACTTCGGCGGCATGACCAAAAGGTCAATGCCGCCTCGTTTCAAGGCACCTTGCTCGCTCTGGCGGGTTTTCGCT
>DAWDVX010000024.1:0-38354 GCA_052346145.1 Collinsella sp.
CCCCCAGCCGCCACGGAGACGTCTCCCTTCTCCGTGGCGGCACTTTTGTGCGCAGGGGAGGAAGGGCCGCCACGAAATCGGCCCATCTACTACGTTTATCCCCTTACCCCCAACCATGCCAAAAAACGCGAAAACAAAACCGCAGGTAGAACGCCTGCGATTTTCTGGAAAACGGGGGTATGGTTGGGGGTATCGAGTCAAACGTAGTAGATGGGCCGATTTCGTGGCGAGCGGTTCCGGCTGATCCCTTGGGGACGGAGGAAAACGGATCATTTTGGTCCCGCGAGGCTTGCGGAGGTACTCGTGCGGGGTCGCTCGAACAAAACTATGCCGGTTTACGGGGCCGGATTCCGAATCCCAAATCATACCGAAAAGCGTGAAAATAAAACCGCAGGTAGACGAGTTGCCATTTTGTGGAAAACGCGGGTATGGATGGGGGTCCTGAGTTTAGCCCCGTAAACCGGATTAGTTTTGAAATGGCATTAAATCGATGGCAGCCATTTTGCTATGCCGGAGCGGTCGGCCACTGGTCAATTACCCCCGCAGGTAGGCGATGGCGATCTGCGTGCGGTTGCGCAGGCCCATTTTGGCCAGGATCGAGCTGATGTAGTTGCGCACCGTGCCTTCTCCCATATAAGCCGTGGCGGCAATCTCCTTGTTATCGAGGCCGCGGGCGATGAGCTCGGCGACTTCGAACTCGCGGTCGGTCAGGCTGGCAAAGGCTGCGGGCCGGCGGGGCGTGCCCGTCTTGTCGCCTATCCCGTCAAAGTCAACATCTTCGATCGCCTTGCCCTCGAGCACGCGTTTGCCATCCATGACCTGTGCCAACGCTGGCGGAATGGCGGCGACATCGGTCTTGATCAGGTAACCGCGGGCGCCCAGCTTGAGCGCCGACACAATGTACTCGTCATCCGAGAATGTCGTCAGAAACACCACGCGCGCCGAAGGATCGCGCTCAAGGATCTCGCGCGCCGCCGAAAGGCCGTCGCGCCCCGGCATCTGAATGTCGAGCAGCGCGATATCGGGTGCGAGTTCGGCGTAGAGTGTCACCGCGTCGTTGCCGTCGGCTCCGGTGCCCACCACTTCGATCTGCGGCTGGGCGCCCAGGATAATCTTGAGCGAATCGACCACCAAGCGGTCGTCGTCGACAACGATGAGCCTCATCGGCCCTCATCTCCTTGTTGTTTGGGGACGGTGGCAAACACGCGCCAGCCGGGGGCGCCGGCGCGCAGACCGGCGGTGAAGGTTCCGCCAAGCGCCTCGACGCGCTCACGCATGGAGACGAGCCCCATGCCTTCTGCGACGTTGCTGCTGCTCGCCGGGGTCGCGTCCGCGCCATCATCGGTAACGATGAGCTGGTAAAACGACGGATGCTCCATGCACCGCACGGTAATGGTTTTGGCATGGGCGTGGCGCATGGCGTTGGAAAGCGCCTCGCGCAGCACCGCCGCAAAGCAGTTGGCGACGTTGGCGGGCGCATGCTCGGCCAAAACCTCAAGCTCAATCTGCGGACCGCTGTCCGAGCGCGCGCCTTCAACGATGCGTTCGAGCTGCACGGAGAGGTTGGTCGCATTGTCGTTGAGCGCGTGGACGCTGGCGCGCACGAGCTGGAGCGCCTCGTCAACGGTGTATTTGACGTCGGCGAAATCGGCGGCAACGCCGGGCTCGTTGGCATGGACCACGCGCAGGGCTTCGGTTTGAAGCGAAGCGCGCGTGAGCTGGTGGCCCACGTTATCGTGGATCTCGCGCGCGATGCGGGCGCGTTCGGCGAGCGTCGCGAGCTCGACTTCGTAGTCCTGGCGGTCGGCGAGGTCGCGGTTGCGTGCCTCGAGTGCCAGGGCGCGTTCTTGCAGCTTGTCGCGGATGCGACGCATGCGTTCCTGTTCGCGCTCCAGCTGCGCGGTGCGCAGCGACAGCAACGTGGCGGCGACCGAAAGGATGGCGGTTAGCAACAGCGTTCGGGTGGTGAGCGCGCCGCAGCGAAGGTCCGTGGCAAGTGCGCAGGCAAACACGGAGCCAATTGCCAGCGCAGGCCAGATGCGTTCACGGCGCACGCGTCGCGCGATGTCATAGAGGGCGAGAGGTGCGAACGGCACAAACGGCGGCACGAAGACGGCCGCGATGATGTAGACGTAGCTCGCGGCCTCGCTCGCACGGCGGTCACGGTTTCCCCGTGCGACCTCGGCCAGTGAGGCGGTAATAACGCCAAGACAAAACGCCGCGACCAGGCGAGCATCCACAGCAAGGCCCGTGGCGGCTGCGATGCAGCACGCCAGCACGATCGATTTGTCGAATAGCCTGTTCATACGGGTATTGTACGCGATGCCGCGCACGGGGGAGGCGCCACTCAGAGCAAGCGTGACATTCCTCCCACGCGGCGGGGCGGTCGCGTCAGCAGGCCACGCGACCGCCCCGCACTCGTGACAAAGCTCACTGGTGCGCGCCGCCAGCTCCTGCGATGATGCAGTCGTACCGGGCTGCAAGCAACAGAAGGGCCGCCTCATGACAGACATCGTCCACGTCGAAAACCTCGTCAAGCGCTATGACGATCTTATTGCACTCGACCACTTTAACCTGAGTATCGCCCCCGGCGAGATCTTTGGCCTGCTGGGCCCCAACGGCTCGGGCAAGACCACGTCCATCAACTGCATCCTGCAGCTGCTCGCCTACGACAAGGGCACCATCGAGCTGTTCGGCGAGCGCATGACGCCCGCCCGCTACGACCTCAAGCGCCGCATCGGTGTGGTGCCGCAGCAGGTGGCGGTGTTCGACGAGCTCACCGTGCGCGAGAACATCGACTATTTCTGCAGTCTCTACGTCAACGACCGCAAGCGCCGCCGCGCGCTGGTGGACGAGGCGATCGACTTTGTCGGCCTGGGCGACTTTACCAAGTTCCGCCCCGGCAAGCTCTCGGGCGGCCTGGCGCGTCGTCTCAACATTGCCTGCGGCATCGCGCACAAGCCCGAGCTCATCTTTTTTGACGAACCCACGGTGGCGGTCGACCCGCAAAGCCGCAACGCCATCCTGGAGGGCATCTGCCGCCTGCGCGACGAGGGCGCCACGGTGGTGTATACCAGCCATTACATGGAGGAAGTCGAGCAGATCTGCAGCCGCATCATGATCATGGACGGTGGGCGCGTGCTGGCGCAGGGCACTAACGACGAGCTCAAGCGCATGATTCAGATGGGCGAGAAGATTGTAATCGAGGTCGGCGAGGTTCCGAGTGCGGCGCTCGGTGCCGTCGCAAGCCTGCCGCACGTTCTGGACCTTTCGGCAACGGCGGGACAGCTCACGTTTTCGTGCGAAGCGAGCCCGCACAACCTGACGGACATTCTCGATGCGCTGCGCTCGCATGACGTGCCGCTCGGCCGCATCTATTCCGAACCGCCGACCCTCAACGACGTGTTCCTCGAGATCACCGGCCGCGAGCTGCGCGACTAGGGGGCGGCCATGTTCAACACCATCATCACCACGGTCAAGACGCTGCTGCGCCGGCCGAGCACGTGGGTCTGGGGCGCTCTCTTTCCTATCGCGCTTTCCACGATGTTCATGTTTATGTTTGCGAACCTCAGCTCCGACGGCACGGTCGACCCGGTGCCGGTGGCCGTCGTCGCCGACGAGGCCTGGGACGCTTCGACCTTTAAGGACGTGGCGACGTCGCTTGCCAAGGCAGGCGACGATCAGCTGCTCGATGTGAGCGAGTACGAAGACTTGGCTGCCGCGCGCAAAGCGCTCAAGGCCGGCGAGGTCGCGGGCATCTATACGGTTGATGCCGCGGGCACGCCCAAACTCACGTTGCTTTCGAGCTATGGCAGCTCGCGTGCGACGTCGGTGCTCACCGACCGCAGTATTCTGGAGACGGTGGCAAGCTCGTATACACAAAATGCCGAGCTCATGTCCCAGATTGCCCAGGACAACCCGGCGGCGCTCGCCGACCCGGAGGCGGTTGCGCGCGCTCTATCGCTCGAGGGCGGTACCCGCCGCGTAAGCCTGACACGCACCACGCCCGATGGCACGGTCGTCTACTATTACGCGCTTTTTGGCCTGGTCGCGATGATGTCTGCGGAGTTTGCCGCCTTGAGCGTCGTCGACCTGCAGCCCAATCTGTCGGGCCTTGGCGCACGTCGCTGTGTGGGCGGTCTTTCCAAGACGGCATCGCTGACCGGCATCTTTGTCGGCTCGTGGCTGGTCTCCTTTGCCTCGATGACGATCGCGATCGGCTACGTGCGCCTGGTCGTGGGCGTCGACTTTGGCGGGCGCGAGGGGCTGTGTCTGGTGGGTGGCGCCGCTTCCGCGCTTGCCGCCACGGGCTTGGGCCTTTTTGTGGGCACGCTTCCCGTTAAGGGCGGCAAGGCGTCCAAGTCCGGCATCCTCACGGGCTTTGCTACCACGTGCGCCCTGTTCGCCGGCCTCTACGGCGAGCCGGCGATGGCGCTTGCCGACGACGTCGCCCGCGCCTGCCCGGCCGAGTGCTGGCTCAACCCCGTCAAGCTCATCTGCGACATGTTCAACCGCCTGTATTTCTTTGAGAACCTGGGCCCCTTTGTCGTTCGCGCCGGCGCGCTGGTCCTTATGGCGCTGCTGTTCGTTGCCGCCGCCACGCTGACCTTTGGAAGGAGCCGCTATGAGCACCTTTAAGACTGCGCTTCGCATGGCGCTGGCGCACCCGTTCTACCTGCTCATCTATACGGTGTTCATCTCGCTCATGGGCGTATTCATCGCGGCATCGGTGAGCTGGAACTCGTCGCAGCTCACCGAGTACGAGCCCTACGATGCCAACGTGATCGTGGTCGACCGCGACGACAGCGACCTTTCGCATGCGCTCACCAAGCACCTGGGGCCGCGCTTTGAGTTGGTCACGGGCGTCGGCGACGATACCTACGATCTTGCGGACGCGCTCTCCAAGAGCAACAGCGCCAAGGGTAGCGCCGACTGCGTGTTCTTTATCCCGGAGGGGTTTGAGAACGACCTGGTCGCGGCCGCCCGCGCGGGGGAGGCCCTGCCCAAGCTCGATGTGACCTACGGTGCCGGCACCATGGCGGCGGCGCTTTCGTCTGCTGAGGCCTCGCGCTGGATTTCGCTCGCGGGCGCTGCAGCGGCCCTAGAGCCCGCCGCCTCTAATGGTAGCGTCGCCAAGGCCGCCGAGCATGCCGCCGCCAAGCGCGCCGAGGTCCAGATTGAGCAGGTCAAGGTTGGTTCGACTGCCGCCGCCATGCTCAAGTCGTATTTCAACTTTGGCGCGTACGCGATTATCTCGTCGGTCATCGTATCGGTGGGGCTGGTGTTCTCGGGCATGAACGAGCCCGAGCGCGTGCGTCGTATGGATGCCGGCCCAATCTCCGAGCGCCGGCGTTCGCTCGCCGTGTTTGCGGCCGCCACTGTGATCACCGTCTGCATCTGGTTTGTGTCGAGCATGATGGGCGTCGTGGGCTTTGCCGGCGCGGTTGCCGAGGTCGGCGTGGGTCGTGTGTGCCTGGCGCTGGCGGCGACGTTTGCCCTGGCGTGCACGCCTCTGGCCGTTGGCTTTGCCCTTTCGAGCCTGGGTGCGCGTGAGGAGCTGCTCAACGGTGTGGGCAACCTGCTCGGCATGCTCATGACGTTTTTGGGCGGCGCCTGGATGCCGCTGTCGCTGATGGGCCCAGCCGTGCAGACCGCGGCGCATTTTGTGCCGACGTATTGGGTGAACGACGCGATTGGCAAGGCGCTCGCCGCGGACCTGACGTCCACCGTGCTGGGCGACATCGCTTGCGATCTGGGCGTCACAGTGCTCTTTGCCGCGGCCATCGCCGCCGTAGGCCTAGCCCTCGCCCACAACAAATCCCACGCCTAGCCACCTAGTCATTGGGGACAGTCTTTGCCGATTCGCCGGCTCGCCGGCAGGGCTGGCAGGGACTGTCCCTATCTGCCGGGTGGCGAAAGAGCGTCCCTAGCGGCACTCATTGGGGACAGACTTAAATGAGCGATTTCACTCATTTAAGTCTGTCCCCAATGAGTAGGTTGGAAAATAGTTCGCGCACGTCGCTTAAAAATAGTTCGCCCGGGTTTACTATTAGCCTAGAAAAGTAGCAGAAGGCTAACAACGGGGGATAGCATGGCGACAAAGCGTGCCTACGTCCAGGTCAACGGACTCAAAAAGCACTACGGCGACGGTGATGCGCGCCTGACGGTGCTCGACGGCATAAACACGTCCATCAACCGCGGTGAGATCTGCGTCATGCTGGGGCCCTCGGGTTCGGGTAAGTCGACGTTTCTCAATCTTATCGGCGGTCTGGAGGACGCCGACGGCGGCTCCATCATGGTGGACGGCTGCGACCTGACGACGCTCAAGCCCGCCGATCTGGGCGAGTATCGCCGCCGCGAGCTGGGCTTTGTCTTTCAGTTCTACAACCTGGTACCCGATCTCACCATCAAGGAGAACATCGAGGTCACGGCGCACCTGTCCAAAAACCCGCTCAATGTCGAAGACCTGCTGCGTTCGCTGGGTCTCTACGAGCACCGCAACAAGTTCCCGCGCCAGGTCTCGGGCGGCCAGCAGCAGCGCTGTGCCATCGGCCGCGCACTCGTCAAAAACCCGGGCCTGCTGCTGTGCGACGAGCCCACGGGCGCGCTTGACTATAAGACGTCCAAGGAAATCTTGCAGCTCATGGAGGATGTCAACCGCACCTACGGCTGCACCATCATCATTGTCACCCACAATGCCGCCATCGCGCGCATGGCCAATCGCGTGCTGCGCCTGCGCGACGGGCACATCGTCGAGGATGAGCTCAACGAGTCGCCCGTTGCGGCCGCCGAGCTTGATTGGTAGGCGGCGCCATGACACCTCTCGCAAAACGTCTCCCGCGCGAGCTGCGCCGCAATATCGGCAAGTACCTGGGCATCTTTTTGCTTATGTGCGGAAGCATTGCTCTCACCTCGGGCTTTTTGCTCGCAGCGCATTCTATCGGCTGCCTTATCGACGACATGCGCGATGCGTACACGATTGAGGACGGCCGCGTGACCACCTCCTTCGAGGCCACCAAAGACCAGCTCAAGGCGGCCGAGGATGCAGCCGGCGACGTCGGCGGCGTTACGCTCTACAAGAATTTCTCCATCGACGCCATCATCAAAAAGACCGCCGGCGACGACGGCGCCAAGCGCACGCTGCGCACCTATGCGCACCGCACCAAGGTCGATATCGCGTCCTACTGTGAGGGCAAGGAGCCCAAGGCGGACGACGAGGTAGCAATCGACCGCGTTTTTGCCACCAACAACGACCTGTCCGTGGGCGATAAGGTCGAGCTTGAGGGCCGCACCTACACCATCTGCGGCATCATGACCCAGCCCGATAGCCAGGCGCTGTTCCTCAACAATTCGGACTTTACGGTGAACACCATCACCTATGGTGTGGCCGAGGTCGCCGATGCCGGCTTTGCCGCGCTCGAGGATGCCGGCGGCGCGCCTGCCTACACCTACTCCTTTACCTTTGCCGATCGCGATCTCTCCACCGCGGACCGCACCGATGCCGAGCAGGATATGGTGGAGGCACTGACCGACGCCGATGCGCGCGTGGATGACCTCATCGACGCCGATTCCAACCAGGGCATTGGCTACGCGCGTGACGACGTGGACGGAGACTCCATGATGTGGATGACGTTGCTCGACATCATCATCGTGATAATGGCATTTGTCTTTGTGGTCCTTACCGACGCCACCATCGAGGAGGAGAGCGCCATCATTGGCACGCTGCTCGCCAGCGGCTATCGTCGACGCGAGATTGTGCTGCACTACCTTGCGCTTCCCGCCATCGTGGGCGTGGTCGCGGCGCTTTTGGGCACTGCGCTCGGCATTGCGTTCTTTACCGAGCCCATGCGCAGCCTCTATTACGGTTCGTACAGCCTGCCGCCCTTCCAGGTGTACTGGAGCTGGGAGATCTTTGTGAAGTGCGCCGTGGTTCCCGCCGTCGCGCTCATCCTCATCACGCTGGTGGGTCTGCTTCGCAAAATGGGCAAGACGCCGTTGCAATTCCTTCGTCACGAGGCGAGCGGCAAGTCTGGCACCAAGCGTGGTATGCAACTGCCGGAGCGCATGGGCTTTGTTTCCCGCTTCCGCCTGCGTATCTTCCTGCGCAATCTGGGCAACTTCGCCACGCTCTTCGTGGGCATTGCGTTTGCGTCGCTGCTGCTGCTCTTTGGCCTGGCGATTCTGCCCACGATGACGCACTATGCGGACAATCTCGAGACGAGTCTGGTCGCCGAGCACCAGTACACGCTCAAGGCGCCGCTGGAGCTCGAGGGCACCGCCAAGGAGCGCGAGCAGTGGTCGGCGCTCGAGCGCTTGCAGTCGGTTGACGGCGCGCTGCTTTCCGCCGCCCAGGATGCCGATGACGAGCTTGACGACGCGGCCGATGCGGCGCAGACGGCAGCCGATGCCGCGACCGCATCTCCGTCTGCCGAGAGCCTGACCGCAGCGCAGGATGCGCTTGCCAAGGTCCAGGACAAGAAGGATGCGCTTTATGCGCGCCTCGATGACCTTGCCGATGCCCTCGGCTGCAGCCGCGACGAGGCTATCGACCTGATCGACAAGGCCTCTAAGATTGACGCAGACAACGACGATATCCACCCGGTCAATACGACCGACAACGGCGCGGGCGCAATCGCGCAGGCCGAGAAATATGCCGTTTACCAGCTGCAATACAACCGCGGCGATGGTAATGGCGAGGAGACGATTTCCGTCTACGGCATCTCGGCAAACTCGCGCTATTGGAAAGACCTCAACGTCGGCGATGGGCGCGTCGTCTTTGGCGGCGGCCTGCTCGACAAGTTTGGCTGGAGCGAGGGGCAGAAGGTCACGCTCCACGACAAGTACGAGGGCAAGAATTATTCCCTTGAGTACGAGGGCAAGGACGCCACTTGGGGCTCCAAGTCGGACATGAATATCTATATGAGCATCGACGACTTTAACGAGCTGTTCGGCAACGACGCCGCCTACTTTAACGGCTACGTGAGCGACGAGAAGCTCGACCTCGACGCGCGGTACTTTGCCGGCGACACCACGCCCGATGACATGCGCGCCGTGGGCGACCAGTTTATCGGCATGATGAGCAAAATGATCGGCATGATGGTCGGGCTCGCGGTGTTTATCTTCCTGCTGTTTATGTACCTGTTGACCAAGGCCGTTATCGACCACAGCGCCCGCTCGATTAGCTACATGAAGGTCTTTGGCTATCGCGACGGCGAGATCTCGCACCTGTACATCCGCTCGATCACGCTGTGCGTGGCGGTGTCGCTCGTGCTGAGCCTGCCCGTGATCATCGGCTCGCTGACCGCGATTTTCCGCTCGATGCTACTTGCCTACAACGGCAATATCGAGATCTACGTGCCCGCCTGGTCCATGGCGGCGTGTGTTGGCATTGGCTTTGCAACCTACCTGGTCGTGGCGCTGCTGCACACGCGCTCCATCAGGCGCGTCCCTCTGGCCGAAGCCCTCAAAGTCCAAGAGTAGTCATTGGGGACAGGCTTAAACGACTAGTCGTTGGGGACAGTCTTTGCCGATTCGCCGCCACGCCGGCCGGGCTGGCAAGGACCGTCCCCAGCTGCCGGCAGGAAAGGAACGTCCCTAACTGCCGGGTGGCCCGTCGTTGCGCTTGACTTTGACCCCACTCCAACGGGTACCATCTCCTATGTCTGTAACGCCATATAGACCGAGGGGATAGATCTATGACCGCAACTGCACCCGCCGCGCCCGCCAAGGTGTACTTTACCAACCTGCGCACGCATGCTCTCGAGAGTCAGCTCGACAAGCTCAAGCGCCTCATTCGCCGCGCCGGTATTGAGCAAATCGACTTTGAGAACAAGTTTGTCGCCATCAAGATTCACTTTGGCGAGCTGGGTAATCTGAGCTTTTTGCGCCCCAACTACGCCCGTGCCGTCGCGGACGTCGTCAAGGAGCTGGGCGGCAAGCCCTTCCTCACCGACTGCAACACGCTCTACGTCGGTAGCCGCAAAAACGCGCTCGAGCACATCGACACCGCTTACCAGAACGGCTTCACCCCGTATGCCACGGGCTGTCAGATCATCATCGCCGACGGCCTCAAGGGCACCGACGAGGCGCTCGTCCCGGTCGAGGGCGGCGAGTACGTGCACGAGGCCAAGATCGGTCAGGCACTCATGGACGCCGACATTGTGATCAGCCTCACCCACTTTAAGGGTCATGAGCAGGCCGGCTTTGGCGGTGCCATGAAGAACCTGGGCATGGGAGGCGGCAGCCGTGCCGGCAAGATGGAGCAGCATGCCGCCGGCAAACCGAACGTCGCGACCGAGCACTGCATTGGCTGCCGTGCCTGCGAAAGGATCTGCGCGCACAACGCTATCTCGTTTGACGACACCCGCGAGCGCGAGCTTGCCAGCGGCGCTACTCGCACGGTGCACGTGGCCGCCATCGACCACGATCGCTGCGTGGGCTGCGGCCGCTGCATTGCGGCATGCAACCAGGACTGCATCAAGCCCGGCTATGACGCCGCGGCCGACGTGCTCAACTGCAAGATCGCCGAGTACACCAAGGCCGTTGTCGACGGCCGTCCGAGCTTCCATATCTCGCTTGCCATGGATATCAGCCCCAACTGCGATTGCCATCCCGAAAACGACACGCCTATCGTCAACGATATCGGCATGTTCGCGAGCTTCGACCCGGTCGCCATCGACCAGGCCTGTGCCGATGCCGTCATGGCATCCGAGCCGCTGCCCAACACCGAGCTCACCGACAGTGCCGCCAAGATGGAGCACAATCACGAGCATCTGGAGGGCGAGCAGGCGCACGACCCCTTCTGCATCACGCATCCCGACACCGACTGGCGCGCGTGCATCGCGCATGCCGAGAAGATCGGCCTGGGCACGAGCAAGTACGAGCTCATCGAGGTCAAATAGCGCCTAGCTATTGGACAAAACAAGCGTTTTTGTAGCGCAACGTAAGTAAAAGCCGCCCGTGAGCACAGCGCTCGCGGGCGGCTTTTCGGAAGCGAGGTGAAAAATCGAATACCGCCGACCACAAGGCGTTTTAGGCAACAAAACCCCAGACGTTGCTTTTCGCCTAAAAGTGCTCGTCGAGGAAGTTGTCGACCGTGTTCCAGTAGAGTTCGGGGTCGACCTGCGCGCTCTTGGCGTGGGTGGCGCCATGGATAGTGAGCTTTTGCTTGACCTTGCTGGCGCACGCGTCGTAGTTTTGGTCGAGCATGCTGTACGGTACAAAGGTGTCCTGGTCGCCGTGGATAAACAGCATGGGAACCGTCGCATGTTTGAGTTGCTCCACGCTGCTCGCCTTATGAAAGTCGTAGCCCGCGCGCACGTTGCACACCAAGTTTGCTACATCGAGCAAGGGAAAGCTGGGCAGGCCGAACACATCCTTGAGCTGCAGGGAAAACTCGTCCCAAACACTCGTATAACCGCAGTCCTCGATAATGCATTTCACGTTTGCGGGCAGAGACTCCCCCGCGACGTTCATGGCGGTTGCCGCACCCATCGACTCGCCAAAGACCAGGATGCGCGCCTCGGGGTCTGCCTGAACAATCCGCTCGATCCACGCGACGACATCGAGCCGTTCGGGCCAGCCCATGCCGATATAGTCGCCGCCGGAGCGCTCGTGGGCGCGGGCGGCTGGTGCGAGTACGTTCATGCCGCGGTCGTGGAATCGTTTGGCGTATCGGGCCATACCGATGGGCTCGTTGGTATATCCATGCAGGCAGACGGCGTAGTCGTGCGTGCTCTCCGGCGCAGCAAAATACCAAGCGGCGAGCTCGGTTCCGTCATCTGCGGTGAGGCTGCTGCTCTCGCGGTTCTCTTTAAACCACGCCCGCGCCTCGCCCTCCTCGGCATCCATCTGTTCGTCCTTTTCGGCGTCCTTGCCGTCCTGCATCATCTTCATGGTGTAGGGGGCGCGAGGGTTCAGAGCAAAGTCGAACAGAAAGTTGCCGGCAAATCCGAGCAGCGCAACGACAGCCACCAGTGCAACGATGCCGGCTATCTTGAGCTTTCGATGGGAACGTGCGTTTTGAGACATAAGAAGCTTTCCTATAAGATGTTAATACATCAACATTTAATGCAAGCGCATTATGGACGTTCGCCGTTGATGCGTCAACAGGCAAAGAATGGGTAAACAAAGGGTCACGTATGGTGCAAATTTCGCACGTACCTAGACGCTTTGATATAGTGTTGAGAACTCTTTACGTTGGAGGATGTAACCGGCATGTCCGATTCGAGCGACAGTTCTAAGCCGCGACCCAAGACCGCGGCCGTTCCACACTACACAGTGGGCGAGGAGATCATGAACTCCGTCACCCATGGTGTCGGCTGCCTGCTGGGTATCGCGGGCCTGGTGCTCCTGATCGTATTCGCCGCCCTGCGCGGCGGAGGCCCGGCCCATATGGCTGCGGCGATTGTCTATGGCGTCAGCATTATCCTCGAATACCTAGCCTCCACGCTCTACCACGCGATTCAGCCCGCGCGCGCCAAGCGCGTGTTTCGCATCATCGACCACAGCTGCATCTACCTGCTCATTGCGGGCAGCTATACGCCGTTTTGCCTTATCACGCTCGCAAACGACGGCGGCCCTGCGCTGTTCTTTGCCGTATGGGCCATCGCCATTATCGGCATCGCTCTCGAGTGCTTCCTACGCGAGCGTCAACCGCACTGGGTAAGCGGCCTGGTCTACCTGCTGATGGGCTGGCTCGTTGTCTTTAAGCTGCCCGAACTTGTTGCGCTGCTCAACCCCGTGGCACTTGCCCTGCTCGCCGTCGGCGGCGTGTGCTACACCGCGGGCGTGCCGTTCTATATCGCCAAAAACGTGCGCTATCTGCACAGCGTGTTTCACCTGTGGGTGCTCGCCGGCAGCATCTTCCAGTTCATGGCGGTGATCCTCTTCGTAATCTAGCGACCACGCCTGCGCGCCCGCGTTCTCGTTTGGGCGCCGGTGCAATTGCCGTATCCGCCATCAACGTTTTAACCTGACGTCCCGAATCTTGGAGGTTCGAGAAACTCCCGATGGACATAACCATCTCCCTTATCACCACCCTCGTTTTGACCCTCATCAACGGCTACTTCTCTATGTCCGAGATGGCGCTCACCACGGCCAAGCGCGCCGTGTTGGAGCACGAGGCCGAGGAAGGCGACAAGCGCGCCGAGCGTGCCATTAAGCTGGCTGCCGACTCCGACCAGCTGCTCGCCACCATCCAGGTTGCCATTACGCTCGTGGGCTTCGCCTCGTCCGCCGTCGCCTCGACGAGTCTGTCCGACCCGCTCGCCACGTGGCTCATGAGCTTTGGCATCGCGCCGCTCTCCGCCATCGCGCGCGGCCTGGCGCCGGTCATCATCACCGTCGCGGTCGCCTTCGTGTCCATCGTGATCGGCGAGCTCGTCCCCAAGCGCATCGGCCTGGCCAATGCCGAGGGCGTGTCCAAGCAGGTCGTGGGACCGTTGTCGTTTTTCCAAAAGATCGCCCGTCCGCTCGTGTGGCTGACCGGCGCCTGCTCCGATGGCCTGGCCCGCATCCTGCGCATCAAGAGTGCCGACGACCGCCAAAACGTCTCGGAAGAAGAGATCAAGTACATGGTCTCGGAGCAGGACGACCTGCTCGACGAGGAAAAGCGTATGATCCACGAGATCTTTGACTTGGGCGATACCGTTGCCCGCGAGGTCATGGTGCCGCGCGTGGACACCACCATGTGCGAGGACGACGAGACGGTCGCCGACGTGCTGTCCACCATGCGCCAGACCGGCTTTAGCCGCATCCCCGTCTATCACGAGGATCCCGACAACGTCGCCGGCATCGCGCACATCAAGGACCTGATTCAGCCCGCGCTCGACGGCAAAGGCGACCAGCCCATCGCCGGCTTTTTGCGCGACGCCACCTTTGTGCCCGACACCAAGGACATCAGACCTCGCACGACCAGATCGTGGTGGTCGTGGACGAGTACGGCGGCACGGCCGGCATTATCACCATCGAGGACATCGTCGAGGAGATCGTCGGCGAGATCGAGGACGAGTTCGACCCCGACAACAAGTATCTCACGCGCCTTTCGCGCCGCGAGTGGCTCGTCGATGGGCGTTTTTCGTGCGATGACGCGATTGAGCTTGGTTGGCCGCTCGAGGAAAGCGATGATTATGAGACCATCGCCGGCTGGATTTTGGAGCTTTGTGACTCGGTGCCCGACATCGGAGAGGTGTTTGAGGTCGCGGGGTACAAGTTCAAGGTGCAGTCGATGCGTGGCCAGCGCATCTCGCTCATTCGCGTGATCGCTCCGGCCGAAACCGATAAGAAGGATTCCGAGTCTTCGGTAGACGAGCCGACGACGTCGGGTGCGGGTTCCGCGAATCCGCACGACGGCGACGAGTAGGGCAAGGAAGAGTAGGGGAGAGTTATGGCAGGCCTGTTCAACATCCTTAAGGTCACCGTCAGCGAGGACAAGATCTGCGCGCATGTGCTGGTGAACCCCGGCATGCCGCTCATGACCTCGGAGGATATCGAGGCCACGGCGCGCGTGTACTACCTGGTACCCGCGATTGCCAAACATCTGTGCCTGGGCGATTCCGGTCGCGAATTCCAGGACTGCATGGGCCAGACCGAGCTTTGCCACCTGCTTGAGCACGTGACGGTCGAGCTCATGAACGAGACCGGTCTTGCCGGCAGCATTTCGTGCGGCCGCACCCGCGTGAGCGAGCATGACGAGCGCGTCTTTGAGGTTGAGCTTTCGTGTCCCGATGACGCGTTGGCCATTGGCGCGCTGTCGTCGGCGACCTTTATGATGGACTGGGCGTACCTGCACGCCGACCAGCCTGCCCCCGACGTGGAGGGCACGGTCGCGGGCCTGCGCAACCTGGTACTGGGCATGCGCGCCGAGGCCGAGGGCAAGGATCCTCACGAGGCCGTCGCCGCTGCGAACGGCGAAGATGCTGCCGAGGACGAGGGCGCTGACGAGGGCGATGTGCCGGTCGACGCCGAGCCCGTTGCCGATGCGACCGCCGAGCCCGTTCCCGCCGAGCCCCAGGGCGTCCCCAACTTTGACGACGAGCCCCAGGTGGCGATTGATACCGAGGGCGCGGTTGCCGAGAACCACGAGGCCTCCGCTGCCGTCTTTGGCGGTGCTGCGACGGTTCCGGCAGGACCTGCGCATGAGGGCGGCCTGCCGCTCGTGGACGGCGCCGGCGAGGACCCGGGTGCCACGGTGGCCATGCCGGCTATGCCCCAAGAGTAGGCCTACGCGTTTATCACCATCACGTACCTGCGCCTTTGCCGTACGCAGATGAGCGGAGCGGCAAGTGATGCGCTGCGGGTATAATGGACAGCATTCAAACGGTGGGCACCGACGTGCCTGCAGGAGAGGAATGATCATGGGTAAGACTTTCAGCTTTGTCTCCGGCGCACTTTTTGGTGCCGCTGCCGGCGCTATTGTCGGCGTTGCTCTGGCCCCGCGCTCGGGCGCCGAGACCCGCGCCATGGCTGCCGATATCGCCAACGACGCCTGGGACAATATGCGCGACACCTACGAGCGCAGCGCCGAGGAGGCCCGTGCTGCGGTGAATGACTTTGGCCCGATGGTCGACGCCAAGACCGATGACCTGCGCGCCAAGGTCGACCTGGCCCGCGAGCGCATGGACCAGCTGCGCGAGCAGCTCAACGACGCCATTTCGGGCGGCAACGTGACGCCTGCCGCCGACGTCGTGGTCGAGAACGCCGTCGAGGCTGATACCGAGGCTGCGGAGCCCTCGACTGAGGCATAATGCGCGCCGGGGATTTTGTCGGCGCCAAGATCTATCGCAAGCCTACCGAGGACAAGCGCACCAAAAAGGACGGCACGCCGCGCAGCCCTAAAAAGCTCGGAAAGATTCACTTTCCGGTCTTTACTCCGGGCGGTACGCGCGTGGTCGGCTTTATGGTCCGCCAGTCCGATATCGCGGGCATGATCGAGCGCCCCGACCGATTCGTAGCGCTCGACGCCATTGGTGTCTACGAGGGCGCCATTGCGGTCGATGACGTCAAGGACACGTACGATGCCGCCGCTGCCAAGCGCCTCGACATCAACCTGGACGATTGCATCATCTGGGTCGGTATGGACGTGCGCACGGAATCAGGCGACGTCGTGGGCTATTGCTCGGACGTTGAGTTCAAGCCACGCTCGGGCATCGTGCAGGCATTCTATGTGACCGCCGGTGCTGCTTCGAGTGTTTTGGTTGGTGACACGCAGGTGCCGCCGACGATGCTGCGCGGCTATGCGGACGGCGCGATGATTGTTTCGGACGAGGTCAAGTCGCTCGGGTATTCGGGCGGCGCCGCCGCAAAGGCTGCCGAGGCAAGCGTCGTGGTGGGCGATAAGGTCAAGAAGGGCGCCAAGGTGCTCGATGACAAGGGATCGGTTGCCGTGGACAAAGGCAGTCGCGCACTGGGCAAGCAGCTCGGCAAGACGCGCGGCATGTTCAAGGCCTTTAAGGACGAATACCAAAAGGCGAGCGGAGGCTCGTCAAAAGCTACAAAATAGCGACGTACCAAATGATGGGAGGCAAGCCGGAGACCTGTTGCTCCGGCTTGCTGTGTTTATGGGGGAGGGCACATGCGCCAAAACGGATCCAACTTAAACGGGCGTTCGGGTGCGCGTCCGACGGCGCGCCGCGACCTGGGGCAGCTGCCCAGCGGTCAGCGCCGTCGCCGCCGTAAGCCCGGCGCGATGTACCTCAACCATAGCCGCGGGTTTAGCGACCGCAGCGCGCGCATCGGCAACGGGCGCTCGCCGCGCCGACCGTCCCGTCTGCCCTATGCGCTCATCGCCGTGGGTTGCGCACTCGTGCTGTTTATCGCTGCCGTCGTGGGCTACGTCAACCGCAGCGTGGACGTGGAGCTCAACGGCCAGAAGACTGCGGTGCGCGTCGGCTCTACGCTGCAGAATCTCATCGACGACCAGGAGTTGACTGACACCTACGACGCAGGCGACCTGCTGGCCGTCGATGACAGCGTGCTCAAGCGCCATGGCGGCGAAAAGCTGTCGGTTAAGGTGGACGGCAAGCGCATAAAACAGGGCAAATGGGATAGCCGCGAACTTGAGGGTGGCGAGAAGGTGACGGTCAAGGATGGCCGTAACACCTACGAGAAGCATGAGGTTCAGGCTACGGTTATCGAGCCCAAGCTCAAGGTCGAGGGCACGGGCGCTATCGAGTATGTGCAGACATGGGGTGTCCAGGGCCGCTCCGAGGTGTGGGTTGGTGAGCAGTCGGGCAAGACGCAAGACCGCGGCGAGGTTGTGCCCGCCACCGATTGCGTCGTTGCGTGCGCCAGCGTGGCGCCCAAGGGCAACAAAAAGTACGTGGCGCTGACGTTTGACGAGGGTCCGAGCGGCGCCACCAAGCAGATCCTGCAGGTGCTCAAGGAAAAGGGCGTCACCGCGACGTTCTTCCTTTCGGGCGATGCGGCCGAGGCCTCGCCTGCCACGGCCAAGGCGATTGTCGATGCCGGGTGCGAGATCGGATCCAACAGCTACAGCGACGATTCGCTCAAGGGTCGGGACCGTGAGGCGGTACGCGAACAGATCACGAAAGGCACCGATGCGATTAAGTCGGCGACCGGCGTGAAGACGATGCTGCTGCGTGCTCCCTACGCTGCCTTTGACGAGCAAAACTGGATTGATGCGATGGACCTGGTCTCCGCCGTGGTCTCGTGGAATATTGACTCGGGCGACTGGCTGCTCAACGGTGCCGACGAGCAGGTCTCGACGGTGCTCGATTCGGTGACGCCGGGCAATATCGTGCTGCTCACCGATAGAGACGAATGCGCCGAGCAGACGCTCGAGGCGCTGCCGCAGATTATCGACGGCCTCATTGCCGACGGCTACAAGATCGTGACGCTCAGCGACCTGGTCAAGACGGACACGTCGCTGAGCAAAAAGCTCACCTCGCTGACGAAGGCCACCATGCCCGAGGACGCCGTGTTCCCCCAGCTTGCCGAGGACGACGACACCACAGAGTAGTTATTGGGTAGTCATTTAAGAACGTCTCCAATGACTATGTCACGGATGCGTCAGCGTTTGGTATGCCTGCAATGTGCAGCGCATAAATTCGATGCCGCAGGGCGATGCTGATGCTATAGTTACTGCGGTTAATGAGGGTCAAGAGAAAGGTTACAGGTGAAATCCAAACCTCGACCATACAGTCGATGACCCCATGCAGGTGCTTTCTGCGCATGCACGGGGTGTAAGCGTCGAGCGGCGTGCCGCCCGCGCATGCGTATACATATCCAGAAGCCCCCGGACGCCGCACGCGCGGCCGCGTCCGGAGGAATAATGATGGGGAGCACCATTGAATTATCTGAGTGAGATGCTCAAATTGCCGGTCTTGGACGTCGATGGCGAAAAGCTCGGCGTTGTGAACGATTTTGGCATTGCTACCGGCGAAGTTTTTCCGCACGTGACGTCGCTCGCGTTCCGCGGACCCGGCAAGACGCCGTTTATGATTAGCTGGCGTAAATGGGTCGACCGTATCGACGAGACGGGTGTACACCTTAAGACGTCGGCCACCGAAATCCGTTTTTCGTACCTGCAGCCGACCGAACTCTTGCTTGCCCGCGATGTGCTCAACAAGCAGATTGTCGACACGCAGGGCATGAAGGTCGTGCGCGTAAACGACATCAAGTTTTCCATGTCGGGCGAAAATCAGCTGCGCCTGCTGGGCGCCGAGGTCGGTGCCCGCGGTCTGCTACGTGCCATCAGCCCCGCGCTCGAGCATATCGTCGAAGGCTTTATGAAGCACCTGGGCAAGCCGCTCAGCGAGGACATCATCGCTTGGTCCTACATGGACCTGCTCGACCGCTCGACCAAGAACATTCAACTCTCGGTGTCGCACAAGACGCTCGGCGAGCTGCACCCTGCCGACATCGCCGACATTATCGAGCAGCTCGACCCGCGCCTGCGTGCGCAGGTGTTTGCGCAGCTCGATACTGCCCAGGCCGCCGAGGCCATCTCGGAGTTCGATGACGACGAGCTTATGACCGAGATGCTCGAGGGGCTGTCCGACACGGACGCATCGTCGATGCTGGCCATGATGGATCCGGACGATGCAGCCGACCTGATCGACGAGCTCGATTACGAGAAGGCCGAGAAGCTCCTGCGCCTGATGGGCGTCAAGGAGGAGAAGGCGATTCGTAACCTGCTGGGGTATGAGGACAACACCGCCGGCCGCATCATGACCTCGGAGTTTGTCTCCCTGCCCGCCACGGCAACGGTCGGTGACGCCATCGAGGCGATTCGCGAGCTCGACGAGGACTTCGAGAGCGTCTACTACGTCTATACCGAGGATCCGAGCGGCATGCTGACCGGTGTGCTTTCGCTGCGCACGCTGATCGTAGCCGACCGCGACGCCACGCTGGGTCAGCTGGCCTATCGCGACCTGGTCTACGTGTCGCCCGACGAGGACCAGGAAGACGTGACGGACGAGATGACCAAGTACGACCTGGTCGCTATCCCCGTCTGCGACGAGAACCGTCATATCCTGGGTATCGTAACCTTCGACGACGCCATGGACGTTATCGCCGAGGAGCATCAGGAGGACCTGCAGATCGCCGGTGTCGGCTCGGGCGACAGCGCGTCGGACGACTCGACGAACGTGCTCAGCTGGTTCGTGCATCGCCAGTACTGGGTTGTTGTATGGGGCATCGCGTCGTGCATCATGGCGACCGTGCTGGGAACGGCGCTCGGCTCCGCGCATCTGGTGGTGTTCCCCATGTGCGCCATGCCGCTCGTGCTGCTGGCTGCCTCACGCATGGTGTCGTTCGTCAAGAACTACTTCCTCGAGTACGACGGTCACGACGACGAGCCCAAACCGTACCTGGGATTCTTCTTCCAGAGCACGGGTATGGGCCTGATCCTTTCGCTCGTGACCTATCTGTGTGCGCAGCTGGTGCGCTCCGCCGCGTTCCTCGATGCCCCTATGCTTGAGGAGCAGCTCTTTACCGGCTGCTTTAACATCGCGGCCATCATCTGCCTGGTGGGCAACATGAGCGCCGTGATTTACCTGATGGTGCTGTTCTGGCGCGATGAGCACGACCTCAATACGTCGGGCACCGCCATGAACGTCATCGCCGTCATGATCTCGTGTGTGGCGTACTGTGCTGCTGCGGTGCTGCTCACCATGTCGGTCATGGGGTAGGTGGTCGCGTGCAAAATACGAAGCAAAAGCCGAGCACCAAGCAAAAGCTGACCATTGCGGCTATCTTTGGCGCCATGGGCCCCGGTCTTCTGGCGGCGCTTTCGGGCAATGACGCCGGCGGCATCGCCACGTATTCCAGCGCTGGCGCCAGCTATGGCTATAAGATGCTCTGGATGCTTCCCGTCATGACCGTGCTGCTTATCGTGACGCAGGAGACCGCGGCGCGCTGCGGATGCGTCACGGGTAAGGGCCTGGCGTCGCTCATTCGCGAGCGCTTTGGCGTGCGCAAGAGCGTGCTGGCCATGGCGGCGCTGTTGATCGCCAACACGGCGGTGACCATTTCGGAGTTCGCGGGTATCGCGAGTGGCCTTGCTCTGTTTGGCGTTCCGGCGAGCATCTCGGTGCCGCTCGTGGCGCTGCTGGTGTGGATGCTTACCATGTCGGGCAGTTTCCAGCGCATCGAGAAGATTTTGCTGCTGGTAAGCTGCGTGTTCGTAACCTACATCGTCGCCGCGTTTATGGCCGGCCCCAACTGGGGCGAGGTCGCGGTCGACTTGGTCGTCCCCAATATTCAGAACGATCCCAGCTACGTGTCGCTCGTGGTCGCAACGATCGGTACCACCATCGCACCGTGGATGATCTTCTTGGCTCAGAATAACGTGGTCGATAAGAATGCGGGCGAGGACGACATCGTGCTGCAGCGTATTGATACCGTGAGCGGCTCGATCGCTGCTGATATCATTGCGGGCTTCATTATCATCACGACCGGTACGGTGCTGTTCCCGGCGGGTATTCAGATTAGCGATGCCGCCGATGCCGCCCGCGCGCTGGAGCCCATCGCGGGCCAGTGGTCCACGGTACTGTTTGCCTCGGGCCTGGTCGCTGCGAGCTTTTTGGCTGCCTGCGTGCTGCCGGGCGTTACGTCGAGTGCCATCTGCGAGGCTTTTGGTTGGGAGCGCGGCGCCGATCGCAGCTGGGACGAGGCCCCGGTTTACCGCGGCATCATTACGGCCATTATCGGTATTTCTGCCGTGTTGGTGCTCATGCCTGGCGTCGATTTGTTCCAGATTATGATGACCTCGCAGGTCATCAACGGCGTGCTGCTGCCCGTAGTCTTGGTATTCCAGGTGGTTATCGCGGCGGATCGCCACATTATGGGCGCCAATCGCAACGGCCGCGTGTGGAATGTGCTCACTTGGGCGACTATCGGCGTGATTACGGTGCTGACGGTCGTCATGTTTGTGCTGCAAGCGATGGGCTACAGCGCTTAACGCCCACTTTTGCTTCCGAACAGGCCGCAGCGATGGGCTGCGGCCTGTTTTTTGTCTGCTACAGGGTGTTAGTTATATGGCAGTGGGCAAAAAATGCCAAATATGAGTACTGTTGCTAAGTGAATAGCATTTACATCCAAAAAGATAATGAACATAACCTATAGTATGTTCATTAAAATTGGCTTCAATACGCCTTAAACCAGTCAGGTTGGTTGCTTTAGGGGGCTGTAGGGGTCGCCCGAACATCATTTTGGGTGGTTTTGCCTGCGACTAAAATGGTAACAGTACTCATATTTGCCCTTTTTTGCCCACAGCCCTTTGAGGTTGCGGCGAAAAGGGCTTGTTTTGATTGTTTGGGGCAGGCGCGAGGCGCGGAAATGATGTCTGGAGCGGCGGAGCGGCTTGGAATTCACCCGTAGAGGTCTTCATTGGCTGCGCCAGGAGTGCTTCCGGGTGCTGGTGCAAAAGGAGTGTCCTTAACTGCCGCAGGGGGCGTCGGCCGTGGCCGACGCCCCCTGCGGGTGTACGCAGATTTGGCTGCGTGTTACTTGTCGGTGCCCAGCTTGTGCGGCTTGTAGGCGAGGGCATTGACGAGTGCGTCAGCGGCGGACTTGACGGCTGCCGGCTGCGGATCGTTGACGTGGTCTTCGGGGTGCACGGGCAGGTCTTTCTTGACCGCATCGTGGATCAGGTTGAGGTACTCGGTCACGCCGGTAGTCGACAGGTGCGTGCCGTCGCCGTCGAACAGGTCGTTGCGGTTGGCGCTGTGCCCGTACCAGTCGATAACGCGTACATTCTTGTAGCGCGTGGCGGCGTTGGCGATGGCCTGGTTCGTGGACCCGACCCACGGCTGCGGGCTACGCGTGTTTACAAACACGACAATGCGCTGCTCGCCGGCGTCGGCCATGATCGCGTCGACCTGGGCGTCCGTTACCAAACCGTTGGTGCCTAGGGCAAAGACCACGATCTTGCCGGCAAGGTTCTGCTGGATATAGCCCTCAAATGTCGCGCGGCCCGCATCAAACTGGCGGCCCTTTTCGGCATCGATATGGCTGTGCGGGAACACGCCGTCAAAGGAATCAACGGCGCGCAGCGACACGGAGTCACCGATCATCAACAGGTCGTAGGAGCCATCGGGGAAGCCGTCGTTGTCCTTGTCGGTGTCGTCGGCCGCCTGCTGGTCGGTGGGCGCGGTGTTTTTGGCTTCCTTGTTCAGAACTTCGGCGCCCTCGCCGCTCAGCGCAGACGTCTCGGGCACAAAGATCAGGCCGCCCAGCGCAACGACCAGCACGACAGCGCAGGCTGCGCAGACAGGGACGTGCGCGCGTGCCCAGTTGGCGGGCGTGGTGGTGCCATCGCGGAATTCGGCGACGGTGCGGCCGAAGGCGCCCTTCCTAAACGGCGTTTCGATAAAGCGATAGGAGCACTCGGCTACGGCGACCACCACAAGTACCTGCAAGATGTACTGCCACCAGGGCGTATCGTTGATGTTGGCGACCGGGTTCATGAGCAACAGCAGCGGATAGTGCCACAGGTAGATGCTGTACGAGCGCTTGCCAACCCACACGAGCGGCTCGGCGGACAGCGCACGGGCAACCATTCCCTGGGGCTGCACGCAAGCCGCGATGACCATGAGCGTGAGGATGGAGCATAACAGCGTGCCGCCGCGATACTGGAACGCGGTGTAGCCGTTGGTGAGCGCGACCATGGCGGCAAGGCCAACCAGACCCACGACGCCCAGCACATCGATGGATGCGGGCGAGGACCAAAAGCGCACGAGGGCGCTTGGCTGTGCCGGGGCGGTCTCGGCTGCTTCGCCGGCCTTCTCGCCAGGCTTGCCCTCGGCGTTCTTGCCGCGCTTGGCGGCACCAGCCAGGCGATTGAGACCCAAACGATGCGCGAGACGCACCGGAGCCAGGTCGCGGTCGGGGATAAAGGCCATCCAGGCACCCAGCAGCAGCGAGAATACGCGGGTGTCGGTGCCGTAGTACACGCGGCTGGGGTCGGCGGCAGGGTTGTAAAGTACCATCATGGCGAGGGCAGATACCGCGGCAAGGCCCAGAACCACGCGGCGCGTGTTGGGCTTGCTCACATGCATGGATACCATGGCAAACAGCAGCGGCGGCCAAATCAGGTAGAACTGTTCCTCGATGGCAAGCGACCAAAAGTGCGTGAGCGGCGAAGGGTCGCCCAGGGCATTGAAGTACGAGACGTTTTGGGCAATCTGCCACCAGTTGTTGAAGAACAGCAGCGACGGCAGGATGTCGGGGCGCATCTTGGTGAGCATCACGTGGTTAAAGATGGTGCACAACGCGCAGGTCACGAACACTACCGTTACCACGGCGGGGGCTAGGCGACGGATGCGGCGAATCCAGAAGCTCTTAAGGTCGATGCGGCCGGTCTTAGCGACTTCGTTGAGCAGCAAGCGCGTGATCAGATAGCCCGAAAGCACAAAGAAGATCGTGACGCCGAGCAGGCCGCCCTGAGCCCACGTGAGGTTGAGGTGATAGAGCACCACCGCGACGACGGCAAGCGTGCGCAGGCCGTCGAGCGCAGGGATGTAGCGGGACTTGGGGCGAGCAGGCGTCTGCTCCGCGGCGGGAGTGTTGGCGCGGCCCGCGTTGTTGGCAGAAGCGCGATGGGGGCTTGCGGTGCGTCGCGGCTCGTTGGCACGGCGCTCGCCCTTCACGCGTTCGTGCGGCGCCGGCTCGTTGCCCGTGCGGCGTCGACCGCGCGAGCCCGATTGCGAGAATTGTTCCATAAAACATCATCCAATGACGAGAATAATCAGCACGTATTCATTGTAGCTGCCTGCCCCTGTGAATGCTTGCTGCTGGCGCAAGCTCAAGCGCGCGTCCACATCAAAGTGGACTAAAGTTATAGGGGGTGCGAGAGTGCACAATCGTTGGTCGACGGTGGGCGCAAAGCCTGAAGGCGAGGAGGTTTCCATGGCGGATCACAGCATCGTTGCGGTGTTCGGCAGCATGAACATGGACCTTTCGGTGGCGTGCGAGCGCATGCCGCGCGCGGGCGAGACGGTCGATGGCAGCGGTTTTATCACCAACGCCGGCGGTAAGGGAGCCAATCAGGCCGTTGCCGCTGCGCGCATGGGTGCGCGCACGTGCATGATCGGCGCTGTTGGGCGCGATACCTTTGGCGATGCGCTCGTGGCAGGGCTCCAGGATGCCGGCGTGGGCGTTGAGTTTGTGGCGCGTCGCGATGACGTGGAGACCGGTACCGCGACTATCATTCGCTGCGAGAGCGACAACCGCATCGTGCTGTCGCCGGGCGCCAACCATGCGCTTGCGGGCGAGGACGTTGCCCGCGCACTGAGGCGCTTGGTGGCCGACGAGCTCGACGGCGATGCCAGCGAGATTGCCCCGGCTGCCGGAAGCGTCTTTATCGCCCAGGGCGAATGCGACCTGATGGCAACGGCTGCGGCGCTCTCTTGCGCCCACGGGTTGGGGTTCTATACGGTCTTTAATCCGGCGCCCGCCTGCGACCTGCCGGCGGGAGCGTGGCCTGCGGTCGACTTGGTTTGTCCCAACGAGACCGAGTGCCAGGTGCTGACGGGCATCTTGCCCACGGGTGACGCGAGCTGCGTGGCCGCGCTTAAGGCCTTGCTCGCTAAGGGTGTCGGTGCCGCGGTTATCACACTGGGCGGATCCGGATCGGTTACGCTCGGCGATGATGGAGGGCTGCTACGCATGCCGGCGCTCTCTAGCGAGGTGGTCGACACGACGGCCGCCGGCGATACGTTTATCGGCGCACTTGCGGCGGCTCGGCTGCAGGGCTTGCCCCTTTTTGAGTGCATGGTCGCAGGCGCTCGCGCCTCGGCAGTGACGGTATCGCGCCTGGGTGCTCAGCAATCGATTCCCACGCGCGCCGAAGTTGAGCGTAAGTTTGGTTTAGACGGTTTAGACGGAGAAGCGGAGTAGAACAATGGCAACCAAGAAGCTGATCCTTGATCTGGATATGGGCGTAGACGATGCGATGGCGCTCGCCTATGCCATCGCGAGCCCCGAGGTGGAGCTCGTGGGCATTACCACGTGCTTTGGCAACGTGCGCGTAGACCAGTCGGCGCATAACTGCCTGGCCGTGCTCGACCTGCTGGGTCGCCCCGAGGTGCCGGTGTACCTGGGCGCCGACCGACCCATCAAGGCGACCGAGCCCTATACGCCGCCGGCGTCCACCACGCTCATCCATGGTAAAAACGGCATTGGCGGGGCGAGCGTGCCCGCGTCGCCGTACGAGCCGGTTGGGGCGACGTCGGCCGACGGTAACGCGGCGGTCGATTATCTGATTGATGCCGCGCGCACCTATGGCCCCGATCTGGTCTACGTGGCGACCGGTCCGCTCTCCAACCTGGCGCTTGCCTTGGAGCGCGATGCGGCGGCGATGATGTCTATCGGTCGCGTGGTCGTGATGGGCGGTGCGCTTACCGTGCCCGGAAACGTGAGTGCGGGCGCCGAGGCCAACATGGCAAGCGATCCCGAGGCGGCTGATGCCGTGCTGCGTTCGGGCCGCAAGCTCACTATGGTGGGTCTGGATGTGACGCATCGCGTGGTGCTCACGCGTCGCGACATTGCCGGCTGGACGGGCTCGGGCACCATGGCCGGTTGCGCGTTTGCGAGCATGGTGGAGCACTACATTGGCTCGTACGAGATGAACGCGCCTTATCTTGGCGGCTGTGCGCTGCACGATCCGCTTGCCGTCGCTGTGGCGATTGACCCCACGCTCGTGGGCGCACTTGGTTGCAACTTGCGCGTCGACCTGCTCGGCGAGTATCGCGGCCGCACTATCTGCGACGAGCATCGCCTGTCCGACCCCGACAAGAGCGCGCTTGTGGCACTCACCGTGGACGCCCCGCGCTTTCTGTCCGAGTTCAAGGCGCGCATGGCCCGCATCCTAGGCTAGGCTCGGGATCGAAGCACGCCCATCTGCTCGATGTGGCCGCTGGCGGGCCGACATCTACCGTTCGCCAGCCCGATGGTCCCCGGGGCGGGGAGAGCGCTATAATGCATTCTGCATCTTGGATTGTTACTCCTGTGTGGAGGCATGCCCAAGAGCAATACAACACGGATTGTTACGTAAGGCATGACCGCAATAGCACTGCTATTGGCTATCATGCCTTTTTCTGTGAGTGTTCTTGAAAGGAGGTTCACCATGCTTGCAATTAAAAAGCTTAACAACAACGCGGTTCTTTGCCGTGACGGACAGGGGCGAGATGTCATCGCCATGGGCAGGGGCGTCGGTTTCGGCGGAGATTTTCCTCGAGAGCTCCCTCTTTCTAAAATCGAGCATACGTTTTACGACATTGATCCTAAAGGACAAGATGTCATGAGGGATCTTCCCTCGGATATCGTGATGTTTGCGGCGAAAGTTATGGACATCGTTGCCAACGAACTGCCCTACGACCTCTCGACCAATGCGACGCTGTTCATGGCTGATCACCTGTCGTTTGCCGTTGCGCGAGCCCAAAAGGGGGTCCGCATCGCGATGCCTCTTGCCTATGAAGTGCGGGAGACGTATCCGAAGGAATACAAGGCTGCCCAGTTTATCGTCATGCGACTCGAGAAGGAGCTCGGAGAGCGGCTTCCCAAGGATGAGATTGCCAGTATTGCGATGAATCTCGTGAACGCACGGGTTGTTGAAGCCGTCAAAGCCACGGCCGAGCCCGCAAAGCAGTTCGACGATATGCTCGAGGACGTTATCGAGATTCTCGAAAGCGATTTCCGCATTATTGTCGACCGCGATTCCTTTGATTTCACCCGCTTCGCCACGCATCTGCGGTACCTGTTCAAGCGCATTCAAGCCGGCGAGTCGCTGAACAGCGCCAACATGCAGATGTACAAGAACTTTCGTGAGGAGTTTCCGCAGTTGGCAGAGTGCGTGAAGCATATCGGTTCCTATTGTCGTGAAACGTGGGACGCCACGCTCTCCGAGGAGGAGGAACTCTATCTGATGATCCATCTCAACCGGATCATCTCCAAAAAAGGATTGTAACCCGTAGCCATTCGGGGCATGACCTTTGCCGATTCGAACAGTAAGCCAAGATTGTGCAAAGGAGCCAATGATGGCAAATTACAAAAAGGTGGCAGAGCAGATTCTCTCCACTGTGGGCGGGGCGGAAAACGTGGCTTCGGTTACGCATTGCATGACGCGCCTGCGCTTCAACCTCAAGGATGAAAGCCTCTCGAATGATGAGAAGCTTGAGGACATCTCGTCTATCATCAGCGTCGTGCACGCCGGAGGGCAGGTGCAGCTGGTGGTCGGGCCCACGGTCGACAAGGTCTACGACGAGGTTTGTAAGCAGGGCGGATTCGAGGTCACGGTATCGATTGACGAGGAACTCGATGGCCCTCAGCTTAGCTGGAAGGAGCGCTTGGCGCCCAAGCACCTCTTCAATCAGCTGCTCGATGCCGTGAGCGGCGCTATCACCCCGATCCTTCCGATCTTTTGTGTCGCCGGTATCTTCAAGATGCTCGTTATTCTGTTTGGGCCCGAAGGCGCCGGTTTTATGTCCGAAACGAGCGACCTGTATCGGATCCTTTCCCTGGTGGGCGATGCGGCGTATTACTACTTCCCGGTGTTTGCCGCCTATAGCTCGGCTAAGAAGTTCAAAACGAGTCCTGTGCTGGCACTGCTCATCGCTGTTGTGATGATTTATCCCGACATGCTCGCTATTGTTGAGGACGGAAAGCCTTTCAGCGTCTTCGGCATCCCCATGCAGCTCGTCAACTACACCCAGGCTGTTCTTCCGGTCATCTTGATCACCTGGGCCCAGTCCTATGTTGAGCGCTTCTTTAAGAAGATCTCGCCTGATATGTTGCGCATTCTGATCGTACCCGTGGGTACGGTGCTCGTGATGTTGCCGGTCGCGCTGTGCCTCTGCGGCCCTGCCGTCCAATTTGTCATGGGCCTTGTGGCCGATTTCATCATTTGGCTCGCCTCTGTTGCCGGTCCCGCTGCGACCGCGGTTATCGGCGCATTCTGGAATCTGATCATCGCCACCGGCATGCACGTGCCGATCTATACCGCCATATTGCCCGCCGCGCTCCAGAACGGTTACGACGCCATCTTATACCCCGGCACCGCGGTTGTAGCCTACACCACGCTTGCCATCGCGCTCGCCTATGGCCTGCGCGCTAAGGACAAGGAGAGTCGAGCCACGGGCTGGAACTTGTTCATCACCTATGCCTTCGGTCGCGTGAGTGAGCCCATCATCTACGGCATCCTGTTTCGCGACAAGAAGGCTCTTGCCTGGAACATGATTGGTGGTGCTGTCGGTGGTCTGCTGGTAAGCCTTCTTCATGCCAACGTCTATATCTTCACTGGCGTTGGTTTCCCATGGATGAACGTGCTCATGTTTGCTCAGGATATCATCCCTGGCACCATCGGGTGTCTTGCTGGCGGTGCCGTGACGTTTGCGTTGGCGATGATTTTTGGATTTGAAGGACAGGAGAAGATGCCGTTGAAGTCCAAGAGCGGCGATTCTGAGGCCGTTGAATCCGTCGAGGCATAAGAGGCTACTACACAAATATGCTCCCCAGCCGTTGCGCGGTCCGACCCCTTGGCCGCGCAACGGTACTGTGCTGTTGCGCGGCACTTGCCGAGTCCGTTGCGTTCGACAGTGTGGGCCGGGAATTTGATAGAAAGGACGACACCATAATGTTTAGAGAAGATTTTTTATGGGGCGGGGCTCTGGCTGCAAACCAGTGCGAGGGAGGATGGAACGAAGGCGGTCGCGGTTTAGCCAATTCCGACATGCTGCCGTTTGGCGATCAACGCATGGACGTCATGCGGGGAGACCTTGATCCGCGTGCGTTGGCACCCGACAGCTTCTATCCCGCTCGCAAGGGCATTGATTTTTACCATAGGTACAAGCAGGATATTGAACTGTTTGCCCAGATGGGTTTTAAATGCCTGCGCTTATCAATCGCCTGGAGCCGCATTTTTCCCAAAGGAGACGAAGCCGAGCCCAATGAAGAAGGCCTTGCCTTTTACGAGGATGTTTTTAGGACGTGTCGCGCGCATGACATTGAGCCTTTGGTGACGCTCAACCACTATGATGTCCCCATGCATCTCGTCGATGCGTATGGCGGATGGCGCGATCGCAGGTTGGTCGACCTGTTCGAGCGATATTCGCGTACCGTGTTCGAGCGCTATCGGGGATTGGTCAATTATTGGCTGACCTTTAACGAGATCAACATCATGACGCAGGCGTGCTTTATGGCGGCGGGGATCATCTTCGAGCAAGGGGAGAATCGCTATGCAACGGTTCACACGGCCGTGCACCATGTATTGGTTGCGAGCGCCCGTGCGGTCGGGGCGTGTCATGAACTGTGCCCTGGGGCGAAGATCGGTTGCATGCTCAACGCAGGTGTCTTCTATCCGGCTACATGTGATCCGGACGATGTGCTGGCTGCGCAGGCTGAGAATCGCAGCCATTACATGTTTACCGACGTCCAGGTGCGCGGTGCGTACCCGAGCTATGTTCTCAAGGAATACGCCCGCCATGGTTTTGAGGTGCCCTATCGGGATGATGACCGCGAAGTACTGGCTGCAAACCTGGTCGATTTCGTCTCGTTTTCGTATTACTCGACGCGCGTCGCAAAAGCGCATGCGGAAGGTCAGTTCGATTCGAACCTTCTTCGCTCGGCGCCTAATCCGTATCTAACACAGGAGCCTTGGGGGAGGTTTATCGACCCCAAAGGGCTGCGCGTCACCATGAATGAAATCTGGGATCGCTATCAAAAGCCGCTGTTCATCGTCGAAAACGGTTTGGGTGCTCCTGATGTGCCGGAAGATTCGGGTGAAATAGAAGACGACTATCGAGTTGAATACCTGCGGGCCCACATCGAGGCGATGAGGGAGACCGTCGAGCTCGACGGGGTGGAACTCATGGGATATACCTGTTGGGGCCCGATCGATTTGGTTTCGGTCGCCACAGGACAGATGCGTAAGCGCTACGGGTTTATCTATGTCGATCGAGACGATAGCGGTGCGGGCTCGTTTGAGAGACGTAAAAAGAAAAGCTTCGAATGGTACCGACGCGTAATAGCAAGCAATGGCGAAGACCTTGCGTAATAACGTTAAGATGGACAAATGCGCCCGTTGGGGGAATAGTCGTGCCACTTCGCTTGACAACAGGCTAAACTAGCTATTAAACATTTACTATTCTGTTTAGATTGAATTTGCGGTCGTTTAGTTGCCGAGCCACGGGGCGGTCAAGCCACGATGCTCGGCCGCGACCGATGCTAGGGGGAACGATGGCTAAAGCAAGCGTCCGCGAGATCAGCCGCATTACCGGCTTTTCGCCCGCAACCGTGTCCAACGCGCTCAACCGCAAGCGCAGCGTGAGCGAGGAGACCGCCAAGGTCATCCTGGAGTGCGCGCAGTCGCTTGGCTATCAGCAGTCGACGCAGCTCGAGAGCATCCAGTTTGTGCTTGCGCGCAAGACGGGCGCCATCCTGGACGAGAGCACCTTCCATCCCGCGGTCATCGAGGGCGTGGAGCGCCAGGCGCGTCGCCACGGCATGAGCACGAGCTTTGTCTCGCTCGACTTTAGCGACCTGGACGCCGTGCGCCCGCAGGTCGAGGGCCTGATCGCCGACCCGTCGGCCGCCATCGTGCTGATGGGTACCGAGCTGGGCGAGGAGGACTACGCCCTGTTCGCCGACGCTGCCGCCCACCTGATTGTGCTCGACGGCTGGAGCGATCGCCAGTACTTCGATGCCGTAGTCATCGCCAACACCGATTCGGTGCTGCGTGCCGTGGATTACCTTATCGAGAAAGGCCACAGGCAAATCGGCTATCTGGCGGGCGACCTTCGGATCCGCAACTTTAAGGACCGCGAGCGCGGCTATCGCCAAGCGCTTGAGGACGCGGGCCTCGAGGCCAATCCGGCATGGCGTGTCACGTTGGGCACCACGCTCGAGGGTGCCTATCGCGACATGGGCGTGTGGCTCGACAGCGTCTCGCGCGACGATCTGCCGACGGCTTTCTTTGCCGAGAACGACGTGCTCGCCGTGGGCGCCATGCGCGCGTTCAACGAGCACGGTATTCGCGTGCCCGAGGATGTCTCGATCATCGGCTTTGACGACCTGTCTTTGGGCGCCTTCTCCAACCCGCCGCTCACCACGGTGCATGTTCCCAAGCACGAGGTGGGCGAGATCGCGGTGCGCCGCCTGGTGGGCAACATCCGCAATCCCAAGAGCTATACCTGCAAGACGGCCGTGTCGACCTATTTTGTCGAGCGCCAAAGCGTGCGTGAGATCTAGGCAAAGGCAACGCTGGGTCGTAGGGAGGCAAAGCTCGCTAAGGCAGCCATACATAACGCTACTAAGAGAGGGTCCTTTGGGCCCTCTTTTTGATGCCCTTGTATGTTCAGTTTGTTTACATACCGTTTAGGCTGATTTCTCTACCGTCTACGGGTATTTCGCGTTAAACTTCTAAACAGTAGAGTAAAACATTTAGTAAACAGAACAAAACGAAACATGCGTCTGTTTACTGAACATGTGACTAGGGGAGGACGTACATGGACAAGATCAAGCTCGGCTTTGTGCCCACGCGCCGCAGTATCTTTAGCGCGCCGGACGCGATCAAGTATCGCGGTCTGACGGCTGATCGCCTGCGCGAGATCGGCGTCGAGATTGTGGATATCGACGACATCAACGACGAGGGCCTGCTGTTCGACGACAGCCATATCGCGCCTATCGTCGAGAAGTTCCGCGCCGAGGGCGTCGACGGCATCATGCTCTGCCACGCCAACTTTGGTACCGAGTACGTTTGCGCTCGCCTTGCCCGCGAGCTCGGCCTGCCCGTGCTGCTGTGGGGTCCGCGCGACGAGCGCCCCGAGCCCGACGGCACCCGTCTGCGCGATAGCCAGTGCGGCCTGTTCGCCACCGGCAAGGTCCTGCGTCGCTTCCAGGTTCCCTTCACCTACATGACCAACTGCCGTCTGACCGATCCCGAGTTCGAGCGCGGTGTCTGGGACTTTTTGGCCGTGTGCAACGTGGTCAAGACTTTCAAGCACACCCGCATCCTGCAGATGGCCACCCGTCCGTTCGATTTCTGGTCGACCATGTGCAACGAGGGCGAGCTGCTCGAGAAGTTCAACATCCAGCTTTCGCCCATCCCCATGACCGAGCTTGTCCAGGCCGTGCGCGACGCCCAGGCTGACGAGCAGGCCATGGCAGCCATGCTCGCCCACATTGGTGACAGCTTTGAGATCTGCATCCCCGAGGATAAGGTCCCCGCGGTCGCCGGTCTTGCTATCGCCATGAAGCGCTTGGTCGAGAAGTATGGCTGCAACGCCGGTGCCATTCAGTGCTGGAACGCTCTGCAGGACGAGCTGGGCATTATGCCCTGCGCCGCCAACGCCATCCTCAACGAGATGGGCATTCCTATCGTATGCGAGACCGACATCCATGGCGCTATCACCGCGCTGATGGTCGAGGCCGCCGACCTGGGCCGTCACCGCGGCATGTTCGCCGACTGGACCGTGCGTCATCCCGATAACGAGAACGGCGAGCTGCTGCAGCACTGCGGCCCCTGGCCCTGCAGCTGCGCGGCCGTCAAGCCCAAGCTCACTTACCCGCTGGCTTTCGATCACCCCGGCGCGCTGACGGCCGAGGCCAAGCACGGCGACCTCACCCTTGCCCGCTTTGACGGCGACAACGGCGAGTACTCGCTGCTGCTGGGCAATGCCCGCGGCATCGACGGCCCGGCCGGCATGGGCACCTACCTGTGGGTCGAGGTCGAAAACCTCAAGCGCCTCGAGGCCAAGATCGTCGAGGGTCCCTACATTCATCACTGCGTCGCTATTCACGCCAACGTGGTACCGGTGCTCTACGAGGCCTGCAAGTACATTGGCATCCAGCCCGACCTGTACGACCCCATTGAAGAAGACGTCAAAGCCTACCTGCGAGGAGAGTAGAAATGGCAACTATCGAAGAGCTTGAGTCCCTGCGTTGGGACCTTCGCCGCGATTGCGTCGACATCATCATGGCCGGCGCCGGCGGCCATATTGGCGGCGACATGTCGGTGATCGACGCCCTCATGACCCTCTATGCCAACCACCTTAACATTTCGCCCGAAACCGTCGACGATCCCGACCGCGACCGTTTCGTGCTCTCCAAGGGCCACGCCATGGAGGCATACTACGCGGTGCTCTGCCACGAGGGCTATCTGGACCTCGACGACGTCAAGGCCCGCTTCTCCAAGTTCGGCAGCCCCTACATCGGCCACCCCAACAACAAGCTCAAGGGCATCGAGATGAACTCCGGTTCGCTGGGCCATGGCCTGCCCGTGGCCGTCGGCATGGCGCTTGCCGGCAAGATGGACGGCCGCGACTACCGCGTCTACACCATCATGGGCGACGGCGAGCTTGCCGAGGGCTCGGTCTGGGAAGGCGCCATGAGCGGCGGCAACTACCAGCTCGATAACCTGTGCGCGCTCGTGGACCGCAACCGCCTGCAGATCAGCGGCAGCACCGAGGACGTCATGAAGCAGGACTCACAGGAGGAGCGCTGGGCCGCCTTCGGCTGGAACGTGCTCTCCATTCCGGGCAACGACGTCCAGGCCATCGACGCTGCGCTGACGCTTGCGGCCGAGACCAAGGGTAAGCCCACGGTCATCATCCTCAACACGGTGAAGGGCTACGGCTCGCCCGTCATGGAGGACAAGGCCGGCTGGCATCACCACCTGCCCAACGACGAGGAATATGCCCAGATCATCGCCGATTTCGCTGCCCATAAGGAGGCCATCAATGGCTAACAAGATCGCCAACCGCAAGGTTATCTGCGACACGCTGCTCGAGGCCGCCGAGACCGATAAGGACATCGTCGTCCTGTGCTCCGACTCCCGCGGCTCCGCATCGCTCACGCCGTTCTTCGATCAGTATCCCCAGCAGTCCGTTGAGGTCGGCATCGCCGAGCAGGACCTGGTGAGCATCGCCGCCGGCATGGCTTCGTGCGGCAAGAAGGCCTGGGCCGCCTCGCCGGCGTCCTTTGTGACCACGCGTTCGTATGAGCAGTGCAAGGTCGACGTTTCGTACTCCAACACCAACGTCAAGCTCATCGGCATCTCGGGCGGCGTGTCCTACGGCGCCCTGGGTATGAGCCACCATTCCGCTCAGGATATCGCCGCCATGAGCGCGATCCCCAACATGCGAGTGTATCTGCCGAGCGATCGTTTTCAGACTGCCGAGCTTGTGCGCGCCCTGGTTGCCGACAACAAGCCGGCCTATATCCGCGTGGGCCGCAACCCGGTCGAGGACGTGTATACCGAGGACGAGTGCCCGTTCCAGATGGACCGCGCTACCTGGGTGCGCCGCGGCACCGATGTGACGATCGTCGCCACCGGCGAGATGGTCCGCCACGCCGTGGACGCCGCCGACCTGCTGGCCGAGCGGGGTATTTCGGCAACGGTGCTCGACATGTACTGCGTCAAGCCGCTCGACGCCGAGGCCGTGATCGAGGCCGCCAGTGCCACGCGCGCCGTCGTGACAGTCGAGGAGCACAGCCCCTTCGGCGGTCTGGGTTCCATGGTCGCGCAGGTCGTGGGCGAGCATTGCCCGCGTCCGGTCAAGTGCCTGAGCCTGCCCGACGCGCCGGTCATCACCGGCACCTCGCCCGAGGTCTTCGCACACTACGGCCTCACCGGCGAAGGAATCGCCAAGACCGTTGCCGAGTTCCTCGGCAACTAGTAGACACAGACGCTGCGCGGCCGCCAAGCACCGCACCTTGCCGTTCAAACCGTCGCTTGCGTACACAAAGTACGCGGCGCTCCTCTTTCACGGCAATCTGCGGCACTTGGCGGTCGCTCGCTCCTTGTCCGCCAGGCTGTCTTTGATTTGGCGGAAGGAATGGGAGAGTACATGAGCAAATACATCATCGGAATCGATCAGTCCACGCAGGGCACCAAGGCGCTGCTGGTGGACGAGGGCGGCCATCTGATTCATCGTGCCGACCGCTCGCATCGCCAGATTGTCAATGATGCCGGCTGGGTGAGCCATGATCCGGTCGAGATCGCCGCCAACGTGTTGGCCGTGGCGCGTGCCGTGGTGGAGGAGACCGGGGTCAATCCGGCCGACATTGCCGGTATTGGCATCTCCAACCAGCGCGAGACCACCGTTGCCTGGAACCGCACGACGGGCGAGCCGCTGTGCGACGCCGTGGTGTGGCAGTGTGCCCGCGCCCGCGAGCTGTGTGACGAGCTTGCGGCGCGCGAAGGCGTGGCAGAGCTGGTACGTGACACAACGGGCCTGGTGCTTTCGCCCTACTATCCGGCGGGCAAGATGGCTTGGATCCTTGCGAACGTTCCGGCGGCTGCCGAGGCCGCGGCGTCGGGTGAGCTGTGTCTGGGCACCATCGATGCCTGGGTGGTCTGGACGCTCACGGGCGGCGCGGAGTTTCGCTGTGACTGGTCCAATGCCAGCCGCACGCAGCTCTTCGACCTGCGCCGTGGCTGCTGGAGCGAGCCGGTGTGCGAGGCCTTTGGCATCGATCCGGCCTGCCTGCCGCAGGTGACCGACTCCGACGGTCTGTTTGGCACAACGGACTTGGGCGGCTTTTTGCCCGCGCCCGTGCCGGTACACGGCGTGCTGGGCGACAGCCATGCGGCCCTGTTTGCGCAGGGTTGCCACAGCCGCGGCATGGCCAAAGCGACCTATGGCACCGGCAGCTCGGTCATGATGAACGTCGGCAACGAGTTTGTCGCCAGCTCGCACGGGCTTTCGAGCTCGCTTGCGTGGCGTATGGATGGCGTGACCGAGTATGTACTCGAGGGCAACGTGAGCTACGCCGGCGCCGTCAAGACCTGGCTGCGCGACGACCTGGAGCTCATCAACAACCCCGAGGAGGTCACCGACCTGTGCTACGCCGCCAACCCGGCGAGCCATGTCTACTTTGTGCCGGCGTTTACCGGCCTGGGTGCGCCGCACTGGGCAAGTGATGCCGAGGGATGCGTTTTTGGCATGACGCGCACCACGGGTCGCGCGGAGTTCGTAAAGGCTGCCGACGAGTCGATCGCCTATCAGATCTTTGACGTCATTGATGCGATGGTCGAGGATTCGGGCGCGGCGCTTGCCGAGCTTCGTGTTGACGGCGGCCCCACGCGCGATGCGTACCTGATGCAGTTTGAGAGCGACCTGGTGGGCTCGCCCATCCGCATCGCGAGCAATGACGAGATGAGCGGTCTGGGCGCGGCTTGGGCCTGCGGTATCGCGCTGGGCATGTATACGCGCGATGTCGTCGACGTCTACGGTGCCCGCGGTATCGTGGAGCCGTCGATGCCCGCTGACGAGCGAGCCAAAAAGATCGCCGGCTGGCGCCATGCCGTCGAGGCGACGATCTCGTACTAAATGCGTGATGCTGCGGTAGAGTCGCGGCAATGCGTACGAGTGATGCCCTGGGGCGATGTCACGGAGTGCTATTCGGTCGATAGGAGAAGATGCGAACGAGAGAGTGATGTGATGCGGTAGAGTCCAACGCGTCGAATGATGGTCTACGTCCCAGGTGTTTCACTGTGAATTTGGTAAGGCGAAGTATTTCTTTGACGGGAGCTGTGCATGTATCGCACTGGTCTACGGGCTGGTGCGTACGGGTGCTGTGGTGGGCATCGGTGTCGGCACCGTAGCCGCCACGCTCCTGGCGGGCGGTATCTGCACACTTTGGGGTCGTCTGCTCAACCGCAGGCTCATGGCCTTTATGGAATAGTCTGCGAGCATGTAGACGCATTGAGCGAGAGGGGAGCGGCCATGAGGCAGCTGTTTGGAATTGATATCGGCGGAACGAGCGTCAAATGGGCGATTGTGAATGAGAACTACGAGTTTGGTGACCGTGGTTCGATTCCGACGGCGTTCGTCTCGGCCGATCAGCTGGTCGACGCGCTCGCGGCACTCGTAGGGCCGTATCGCGGACAGGTTGTAGGCGTGGGCATCTCGGCCCCGGGTGGCATCTTCAGTTACGAGGCAGATCCGGACGGGACGATCCATCGCGGCGGTGCGCTGCCGTACATGGACGGGTTTCCGCTTGGTCGAGTGTTGCGCGAGCGACTGGGGTTGCCTGTGACCGTTGTCAACGATGGCAAAAGCTGTGCGCTTGGTGAGTACGCTGCTGGTGCGTTGCGCGGCGTGGACGTGGGTTGCGTGGCGGTAATCGGTACGGGCATCGGCGGAGGCATCGTGGTTGACGGCCGGGTGCTGATGGGTGCGGGCGGTTTCGCGGGCGAGTTCAGCTTCCTGTCCAACAACGTAAACGAACCGCTTGATCATTGCGATACATTCGCGACTTCGAGCGGATGGCACGGCCTGCAGAATCTCGTGGCAGTCGAACTTGGCATTTCGGATGAAGCTGAACTGGAGGCCCTCGATGGCCGACGGATCTTCGAGCTATTGGAGCACGGGGGCGCGTCCGAAGTCGCCGCCGTACAGCGCGGATTGGATGCCTATGCTGAGCTGTTTGATCGTGTGCTTGTGAATCTGCAGTGCGTTATCGACCCGGCGGTCTTCGCGGTTGGTGGTGGCATCAGCTGCCATCCCGCGCTGTTCGAGGCGCTCGACCGTAAGATGGATGACGTCATGGCGCACTACACCGGTTTTCTGAAAGATATGCCTCGTCCGCACGTGGTCCCGGCACAGCTGGGTAACGACGCCAATATCTACGGTGCCGTTGCAACTTGTTTGCGAGTGCTGTAAGTGCAGACCATCTATTGGTCTGGTGGCGATTACAGTCGCTGCCGGGTTTTTGGCTGTTGAGCTGCTCGCACGCTCTGCATTGCGGACGACGCAGCATCAATAGGTGAGGGGTCAGAAAACTAGATGCTGAACGGTCGATATTATCGGCTGCGCGGCGCCCCGTCCCAAAGTAGTCATTTGGGACGTGTCTCTATAGTTTTGTCAACCGCGTGCTTCGCGCCATTTCGG